>JBLINZ010000453.1:0-5128 GCA_047639375.1 Mariniblastus sp. | reverse complement strand
CTCCGCTCGACATCTGGGGCGGATTTTTATAGTTTGGTGGTTTTGAAAATCAACCGTTTTCCTAAACACATTGCTTAGCATGCTCAAAACGTTTTATCAGTGGTTATTCGGATTCATCGGTGTCCGCGATCTCTACAAGGAGATCGTCGTAAAAGACAGGCTGACCGACATTCGGCCGAAAATCCGAGCTGACCTCGAATCGTTGCTGACAAAATCAAATGAGTCCACTGAGTTTTTTCGTGGCAAGTTCACGGACTTTCTCGCCTCCACCCAGCACGCCTCCGACGATGAGTTTTTTGCAGCCTATGCGAAATTGCCGGCGTTGACAAAACAAGACTACGCCGAAGCTGGTCAGTCGGTCATGACTGACAAATGGGCCGACGTCGATCCCACAAGTTCTGAGTTCACGGTCGAAGGCAAACCTTGGGAATCGATCCGGAAACTTCGCGGCAGCGACTACTTGATGCAAATGGCGACTGGCGGTTCGACTTCCATGCCGCTCGCCGTCACGATGACCAAACACCATATGTTTTCGATGCTGTTCACGTTTTTCAAATGCTGGTACCGCATGGGCTGGCGACCGGGCGAACGGATGTTGGTGTTCTATCCGAAAAACACTTACAACATTGACGACATGGTCAAGTTCAACCCATACAGCAAATTTGTCGGGTTCAAGTACCACCTGTTCGACAAAATTGACGAGCAAACGGTTCGTGGCTTGGTCGATGACATCAACAAGTACAAGCCAAAATTATTGTTAGTGTTCCCGTCTCCGATGAATATGATCGCTCACACGATTCGCAAGCTCGGACTTGAGCTCAAGCATCATCCTGAATTGATCAATGTCAGTGGCGAGACTTTTTTTGATTGCCAGCGTCAGCACATCGAATCTGTCTTCACGCGTTCGAAAGTCGAAGACTCCTACGGCTCGGTTGAACTGGGTGAGTTGGCTCACGAGACCGATAGCGGACTCGAAATCTTCGCCAACGTGGCGTACGTCGAAACGGCACCCAACGATGCGGGCCAACCGGAAATGATCATCACACGCTTGGAATTAAGCGATTTTCCGTTCATTCGCTATAAAATGAAAGACATCGCGGATGTCGAATTCCGCCAGTACCCTGACGGGACTGAAAAATATGTGATCACCAAAATTGAAGGTAAGGATTCGAACTTTATCATGTCGGATCGCGGCGAGCGGTTTTACCCCTCGTTCTTCAATGTGTTTGTCAACGAGTTGAATGCGATCGTCAACGACTCAATCATCGAAATCAAAGTCTACGAACGCGGACAAGTCGAGCTTGAGATTCAATACATCCTGCGTGACGCCAGCCAGTCGGAACGAGTCGAATCAGAAACACGGCGCCTGTTAGCAGAGAAGATGAGCGATCAAATGAAGTTCGACATTCGGTTCGTCGATTTCATCGATCACGACTACCGTAGGAAGTATCGTGTGATTGAGCGAATTGGCGATATTGAATTTGCTGGCGGGATGGTCGGCGATCAAGCCAAACAGCAAGCGATTTCAGAGATCGTATCTCAAGTTACTCCCGCCGGTGGCGAGTAGCGGTCAAGTAGAATCGTCGGTCGCGTTGCTGCTTCGACCCGCGTAATGATTGATCAGGCTTCCTCTGCAGTCCAGCGTTTGACAAGGCTCCCGTTGGGGTCATCGGTCGCACGTGCCTGCTGATAGGCGCGCCGGTGCTGCATCGTCTTGGCAAGATCATCGTGGGCGTTCAGCATCAAGCGACTTTCGCCCATCTCCCAAGGCAAATCATAAGCACCCGCCTCCCGGTCAACGTCGCGAAAGTAGGACCTGCATGATTCGGCGTCCAACTCTTTGCGTACCATGCGGGTCATTCGTCCTTGAAATTTATCCCAAGTCTCCACAGCCGGCCAATCCGTCACCGGCGGTTCAAATTCAAGTCGCCAAGCCATGAACTCTGGACCGGCGGCCAACTGTGCCGGCAAACACTTCAACATGGCGGTGATCACGCTGGGAAATGGAGCGATGGCCGTGGCAACTTGGCGCGGAATCGCTTGATGAGGCATCCGAATTTCCACCACCCGCGGCTTGGTCGGGCAACTACAACCGTCATGGTGATAATACTCCGCCTGACTAAGCTTGCCATGGCTGGATTTCCCCCTTACTTTTCGATAACTCGGCGCGGAGGAGCGGACGTTTTTGCAAACCACGAGTCCCTCCAGTTCAACCAATGAAAACAACTCGTCACGGCAATTTTGACTGAGTAAGATATCGTGTAGATAGTCCGGGCTCTCCTCAGAACACGGCCCTTCAATCACGAGCCCCAATCCTGGTGGCCGAGAAACCGAAAATTGAAATCCGTTTATTTCAATCTGAGTTTCGCACGTTGAGTTATTCATAGAAGCAAGTTCTGGTAACATCGATCAAGGATTTCTTAGGTTCATTAGATTCTAGCCTGAATTAACCGGGACCCAAGCGGGGAAGCCCGCAATGGCGGCTGAACCATAAACGGTTGGACGACGAATTTCCAAACAGTTTTGAAACAAGGCGTGATTCCACCGTCTGAATTCACAAGTTCAAATTGCATCGTACCAAACAGTATTCAAATAATGTCATCAAAAACAATTGTCACCTGTTTTCCATTAGCCGATTCTCACGTTGAGCGAATTCGAACAGTTGCCCAAGATGATTTTGAGGTCATCGTCGCGACCCAGGATTCAATTGCCAAAGACATTTTCCAAGCCGACGTATTTTGCGGTCATGCGAAAGTTCCCGTTGACTGGCCAAAGGTCGTGGCGGCCCAAAAATTGGCTTGGATCCAATCGTCCGCCGCCGGATTGGACCATTGCTTGACGCCTAGCGTGATTGATTCGGAGATCGTCGTCAGTGGGTGTTCAGGATTGTTCGCTCCCCAAGTCGCCGAGCAGATGCTGTCATTGCTGATGGGGCTGGTCCGCCGTTCGCCCGTTTTCTTTCGGGCTCAGCAGAACCGAGAATACATTCGTCGTCCGACCGATGACCTGTTTGGAAAAACGGTCGCCATTGTGGGGCTCGGTGGCAATGGGCAGCGGATCGCTTCGGTGCTGCGGCCACTGGCCAAAACAATCATCGGAAGTGATTGTTTTCCAGAAGCTTGCCAACAGCTGATCGAAAACAAGACTCTCCGACAAGTTTTTGCCGCGAACGACTGGGAAAAAATGCTCCCCGAAGCAGACGTGGTCATCGTCACGTTGCCGCTTTCAAGTGCGAACGAACAACTGATTGGGATAGAGCAATTCAAGCAATTCAAACCGGGCGCCTACCTAATCAATGTCGGGCGTGGGTCGGTGGTTGAGACCTCCGCGCTCGTGGAGTATTTGGCAAATGGTCATCTTGGAGGAGCCGGCATTGATGTTGTCGACCCGGAGCCCTTGCCCATCGATTCCCGCTTGTGGGCGCTCGACAATGTCATTATTTCACCTCACGTTGGGGCCCAATCGCCGCTTCGAATCCCAGTCACGATCGACCTGTTTTGCGGTAATATTGAGCGGTTTCGCAACGGTCAATCGCTCTTGAATCAAGTGGACAAGCGGATGGGGTTTCCCCGCCCAGAGCATCGAATCCAGTTCGAATGGCAAGCTAATTAAACCGCTTCGGTCTAGGGAGAGGGACAATTGGCGATTTTATCGCGAATAATGAACTAGACTGTGGCGGTGGACCGGGAATAAAATACCTCCCAAGCCAACTGGCCACGCCATTCTCCGGTTGTAGTGCTTGGTGCGATCACCACCCTCACGTTTCATTCAGAGTTTCAGCAAAACATTCGAGGATGCCACATTGGATTTCAATGCCAAAACAATCTTCAACCCCGATGGAGATGATCTATCGCCGACGCTTACCCAAGGCGGCGAAGGGACTGGCAACCAATGCCCTGAATTGACGGAACTCTACGAGCTGATTCTTCGTGAAAAACGCCATAGCTGGACGACCCACCTGCGTCTCCTAAAACGTCTGGGGGCCGGAGGACAAGGCGTTGTCTATCTTACGGAACGAAGGGGCTCCGACGGATTTACGCTGCCCGTCGCGCTCAAAGTGTTTTCACCCGAGCGATATTCATCGCCCAATCATTACGATTCAGAGATGGCCCGGATGGGTCGCGTCGCGGCTAAGGTCGCTCGAATTCAACATGAAAACCTTTTGGTCGTAGAAAACTTTCTCGATCGTGATCGAATTCGAATGATGGTCATGGAATGGGTCGAGGGGTTCGACTTGCGACGCCTACTAGCCCCGAGAATGTTTGAAGTCGTCAAGGAGCGGGTTAGCAAAAAACGTTGGGATCACGTCAATGATGTGCTGGTCACAGCCGGCCCTGAACAACCGCGTTTCAAAGCCGGAGTCGCGGTGGCCATCGTCCGGGATTGCCTCGACGCCTTGGCAGCCATGCACCGGCAAGGCCTCGTGCACGGCGATGTGAAACCGGGAAACATCATGCTTAAACGCAGCGGTCATACTAAACTCATCGATATCGGCTCGGGATTTGACATTCAAGATCCGCCCGTACGTCGAGCCTGCACCCCGACTTACGCCGCGCTGGAAGTCCTGGAAGGCAACGAAAATACGCCCCGCAGTGATCTCGCTAGTCTCGGCTACGTGACGGTCGAACTGTTAGCCGGGAAACGAGTCTTTGGTGGTATCAATGATCTGTCGGAACTGATCGAGGCCAAGCGGAGCCTGCCTGAGCGACTGGAAGAATTTCTCCCAGAAGACGTCGCTTGCAATGACTTACTCATGGCGTTTTGCCGAGGACTCATCGCTCCCAATCCGCAACAACGGTTCCCAACGGCTGAAGCGGCCGACTTCTTTGATGTCGGAGCCGCTGCATTCCATCGTCAATTAGTCAAAAATGACCTGGCCAGCGAATACGAAAACGACATCCGAATCTGGATCGAAGAATTGCTTGAGCTCGAAGCAAGCCAACCGGGAAGTTTGACGAACCTGGATGCCGACTCCGAATAATAATTGAGATCCAGTTGCGGCCCAAGTTCGGATCGATCGACCGTACGCCCAATTCTACCGAATTTGCAAACCAAGCTCTGATCGATTGTGGGCCAAACTAGGCCCAATCAAAACCGGTCGTGTTCTTGATCCGGTCCTCGAATTTTC
>JBLINZ010000452.1:0-5129 GCA_047639375.1 Mariniblastus sp. | reverse complement strand
TTTGAAATTTATAACCAGCTAGGAATTCTACGTGATAAGGACCCGCGAAATAATTATGGCAAACCGGTCGACACCCGTGGTGAGATTATTTTGAGCGGCGATCCGGCTTTAGATGGTCCGGTTAAGAATCCCATAGAGATGATTAACAAACTCGCTGCCAGTGAACGCGTAAACCAAGTTTTTGTACGCCATGTTTTCCGCTATTGGATGGGACGCAACGAAACAATCAATGATGCGCCGATCCTGCAGGATGCTTACGCCGCCTACAAGAACAACGGTGGCAGTATGAAAGCCTTGCTGACCTCATTGCTCACTTCCGACGCATTTCTTTATCGCAAAGTTCAACGCAAATAAAACTGCGGCTGAAACCAAACGAGAAACAGGTCGCCGCAAACGAACGTGACGAGCTGTTTTGATTTTAGTCAGGTCGACCGGATTTGAACTGTGTCAAAAAACGTTCGTTTTTTTGTTCCCTAGCGCGAATCTCCCAATCTAGGCGGGAATACCGCCGGTCTAGTCCGGAAAACTCATCTCGGAAAACAAAAACCCGAAAAACGTTAAATCCCGAGGTTGTTGGATTGCCCTCAAAGTCCTGATACGCACGATTGCGGCGTCACATTGAACTCCGTTTTCGATCGTCGGTCCGACGGGCCGACCGCACGAAAATCAGGTCCGAAAATGCCTCGGCTTCATCATCCGAACGTAGTTAGTTACTTCGAGTTATCGCTACGCTAGACACCGAAAACCTGCTGTATTGCTTCTTGTTGGCGATTGGGAAACAAGTGTCGGTAGCGCCGAATGCGAGTGCATCCTTCGAGTTCAAGGCGATCGCCTGACTGAAGTCTCGCTGGGCATCTTCGAAGCTACCCGCTTTAATCCAAATGTGGCCACGATTGTAGTACGCGTCCCCATTCTTCGGATCCAGTCGAATTGCCGCCTCGTAATCTTGAACGGCCCCTTTATAGTCACCTTTTTTATCCTACGCGACTCCGCGGTTGATGTAGTCCGCGAATGTCTTCGGCTCGTCGTCCTCTTGCGGAGAGGCAGATTATGATTTGACATTGAAGGGAAGTTTGTCGAGCGCTCCAAACAAGGCCTCATCAGAGACTCCCTCAAGCTGGCTTCACGCCGTTGAACCAAACAAAGCTATGACTAAAAAAGCCAAGAGGGAACCGGCAATTTTCGAAGAGGATCTCAACATTCGCATTTCTCGCTGTCTGATTGGTTGGCTAGGTGAAATTGTTTTTCTTTTGCAATTGTAGACGAAGTTTCTTGGCTCAATCGGCAACATGATTGGCCGGACGAATCCAAAACTGAAACTCTTCATATCGCTTGTCCGGCAGTTTCACATCTTCTGGTATGGGCTCGACTTTCCACGATTCGAGCGCGTTTGGGTTTTTCAGAAGAGGGCCTACTCTCTCAATCCAATCACCGGATTCAACAACCGCTTTGTCAAGATTTGCGTCATCCAAAATGACACCGTTCCAATTGGTTACTCCTGCGAGACAGGCCCCTTCTAGCCGTGCTCCGGTAAAGTCTGAACGGGCGAGATTTGCTGTTTGGAAGTTCGCGTTATGCAAGTTGGTGTTTCTAAGAATCGCGTCTGTGATCACTGCGAGACTGAAGTCGGATCCGTTTAATGTCGCTCCGGCTAAATCGGCGCTCTTGAACACGGATTTTTCAAAAAAGCAGTTTGGCATTCCCGAGCGACGCATGTTTGCATCCACCAGGCAAAGTCCGCGAAAATCCGTTTCGTAACCCGTTCTAATGTCTTGCAGTTGCGCCCGAATCAGGTCGATGGTGCCACGAGACGCGGAATCACCAATTGGGTATGACGATTCATCTACGCCGATAGCTTTCTGTTCCCCGATGTAATCAATCAAGGCCCTTTTTCGAAGTTCAACTGCCGCAACCGGATTAGCGCTGAATAATAATTCTTCGTTAGATTTTCGCCCCGCTCGTGATAATCCGATGGCGGCTCCAACTAGAAACGTAATGGTCAAAACCGCGGCCACCGCAAACCTGAGGCTCTGCCTTTGAATGCGTTTCTGCATTCGAAAAAAGAGCGAAGGTGGCCTGACGAAAGTCAACTTGTTATCAAGGTGGCGTTGTACATCGTCGGCGAAATCGCTGGCAGCCTTGTATCGGTCTTCGCGCTTTTTCTCGAGAGCGTGCAAGACGATCCAGTCGAGTTCACTTTGCAGGATATGCTGGAGTTTCGTGGGGGCGATGTTCCTGTTTTCGCAGATGTTTTCGACGGTATCAAACGATTGCCGTAATTGTCTACTTGGTCGCAATGGGGGTTTGTCGCGGATAAGAGTGAGGTTATCAAGAAGCTGATTGCTGGAAGCTGTCTTTTCGTCCAATGGCGTACTGCCGACAAGTAGCTCATAAAGAATGACGCCAAGAGAATAGATGTCCGTCCTCGCATCCACATCAATTGAATTGAGCTCTGCCTGCTCAGGAGACATGTACCGGACTGTGCCGACCACCGCGCCAATCTCCGTTTGCCAGGAATGGCCATTTTGCTTTTCAGGTCGGTCAATCGCTTTGGCCAATCCAAAGTCAATAACTTTTAGCACCGGCTTGCCATCGCATTGGGTAACAAGAATATTGGCAGGTTTAAGGTCTCGATGTATGATCCCTTGGTCATGAGCGTATTGAATGGCTTGGCATAACTTGACAAAAAGCTCGAGCCGTTCGCGAATGGATATCCGGCTTTGGTCGCAATATTCGATTAGTGAAACACCGTTTACTAGTTCCATGACAAAGTAAGGTGACCCTGCATCGGTTGTCCCGGCGTCGAAGACCTTGGCAATGTGCTGATGATCCATCATTGCCAATGCCTGACGCTCGGCTTCAAACCGGGCGACGATCTCGGCGGTCCCCAGTCCCGGGCCAATCAATTTGAGAGCAACTTCTCGCTGGATTGCGCCCGTTTGTTCCGCTAACCATACGGTTCCCATTCCTCCCTTGCCGATAGGCCTGACGAGGTGATACTTGTCGATTTTCTCACCCGCCGAAACGGTACGTTGTGCCGACTCAGTACCAGTGATGATTCCTTTGGCCGAGGCAACCAACTGTTGATACTCATGTTCTCGCTCAAAGTCGTCCGTTGACCTGAAAAGAGGGGGTTTGGATTCTGGCATGGGTGGTTACCTGTTAAAGGTCACTCCTCGTCGGGGCCAAGCAAATCGCTGTCGAGCAAGTCTTCGTAGACTTGACGCAACCGCTTTTTGATTTTGCATAAAGCCTTATAAACAACGTTGGTGGTAACACCCTTTTCACGGGCGGCATCACCACAGTCTTTGCCCTCAACGATAACGTCCCAAAAGATCTGTAAGTCTCTTGTCAAGAACTCGTTTTCAACCGATTTTAATGCCTGTCGCATGATAGCGCATCTCTCCGACAACTCCTGTTCCGTATCGTCAACTGTGATTGATTGTGAGAGGGGATCGATGACGTTTGCGAGTACATTTTGGTTACCACTCCCGCCCGCCGCCGAAGGCCCACGCTGCTTGGCTACAAAATTCTTGCCCCTGCTGTCGATCACAACGCGGAGCCATTTTCTAAATGAACCCGTACGCTGACGCTCAAAATTCTTGATTGAACGTGAAATCGCCAAAAAGACGTCTTGCCCAACGGATTTTGAGTCCGCTTCCGAAAACCTCCACTTGTTCCTGTATCGTCCGTAAATCATGGGTGCGTAAAGCTCCACAAGTCGATCCCATGCTTCATTTTCGTTTTGCTTAAGGCGATGAAGTAATGTCAACGACGTTTGTTGTTTGCCTTCTTTGTTCATAAACAATTCCGTCTGTCGCAAAATTCAAAATAAGTTTGCTAGGATTCGAGAGCAGGCCCAATTAAGGACCTGGGCACGAGTAAAATATGGCGAGGTAGCCGAAATGTTCTCGAGATTTTTCGGCAAGAATCAATTCCCGCCTTCGCAGAACTTTCCAATTGAAGGAAATAAAAGGTGTCAGGTACCGTAAATCGTCATTGGCTTTGGGAAATAAAAGGTGTCAGGTACCGTAAATCGTCATTGGCTTTGATTTGGTTCATTTTTGCTTCTTTTTCGGTCGCCCTTGTGCCCGGATGGTTGATTCGAGTCCGTGTTTTTTCACCGTTGTCTCCACCCATTTGTCGTCACCAAATGGCCTTCCTCGAGCCTCACATCTATGGATCGCTTGGATCTCTTTGTGCGTAAGTGCTTGATTGACACGAGCAACCCAGTTGGGGGATCGGCGTGTAGGCCACTTCGAAAGCTCGATTTTCGATTTTCCGTCTAGCCAATTGGCCAGACTGCCCCATCGATAATTTTCCGCCTTCTTGACCAGGTTCGCTGTCAATGCATTGCGTTCAACATACCGGCAAGCGACAAGAAAGTGATCGTCATCCTGAATTGGAAAACTCTTGAACCGTCCTTGATACACGTGTCCCCAACCAGTCGTGCCATGATGAGCATGGTAGCGCTGTGTATGTGTCAGCGTAACCCAGCCAAGAAACGCGCCCATGGCCCCATCCTCATGAGGTGAAAGCATCATGTGCCAATGGTTGTTCATCCACTGGTATGAAAACAAATCGACAGGAAACTTTTCAAGCCCTTCAACGACGATCCGTTCGAAAGCTTCGTAGTCTTCGTCTTTGAAGAAGATCGGGTTCTTTGCGTTTCCTCGATTCAGGCCATGATACAGCCCACCGGCCAGGTCGACCCTCGGCGCTCTTCCCAATGATGTCTCCAATTGTGAAATGGTTCGCTCACAAACTTCTTTAAACCTAAACGATTCGGCAAACAAATGCAACAATTTTAAATAAACGGTACCTGACACCTTTTATTTGTCCTTTGACACCTTTTATTTGTCCTTGATCAATAGCCCGTGCCACACACGCTTCTACAGTTTGTAAAACTGTTCCCAGCCCTTGCGTGGTGGGGGGCCTTTGAGCAACTCGTTGGCGCGTTCGTTGTTGGTGATCTGCTGCGTCTTGGGATCGAACTTGAGGTTGCCTCCCAGACGCTGCGCGATGCAGCCGAGGGCGAAGACTTGTGAGAGCGGAGCCGATACGGAGAACTTGGAATTGCATTCTTCCTTGCCCATGGCCGCATTGATGAAGTTGCTCATGTGATTTCT
>JBLINZ010000451.1:0-5164 GCA_047639375.1 Mariniblastus sp. | reverse complement strand
CCGGCTGCATTACGCCCATAGGCGTCACGAGTCTTCGGATCTTCTTTATTGAGATCAAAGGCTTCGCGAGCGGCCTTAGAACTGATCAAGCTATAAGCTTTTTGGTAAAACGAATCGACGGCATCCAGCGAGTCGGATTTCTCTCGAGCGCGAAAATGGCCATTGACGACATCCAGTAATTCCCTTCGCGAACCGAATCTTTTTTCATCGATGCCGGCCGGCAGGCTCAAATCGCGCACCTTGAAGTTCGGTGACGCAGGATCCGCACCCAAACTAAAACCGGCAAAGGATGAACTTAAGTATCCCGTCCCCGCAAACTCGTTTGGCTGATTCGGAACACAAACGTAGGGAGGCAAATTGTTCCGTGGCCCAAATTCATGCGCCACGACGCTACCCATGCTGGGAAACGACAAAGCTGGGCTTGGTCGATAGCCAATGAACATGTTGTGCGTTCCACGTTCATGGGCAGCTTCGCCGTGTGTCATGGAACGACAAATGGCGATTTTGTCAGCCACTTTGGCCGTCTCGACCCAAGATTCACTAATTCGCACGCCAGTAACATTCGTGGCGATGCTGTTCATCGGCCCGCGAAATTCAATTGGCGCGAGCGGTTTTGGATCGAAGCTCTCCTGGTGTGCCATTCCACCAGGCATGAATATAAAGATTACCGACTTCGCAGTGCCCTCTTTTGTCTCGTAATGTTTTTGATCGGCTTGGGCCTGCTTGATTCTAAAGAAATCGGTGAGCGTCAATCCGATGCCGCCAACGGCTCCAATGGTAAGTACATTTCGCCTACTGATTGAATTGTCAGAACACTTCATCTCAAGACTCCCTGTCCAAATATCATGAAAATTTCGAAAGTGATAACTTCGTCTTGTCTCGGTCCGCCAACAAACTTGTTTCACATTACAACTGAATTTCAGCCATTAACGCCCCAACCATTCTAACTTCGTTTAGTTAAAAGCAGAGGCCTCCATTGAAACTGTTTTTGATTCATTATTCCAGGCGAGCGTTTTCGCACACTCGGTCTGTCAAACACATTTTGAATTCTATGTTTGAGCTTGCCTATTAAAAACAATTCCTCATCAGAAACGCCCTGCTTCACCTTGCCTTCTCCTGAAAATTGACGAACAAAATCAATTCCATTATGAGACAAATGGCGTGAAAAGCCTGCCTCTTCAGAAGCACCAAGCTGAATAATAGAGGCGCGATCCGGTGAGGGAGCCACAGAGGTGAAATGGCTCACGTTTGCCGTCGAATTATCAGTGCCGCGTGAAACCATTATCAAATTGAGAATCTCTTGATGCGTTGGAGCTGTTGGAATTTTGATATCCCGCCGTGTCGCACCATCGGCAGCAACATATTCTGCATGAGAAAACTTCAGGCCGATGGTTCGGTAGGGGGGACCATCAGAAGTGGTCATCACACCGGCATCAAGTGTGACAAATCGATACATGCCATTGTCATCCGTAATGGCCTCCTGACCACGCAGTCTGGTGTTCAACCCGCCGTCCAGCACAACCTTGACGTCCGGCAGCGGATTCCCGGATTCATCTAAGATTTGCCCACTCAGCGAGGATTGTTGTGCAATGGGCTCGACGGAGACATTCAAATCAACGAGATCGTTTGGAAAACCAATCCCCGTCTCCATCATCATGTGATTTGGCTCATCAGCGGCGTCGTCACTCATGACGTCGCTTCGATCCCAACTGTTTCTACTAGCGACCGACTCAAAATCCAGACTTGCGCTCATGGCACTTCTGATTTTCTCATGAGAGATCGACTCCGCCTGTGACTTCCAGACGGTTGGGCCAAACAGTATTAACAAAGCCATGACACCGATTGCCAGACTGCCCCGTGAAAGACGGATTGGCTCACGCAGCGGCTCCCCAAATAATCGCGCAACTCGCCGACGCAGTTCCGAGGGAGACCGACCACTGGCTGCCAACGCCGTCAACTCGCTGTCTGAAACCGAAACATGATTGATCGACTCCTGAGCCAGTTCAACGACCCGCAGCAACGCCAACGCGTATCGCGTGCGTGGCTGATTGGTCGCGTCGCCAATTTTGGCTTCGATTGATTGACAAGCTTTTTCATCACAACAATACTCCCGCAACGATTCGATTCGACGGCTGACGATCCACATGGCGGGATTGAAGAACATCACGGATTCAGCAATTCGTTGAATTAAATTAACCCACAAGTCATACCGCTGAACGTGAGCCAACTCATGGGCCAGTATCATTTCCAAGTCTTCTTGGGACAATCCGGTAATTGCTGATGTAGGCAAGAGAATCGTTGATCGCCACAACCCAATTACTTTGGGAACGACAATTTGTTCGGCCAGTGCGATTCTGGGGACGACTTTCATCGACCAAGCATTGGCGAGCGACAGAACTAAATCGTCGAGTCCTGCTATCGAAAGCGGACGGGCCTGGCTATTGATCAGACCCGTTCTATGGATTGAAAATGACAAGCGAGTGAACATCATGGCAACGCCGACAAGATAAAGTCCGACAACCCAAGGAGATAATAATTCGAATAAATACAATATCTTTGTTTGGGCTGGCGTCGGAACTTGCCAGACGGTTTCCAACAACAAGTTCAAGCCTGTGTCGGAATTTTGAAGTGGAATCGTGGATGAGCCCGAGCTGAATTCGGATACGACTACATGACTACTGTTGAATTCCAGATTGGATTTAGAAAACTCGGCATTCCCAATTAGAAAAAATGTCACTGGAACCGCAACCATTCCAATCATTAATGCGGCCACATTGATCGTGTAGTTCCACTCAACGCTCCGTCGCAGCAAACGACCGACGGACCATGAGATCAACGCTAACGCCGTGAATTGCCAAATTGAATGAACGAGAGTCAAGAACAAACAACGGTTGAAACCTGTGAAAAAATCAATCATTTTGCTCCTTTGCTTTTCGGTTAATCAGCTTGCGTAGTTCTGTCATCTCCTCAGAATCGATATCAGAGGTCTCAAGCAAATTTAACATCATGGCCGACGGCGAGCCATCAAACACCCGCGTCACCAAGTCGCCTGTCATTCCGCCTGCAACGTTTCGTTTCTCGACTTTCGGCGAAAACAAAAACAAATTCCCAACTTTGCGCCGCTTCAAGTAACCCTTGCGGTGCATGATATTTAGTACCGTAATGACGGAACTGTGTGCAAGTGCCCGCCCAGCTTGCGTTTCCAGTCGAGCTCGGACATCCCGAACCGGAAGCGACGTGTCTTTCCAAAGAATCTTGAGAATCTCAAGCTCAAGTTCTGTTGGGTATTCAGATTTCTGCCGAGCCATTAGTTGTTTCTTTTTTTCAAAAACTCTTTGCTGGCCACTCAACGGTTTAAGCGGTGTCGCGAGACCAATCGTTTAATTCTTTAGATGAAGGTAACGCTGCCACTTTAGCGAGTCAACTGGAATCATCTAAAGAATTAAACGTTATTTTAAATGTGCGTTTGAACACAGTCGCACATGATCTTTCCGTGGTCATAAAAGGACTTTAAATTGCCCCATCTTTGGAAGATCAATTCGCTTGCCCACAGATCGCCACGAATATTGACTTCGATTCGCATGATGATTGTGTTTCTACAAACTTCATTGTCGAATTTGTCATGACAAGATTCCACTAGGTTCCCCGTGTCCGAAACATACCCAACGGACAGCTAGTGGTGATCTTTTAAACGTATCTGAATGGGCGATCGCACATCACCTAGCCGTCTAAGTTGCACCCAAGTTCCCAGAATGGGATGTCGATTTCAATTATAGTTGGCAAAGACTGGGTCGCTGTGGCAAATGCAATTTTGATAAGAGAATTAGAACCAGTGACACATCGGTACACACACGAAGATTAGGAGAATTCAGGAAATACCGGCTAAGTACCTAGCCCGTTTTCAATTGCGGTTCGAGCGCCTGCTCGAATGGCCGCGTTCATGCCAAGTGCATCTCCGGCAAATAGGGCGTTTTAGTTTGAGCGTTAGCTGGGTCTAGGCCGGGACTTGAGTTACAACGTGGCCAATCTTGACGATCAATTTAAAGTCCTGCTTTTTTTTAAACAAACTGCCGACATGGATTTTCTCGGTTTCGTTTTGCAGAATGCGAACAATGTTTTTGTAGGGAATATGAACAAGAGTCGCATCCTCTTCTTGAGTGACGGTGAAATACGAATCGGTGACTGCAGCCAGAGTAAACGGATCCAAGTGATACGGCTTTTGTGCATTCGTGCCGATCTGTTGACCGACATAAGGTTCAAGTATATCCCTCATTGCATGCTTCCTTGTTTCATCGAATTGTTCGTCGGGCAAGCGAACGATCGACCGGCCGTTTGAAACGATTTACTGTATCTAGTTAACCGCAAACGGCATGCCGAAGCGGCATTTGCAAATCGCCCACGATCCCAGGGTTCCCTCGCCTATCCCTGCGTGCGTCGCCTCACAATTCGATCTTTTATATTGACAAAGGAAGTTACACAGAGGGAGATCTGCAACAGATGACGGAGATCAAACCTTACGGATTTGTAAGTAAACTGGTGTGATGCGAAGCGGTGAGATGAGGATATCATTAACGCATACAGAAACTTGTTTGCAAATTTCAGGGAGGAAAATCATGCTAGTCCTGTCGCGCAAAGTCGGAGAGATGATCATCATTGACGGAGACATTACTCTCGTTGTCGTTGAACTCAGGGGGAACCGCGTTCGCTTGGGAATTGAAGCTCCGAAAGAAGTGCCCATTCGTCGTTCGGAATTGAGTCTTGATTCCTTGCCAAGGTTTAAGACCCGCAAAACAGTTTTCCACGCGGGAGTCTGAGGCGAAATCATTTACATTATTTTGAAATTCTCAAACAACAATGCAAATTTCACGATGTTTCAATTCAACTGGAAAACCGCGTTGGCTGTAGAGCCTCGCACCCGGCCGAATTAAATAGCGAACAAGTCATTGTTAAAACTTGACGATAACCCAATTCAACACACTGAACATCCCAACCCCGACCCGTGCTCTCACAACCTCTGGCATACAAAACAGACACGGTGGACAGCCCCAACTGTCTAGGACGGCAAAGGCCCGGTTTCAGGCACGTAATAATTCACGATCTTGATGTCCTGCAGCCAAACAATAATTGCGTTGTCACCATGTCGCTTCCTCTCAACGTCGAACCG
>JBLINZ010000450.1:0-5175 GCA_047639375.1 Mariniblastus sp. | reverse complement strand
CGTCCGATTTTTCAGTGAACTAATTTCATATCCGCTGAGCTAGTTCGATTGTCTTGTCTTTTGAACGTCACTGGGCAGGGATATGAGTTTCAAGTTGACGATCTCTGGCGACGGTGTGGGGACGCAATGGGGACGCAATGGGGACGCAATGGGCAGATTCTCGAATCGAGCTCCCTCGCGTGGGATAAGAAGTAGTCCCCCGACTCATTCTCAGGCCGACTCATGAACGCGACTAGACTCGCGATCTAGATGGTTCCGGCAGGATGCTGCCAAAAATGTTTTTTCGAGTTGCCAAGACGTCGTTCTCAATACAAGAGACGAGTCGAATCAATTCAACGAATGAACCGGCATTCATTTTCTTAATGACTTGAGCGCGTTCCGACTCAACGGTTCGAAGGCCCACGTCGAGAATAGCAGCCACGCGTTTATTGGGTTCGCCGTCCATCAATAATCCCAAAATCGCTTTCTCGCGTGTCGATAATTCAGCAAACAATGGATCCGTGAATCGATGCTGTCCGTTCTGGTGCTCTTTCATTCGAGATTCACTTGCCAACGCGGTCCGTAGGTTCACGACCAGTTCGTTTGACAATTTTGACTTTTCGATGATGTTGACCGCACCGACACTGGCAGCTTTGAAAGCCGCTCGGACGTCCCCCTCGGGAATCACAAAAATCATCGCACCCGATTCACGTTTACGGTTCGTCGCGATCTGCAGATCCAAGACTCCTGACTCCTCGTAGTCAACGACGACGCAGGAAATGCGATTGCAACATTGCTGAAGGACGGAATCCAAATTCCTGGATGAAAGGAAATCAGACCCAATTTCATTCGCCGCTGCCTCAACGTGTGTCGAGAAGAAGTGTTGGCTGGTCGTACAGGCGACAAGCGGTTTGATAGTAAGAGTATCCATGTTTTACTTATAGGCTTTTTCCTAATCGCAAATCCATCCCAACCTTTGGCGGATTTCCGCCAATTCGTGGGTCAATGCGAAGGTATACGGCCTCGTTTGTTCCGACTCGAAAGTCATCAATCAGTCAATCTGGGTGACTCGAACCAGCCGCCCAAAGCTTGCTACGAAGTTGTCAAATGAGTCGGAAAACATTTCTAAATCGCGAAAAATGTTCCGTAGGGTTCGGTTGCCAGCCCAGCTTAATCGTTCAGGTCGATTCTGGGTTTTTTCGATGAATCGGTAAAACACGGGACTTTGTTTGTTTTTTTTAAACTGGCATTCAAATTGCTAATACAGAAGCGCCTTCATGATAAACCCGTCCATGAAGCAGCAGACGAATCCCCAGAACCCGAATTGCGTCCATGCTTAGTCCTAACCCAGTTCCGTCCCAGCAACCGCTCCAGCAATGGAAGGCTGTTTCCGAAGTCGATTCGACGAAGCAAGATTCCGATCTTAAAATTTCTTCTTTTGATGCCTTGGTAGAACAAAATTCGTCTGATTTTGAATCTTCTTCGATCGTCAATGAAGAAATCGACGCCCAGGTTGTCGGCAATGAATCGACTGAACAAGGTCTTGTTGATGACTCGCCGCAGGGTCTCGTTGACGAACCACTGCAAGGTCTCGTTGACGACTCGCTAAGCCTTATCAAAATTTTCGACTCGACGGAAAGCACGTCGGCGATGAGTGACGATTCAGGAAATCTCAAATCGTTTGTCACCAATCCGGAATCTGCCTTGGATACGGATTGGCAATTCAATGAAACGGTCATCTCTGTCGGACAGTCTGAATCGACCCTTGAAATTGCCTCAATCGATTTTGATCAATCACAAATTCCAGCGGAGTTCGATGAATCTTCGAATCCGATCATCTTGAATTTTCAAGAGCATGCGATCTTCACCCAGGCCAGTGTCGATCAGTCCAATCGGATCACCGATCCGACGCTCGATTTGTTGGATGGCAAGGGTGCGGAACCGAGGCTGATTTATCCAATCAACCTTGAGCTCAATGAAGCAGGCGGAGATGCTGAGATCCAGGATTCGAACGCGTTCGACGACACGTTGTTGGGCGATATTTTCCAAGACAAGAATTCGAAAGATTCCGACCTGTTGAATCAACGCAATCCAAACCCTGAGATTCCTGCATTGGAGGGTGGCTCTGTGGTCGCCGTTGAATCTGGTTATGCCAAGATTAGTGAGTCGCCAAGCAATCTGAGCAATCTGAGCCTTGAGATTCCTGCATTGGAGGGCGCCCCTGTAGTCGCCGTTGAATCCAGTTTGGCCACGATTAGCGAATCGTCAATGGTCGAACCCTCGTCGCAAGTGGTATCGCAAGCTTGGATTCAACCCGGTTCTCAATCGCCGATCACCTCAGGGACTGCTTTGCAATTGACCACCGATCATCTTCAGCCAGCCAGCATCGGAAGCGTCGCCACTCAGCAATTGGGTGAGTCCCTCGTCCGCGAGGTTTCTTTTGACTCGTCATCGGCCGAAAAGAAAATGACGCTTTACCTTCATCCGGCTGAGTTGGGACGGCTAACGGTCGAGATTGGCTGGGAGAGCGAAACGGTGAGCGCATCGATCGTCGCCTCTGAAAGAGCAACCAGTGAGATGCTTGATCGCGATCGTCAATGGCTGATGGACCACTTGAAAGACAGCGGCCTCGAGCTCACATCGTTTGACGTCTCGCACGAAGGTAGCGAGTTGGATCGTGAGTCGGGACAAGGGTTCGAGTTCGCTGCTAAATTACCGTCTTCTGCTGATTCCGACTCTGATCGCCGTGATCCGACCCAACAAGCCATTGAAAATTTGATCCATGATGGAGGGCGGGCACGCCTCAATATCGTCGCCTGAGTTCGGGTTTGAGGCCTGACTACCATCGCCACATAATCCACCATTAGTCACACCAACACATACAAAACAGTTTTTAAGAATTAGAAAAAGGGGCAACGGATGGCCGCAATTACCTCGCAAGTCGCGACAGCTGATTTTCTCAATCTATTGACCGTTCAGCTGCAGAATCAGGATCCCATTGATCCAGTCAAACAAGAAGATTTTATCTCTCAGCTCGCTCAGTTTTCGAATCTGGAAGGCATCGAGTCATTGAACTCATCGTTTGATGAAATGCTGAAGGTTCAGCAGCTCAACCAAGGCATCGAGCTTGTTGGGAAGAACGCCGAGTACCTGAACACCGAAACCGGCGAACGGGAAAGCGGTAAAGTCGAGCAACTGTTCACTGATCAGGGACCGCTCGATGTTTTGATCAACGACCAACGAATTTCGCTTTCGCTCGTATCGGGAATTTTATCCTAACGGACTCCCTGACTTGCATTGAGTCGCCGTCGAGGTTTGTCTCACGACGTTTTGTCTCATTCGATCCCCAACAATCAACTCGAGGAAGCCCACGCATCGGCCATCCTCATGAGTCTTCTGTGATGAGCCTTGTCGGCAATCGCGTAGTCTCCATACTCTGGAATATTAGAGAAACTGAATCATGAGCCAAACCCTACTAACTGGTGCCTCCGGTCTTTTGGCGCACCAACGTAAACTTGACATTGTGGCCAACAATCTTGCCAACATCAATACAACGGCTTACAAGTCGCAGCGTGTACTGTTTTCTGATTTGCTTTACAATACGCTTCAGCCCGCGTCTGGCCCGGCGGCCGAAGCTAACATTGGTGGAACTAATCCGCAGCAAATTGGATTTGGTGTTGAGGTTTCCAATATTTCAAATAATTTCTCTCAAGGTGTCCTAACGGCTACCGGCGAGTCATTTGATTTTGCGATTCAGGGCGACGGATTCTTTGTTGTCCAGGGTGCCGAGCAACAATTCACTCGCGATGGATCCTTCACTTTGGATCAAAACGGCCAATTAGTTAATCCATCGACGGGTGGCCTCGTGCAACGGTTCGGAACCATTGGGGACGAAAATGGCTTTCAATCAGTGGGCGAGACGTCGATTTTCGTTCCTTTGGGAGCGAGTGTCCCTGGCCGGCAAACAACGGAGTCGGGTTTTGTCGGCAACCTGCCTGCCACCGCATCTCCACCGCTGGCTGAGGTGCTCGTGACGGCCTCGCCTCTGACGGCGGGCGGTGCACCCGCCACCGCGGCAACGTTGATTAATGATTTGGATATCAACTCGGTCGACTATATTGGCGGGGACATCCTCGAAGTCGTGGCCACTAACTCCGACGGTTCGTCCTTTTCAATCAACTTTCCACTCGGACCCACGGCAACACTTGGTGACCTGACCGCGGCGATTGACGCTGAAATTACGGGAGCCTCCATCGCAATTGATGCGTTGGGAAATTTGGTGGTTACCGCCGATGAGGCCGGCGAATCGTTTTTGAGCGTCAACTTGGATGACGCAGACACCAATACAGGTTCGTCAGACTACAATGCGAGCTCATTTTTGGAGGAGATTGAGGGGAATGATGGGGGAACATTTGAGTCAACGATTCAGGTGTTCGACCTTCGTGGTTCACCTAGTACGCTTCAAGTCTCATTTGAAAAACAAGATCATAATCGTTGGAACGCTAGGTTTTCATCTGGAAGCGAAGACATCACCATTGTGGATGGGTTAGTGGAAGGGATTTCATTCAACGAAGACGGTTCGTTCCAGGTGGTATCTGGAATCAATGAAGGTGATGCGAATATAGAATTGGAAATTGCCTCGCTGACAGGCAGTCAAATCATCAATGTCTCACTCGAGAACTTGACACACCTAGCGACGAACTTCAGTGCCACCTACGACCAAGACGGCTATCCACCCGGCAATATCGTTTCAGTTGGCGTGACGTCCGATGGAATCATGGAAGGCGTCGCGACCAACGGTCGTCGTTTGGAGATCGCGCAGCTTGCTGTGGCGACGTTCGTCAACAATCAAGGCTTGGAAAATATTGGTGGCAACTCATACGTCTCGTCATCCAACAGTGGCGTCGCGCAGGTCGGTCCTGCTCTTTCTGGCGGCGGTGGTGGAATTCGGGGAGGACAATTAGAGACTTCGAACGTCGACGTCGCTCTCGAATTCACTCAGTTGATTGTGGCCCAGCGGGGATTCTCGGCCAACGCGAGATCCATCACGGTTGCGTCGGAAGTCCTAGAAGAACTCAACACGATCATTCGATAGAGGTAGCTGACCGTGACCACTCATGATTCCGATCATTCGTCCGTTGACGATAGTCTGGAGAGCAAGTCTATTTCTCCTGCGAGCCCACCCACGGAGAATCG
>JBLINZ010000449.1:0-5198 GCA_047639375.1 Mariniblastus sp. | reverse complement strand
ATTTGAAGAAGTACGTTTTCATCTTTCGTTTTGCACCTCCACAAATTCGCCTTGATAGCAAACAGCTTGGCAAGGGTTCGAGCCAATTCCGTACACGATCTCCGCGGGCGATCCGACGTTCCAAACCGCTAAATCCGCCCGCTTGCCGACTTCGATCGTGCCCACCGTGGCGTCCATCCCCAACGCCTTGGCGGCATTGCGAGTCATCCCGGCGAGGGATTCAGCGGGCGTCATTCCAAACAGATTGCAAGCCATGTTGCCCATCAGTAAGAGCGACAAGACTGGGGAGCTGCCTGGGTTTGAGTCCGTGGCAATCGCGATCGGGACACCGTTTTCACGAAGCGATTCAACCGGCGGTTTTTGCTTTTCCTGTAAACAATAAAACGCACCCGGCAAAAGTGTTGCCACGGTTTCGTGTTGGCCCAGTACCTGACAGGCTTCTGGCGTTAGATACTCAAGGTGGTCAACCGAAAGGGCCCCCATTTCAGCCGCCATTTCGCTGGCTCCGCTGGCGCTTAGCTGCTCCGCATGGGCTTTGAAATTCAGGCCAGCCTCCTGCGCCGCCTCGAATACTCGCTTCGTCTGAGCCAAATCGAAAGCGATTGATTCACAAAACACATCGACACTGGTGCACAGATCTTTGGCCGCGGGGATCATCTGGTGGCAAACTAAGTCGACATAGGCATCAGCACGCCCTTTGAATTCAGGTGGAACGGCATGGGCGCCCAACAAGGTCGGTTGGACTTGGACTGGAAACGATCGCCCTAGCTGATGGGCCACCTCAAGCATTTTCAGCTCCGTGCCCAGATCCAATCCGTAGCCGGATTTAATCTCGATGGTCGTGACGCCCTCGGCCATCAATCGCGTCAAACGTCTCGCGGCGGATTCCAGCAGTTCGTCCTGGCTGGCGGCCCGAGTCGCTCGAACCGACGAGAGAATTCCGCCGCCCGATCGAGCAATTGCCTCGTACGACTGACCGGTCAACCGCATCTCCCATTCGTCTGCACGATTGCCTCCGTAAACGAGATGGGTATGGCAATCGATCAATCCCGGAGTCAACCATTGCCCTGCACCATCTCGGATCTGTGGATACCGTTTCAAGTCCGGAATCTCATCCGTCAAAGCCATCCAGGCGATCACGCCATCCTTGATTCCAAGACTAACATTTTCGAGCAATCCGTAATCCACATGCTGAACAGAAGCGGCGATGGATTTGCCACTAAAAACGCATTCCATTAACGCGTCTCCGGCATCCTTGGCTTTCGTCATTGTGGCGATCATAAAATTGGTTAGAACGACATCTGCGTTGGCGGAAGGATTCATTTTGGATTTCGTGGCAGGACCCAGGTTCGAATTTCAGCAAGCTTGTGGAGACTTTGTTGTTAGCACTATAAAGTGTTTACGACGGCGGTAATACCGCTTGCTGTTGAAGACACTTCTTTTCTCCTGATCGTTGACCAATCGATTGACCAATCGATGGCGACCGAATTTCTTCCGAATCACGTAACGAACAAACAATTTCAATTGTTGATCAGTATTAAGCGAATCAATTAAGCGATAAAAATCGATGACGACAAATCCCAATCCACGATTCATAAAATCTCCGATCGGAACAACGCTTTCATGCAAGAGCTGGATGACGGAAGCTCCTCTCCGGATGCTGATGAACAATCTTGACCCGGAAGTCGCCGAGCGGCCTGAAGACTTGGTGGTCTACGGCGGCATCGGCAAGGCCGCCCGAAACTGGGAATGTTATGACAAGATTGTTGAATCGCTACGCGAGCTCGAAATCGATCAAACGTTGTTGGTCCAATCTGGCAAACCCGTGGGGATTTTCCAAACCCACGCGGACGCTCCTCGGGTTTTGATTGCCAATAGCAATCTAGTTCCGCACTGGGCGACTTGGGAGCATTTTCACGAGCTCGATCAAGCGGGCTTGATGATGTACGGCCAAATGACAGCGGGTTCTTGGATCTACATCGGCACCCAAGGAATTGTTCAAGGGACTTACGAGACATTCGTTTCGATGGGCAAGGCACATTTCGATGGCGATTTGTCTGGCAGGTGGATTTTGACAGCCGGGCTTGGGGGAATGGGCGGCGCCCAGCCGTTGGCGGCGACCATGGCAGGTGCCTCGATGCTGGCGATCGAATGTGACGAATCAAGAATCGACAAACGTCTCGAAACCGGCTACGTCGATCGCAAGGCAGTGACGCTGGACGAGGCCTTGGAGATGATCGATATTGCGACCCGCGACAACCAGCCAACGTCGATTGGCCTGTTGGGCAATGCGGCTGAAATTTTGCCTGAATTGCTGAAACGAGGCGTTCGCCCCGACGCGGTGACCGACCAGACTTCGGCCCATGACCCGCTCAACGGCTACCTCCCTGAGGGGTGGACGCTGGAACAGGCGATCGAAACACGCCGGGAAGAACCTGACTTGATGGTGACTGCCGCCAAGACTTCAATGGCAAAACACGTTCGCGCGATGCTCGAGTTTCAGAAGTTGGGCATTCCTGTGTTTGACTACGGGAATAACATTCGGCAAGTCGCTCTTGAAATGGGTGTCAAGAACGCGTTCGATTTGCCCGGGTTCGTGCCGGCCTACATTCGTCCGTTGTTCTGCCAAGGCATCGGGCCATTTCGATGGGTTGCGCTTTCAGGAGACCCAGAAGACATTTACAAAACAGATGCCAAGGTCAAGGAGTTGATCCCTGACGATCTCCACTTGCATCAATGGCTGGACATGGCGCGTGAGCGTATTCAATTTCAAGGCCTGCCTGCCCGCATTTGTTGGGTTGGGCTTGGCGATCGGCACCGGTTGGGATTGGCGTTCAACGAAATGGTTCGCACGGGTGAACTTTCTGCACCCGTGGTTGTAGGGCGAGACCACTTGGATTCAGGGTCCGTCGCTAGCCCCAATCGAGAGACCGAATCGATGAAGGACGGCTCCGACGCGGTTTCTGATTGGCCGCTCTTGAATGCTCTCCTCAATACCGCCGGCGGCGCGACTTGGGTCAGCCTGCACCATGGTGGCGGTGTTGGGATGGGGTTTTCTCAACACTCGGGCGTTGTGATTTGTTGCGATGGATCAGAAGAAGCCGATCGACGGATTGCACGTGTGCTCTTCAATGATCCAGCCACCGGCGTGATGCGGCATGCCGATGCAGGTTATGAAATTGCGATTCAATGCGGCAAAGACAAAGGACTCAATTTGCCAATGCTCGAGAACTGAGTGCGGCGCAAGATTTGAAGGATCTCAGTCGTCTTGCCACATTCAATTTCTTGGGATCCACGATCATGCCGTTTTGCTTAAGTTTTCTTTCACTTTTTTCGGCTACCCCGGATCATCGATGCCCCACAAATTAGTTGTCAATCCAGGCGAATTGACCCACGAGCAGTTGTCTCAAGTCTACCGCGGTGCCAGGCAGATTGAACTGAACGAATCGTGCTGGGCTGAGGTAGACCGATCGCATGACGTCGTTTCTGCGTTGCTTAAGCAAGGCGATTCGATTTATGGGCTTAATACTGGGTTTGGACTATTGGCGAACAAGCGAATTCCAGACTCAGACCTCGAGAGATTGCAACTCAATATTGTTCGCTCTCACTGTGCGGGCATCGGGGAACTGCTTGATGACTCGATCGTGCGGTTGATCATGCTCTTGAAAGCTGCCAGTTTGGCTCGAGGTTATTCGGGCGTGCGGCCGGTCGTGATTCAGACGTTATTGGCATGCTTGAACGCAGGGATCCTGCCCTGCATCCCGGGCAAAGGCTCGGTCGGTGCCAGCGGAGATTTGGCTCCCCTTTCTCACATGAGCCTCGCCCTGATCGGAGAAGGCGAAGTTCGACTGAATGGTGTCGTCGTGCCGTCGGCTCAGGCCTTGGCACAGCATAAAATCGAGCCTCTGCGACTTGGCCCCAAAGAAGGCTTGGCTCTGCTCAACGGAACCCAGGTTTCGACCGCGTTGGCGTTGGCAGGGTTTTACGAGGCCATGACTTGCCTTCAGGCAGGCATGGTTGCTGGTGCATTGTCCGTTGACGCAGCGATGGGTAGTGATACGCCGTTCGATCCGCGGATTCATGAAATTCGAAATCATCCCAGCCAAATTCAATGTGCGGACATCTACCGGAGCCTCCTCCAAGGCAGCGATATTCGCGACTCGCATCGTGATTGCAGTCGCGTCCAGGATCCTTACTCCTTACGCTGCCAGCCCCAAGTCATGGGGGCCTGCTTAGAGCTGCTACAGCATGCCGGCACCGTTTTGAGTCGCGAATCTAACGCCGTCTCGGACAATCCATTGGTCTTTCACGATGACCAGACGATTCTCTCAGGGGGCAACTTCCACGCCCAACCGGTGGCTTTCGCAGCGGACCAGATTGCGATGGCCATTTCTGAGATAGGCTCGCTGTCGGAGCGACGGATTGCTTTGCTGATCGACAAGCACCTGAGCGAGTTGCCCTCTTTTTTGGTTGAAGATGGCGGGCTGAATTCAGGATTCATGATCCCTCAAGTCACCGCCGCCGCGCTCACCAGCGAGAACAAACATCTCGCGAGTGCTGTCAGTATCGATAGTTTGCCGACGAGCGCCAATCAAGAAGACCACGTGAGCATGGCGACGTATGCAGCTCGAAGACTTGAACCAATGAATGCGAATACGGCGGCAATCATCGGGATTGAGTTGCTGGCCGCATGCCAAGGCATTGATTTTCGCAAGCCGCTAAGGACTAGTCCGAAACTTACTTTCGTCTATGAGCTCGTGCGATCGAAGGTTAAGTTCTATGAGCAAGATCGGCCATTCCACCAAGACATTGCTTGGGTGACGGATAACGTGGTCTGCGACCATGGCCTGGCTGGTAAGCTTGACATGCCTCGTCTGTTTTAAAGAATTGGTTTTGAAACGAATGCTTTGAACCTTGGCCAAACAGGTTGGTTCTTAAATTTGGCTTTGAAAAACACTGGGCTCCGGTGGTCAATGGGCTCGTGACAGGCAAAGCCCCCATTCAACGGGGCGTGAGCAACTGACCACTTACGACGTGGTAACTCGGCTGGGATTTATATTTGGGATCGTCTAAAAAGTTCAAATTGCAGGGAAATTTGCCAACGCTGAAGCAGCCGCAACGAACAACCAATTAGGCATTCGGTTTGGGACGAATCGCTGCCAACAAAATTCGAGCTGGCCCTGCCACCGGAACACCCC
>JBLINZ010000448.1:0-5221 GCA_047639375.1 Mariniblastus sp. | reverse complement strand
TCAGCTCGAACCTCAGCTCGAACCGCTTCACGTCGAATCGTTCAATCGAATCGTGATCAAAATCGGATCTGCGCTTTTGGTGGACCAGCACACGGGCCTCCGGAGGTCGTGGCTGGCCTCATTGGTGGAGGATATCTCGCAGCTAAAATCTGCCGGCAAACAAATCATCGTTGTATCCTCAGGTGCGATCGCACTCGGAAGACGCGAGCTGGGACAGGACGCTAACAGCCGATCGTTAAAACTAGAAGAAAGCCAAGCGGCCGCAGCCGTCGGCCAAATCGTGCTCAGTCGAGCTTACTCGGAATCACTTAGCCAGCACCAAGTCACCGCAGGCCAAATCCTGCTGACACTGGGCGACACGGAAACCAGAAGACGCTACCTCAATGCTCGAGCCACGATCGACACACTTCTTAGCTGGGGAGCCGTGCCAATCATCAACGAAAACGACTCGGTCGCCACCAACGAAATTCGCTACGGAGACAACGACCGACTAGCCGCACGCGTGGCTTCGATGACCGGCGCTGACTTGCTGATCCTGCTATCGGACATCGATGGACTGTACACTGCCTCGCCAGCTGATAACCCCCAGGCTGAGTTAATTCCGTGGGTTACAGCCATCACCCCTGAAATCGAAGCCATGGCGGGTGACGCTGTCAGCGCGACCTCACGTGGAGGGATGAAAACGAAAATCGAAGCCGCCAAAATCGCAACGGCCTCAGGAACGACCATGGTGATTGCCTCGGGAAAAATCGAACATCCTTTGTCAGCTCTCAAAAGAGGCGCCCGCTCAACTTGGTTCGCCCCCTCACCCAACCCGATCAATAAACGCAAGAAATGGATCGCAGCAGGATTGGCCGTCACGGGAACGATTAACATCGATCAAGGCGCGATCAAAGCAATCAAGGCCGGCAAGAGCCTCCTGCCAGCTGGTGTGACCCAAGTCACTGGCGAATTCTCGCGCGGCGATACGATTGAAATTTGTGACCAACAGGGAACCGCCATTGGACGCGGGCTAAGCCAATACGACTTTATTGACGCTCTCAAATCAATTGGGTTGAGACGTTCGGAGATCGAAGCGTTGTTTGGTCCCAACATTCGGTCGACCATGATCCATCGAGACGACTTGGTGTTAAAATAGACAACCTTGGTGGCGCTCGAGGAAATTCAGCTAGAACAGGCCAACAAGTCGCTAAATGCGGGCATTTCAACGATTAAAGTTACATAATCCGGAATATTCCGAACTTGTATTCTTGCACGATCCGGACCCTCCAAATATTTTTGAATGACCCATAGTCTCGCTCGTTCACCCATTCAACGACCATGCATCCGCCACCAACTAGGCATCGAATCCAAAAATCGCCTACGCGGCAAGCACAGCCACGTGTCACCGTCATCATGGCGACTTACAACGCAATGCCTTACCTGGAATCGGCCGTGCAGTCGATCCTTGACCAAACGCATGCTGATTTCAAGATGCTTATTGTTGACGATGGTTCCACGGACGAATCAAAAAGCTACCTGGACTCAATCACTGACCCACGAGTCGAAGTCCTAACGCAAGCCAATCAAGGTCAGCAAGCAGCCTCCAACGCAGCCTTGGCTCGTTGCCAATCAGAGTACATCGCCCGGATGGATGCCGATGATGTTGCGGCCCCCAACCGGCTCGAGAAACAAATTGAATTCCTGGACTCCAATCCAGACGTCGGTGTGCTGGGCAGTCAATTCAGATACCTTGGATCGCTCAAGTCCGGCGTATCTTCCGAATTGCCTTGCGAACATGAGCAGATTTTCGATGACTTGATCAACAATCGGCACTCAGTCTGCAACACAACGACGATGGTTCGGGCTGAGCTATTTTCAACCGTCGGCCAGTTTTGGGAACACAACATTTCCGAAGACTGGGATTGGTTCTTACGTGCGGGTGAAAAAACCAAATTAGCAAACTTACCCGACGCCCTCTTGGATGTTCGAATCCATCCTGGCAGTATCAACGCCCGGCGGATGGTCGAGTCCCAACTCTACAACGAATACGCTGCTGAGCTCTGCAAATTGCGACAATCTGGGCAAGACAAAATCAGCTTTGAAGAATTCACCGCCAACCACCGGACTTCCGGTTGGCCGAACTCAATGTTGTTTCGACTGGACTGCTACGCGATTGGCCAATACCGATCGGCCGTCGCAAACATCCTCAGCGGCCAAAAAACACTCGGCTTTGCCCGACTGGCTTGGTCGATGGCCTGCTCGCCAGCTCGGACCTTGCGGCGAATCGGACGTGTCATCAACTATCGGGCTCGCTAAACTAAGTCCCAGTTACTCGCACTTGTCCAGATTACTCGTCCCACAGGTTTGCTACCGTGTAAGGGCTGCCTTCCATTTCCCAGAATCTTCCGTGCACATAGCGACGATTCGTAGTGATGTGGTTGATCTTTTCCATTTGTTCGCCGGAGAGCTCGAGTTCGGCAGCCAAGAGGTTTTCGGTCTGGCGAGTGGGGCTGGAGGACTTGGGAATGGCCACCGTCCCGCGTTGACAGGCCCACGCGAGCATGACTTGGCCGGCCGTGACGCCATTTTCAGCAGCAATCTCCTGCAACACAGGCGATTCAAACAGACTGGGATCATCTTCCGCCCTCATTCGCTCCGGCCGATCGCCCGAACCCAACGGCGAGTAAGCGACCGGCTGGATTCCTTCCAATTGACAAAAATCGAACAACTCATTCTGCGGGAAATACGGATGGCATTCCACTTGATTGGCCGCTGGCTTGATTCGGCAGTCCGCCAAAATCGTCTTTAATTTTTTGATGCTGAAATTGCAAACGCCGATATTCTTGCAAAGCCCAGCGTCCACGCAAGCCTCCAACGCTTGCCAAGTCTCCGTCAACGGCAACTCCTCTAAGCTGACGAATTCCGATGCCGTTTCCGGGCGATGCACATCGTGGCGGAACACGATCGGCCAATGGATCATGAACAAGTTCAGATAATCCAAGCGAAGATCTGCCAGGGTTTGCCGAAGTGCTCCTTCAACCAGATCCGGACGATGTCGATTACACCAAAGTTTCGAGGTAATCCAAACATCATCCCGCGAAATCTCTCCTGCGTTAAACACATCGGCAAACGCTGCTCCGACAGCCGGCTCGTTTTGATAGATTGGGGCACAATCGATGTGGCGATAGCCAAGTTCCAAGGCACTCTTAACGGCTGCAGTCGCCGAACCGTTGTCCATTTTCCAGGTGCCCAAACCGATTGCCGGCATCTCGCCCTGCGGGAACTTATACGTTTTCATTCTGTCTCCTCAATAACTATTCAAACTTTGAGCCGTCACCGACCAATCTAATCGAGTTACGTCGGTGCCTGTTTTATCGTAAGATTCATCTTGCGCCCACACTCATGTGACAATCACAGGCTGGTTTTCAAATCGGCTATCCTTTCACGCCAGCATTCTTTCAACCAGGTTTCAACCCACGTTCACGAATGCACGCTAAATCATGAATACGCCAAACGCCACTTCACAAGACCTCAAAAAGGTCATGAACGAACTCGGTCGGCGAGCTCGGCTGGCCGCTCGACACTTGGCCACAGCCTCGAATGATCGGAAGTCTCAAGCGATTTCAGAGGCGGCTAAACAAATCTTGAATGACGAATCGGCAATTTTGAAAGCCAACGCCGAAGACGTCGCCGTGGGTATGTCTGCCAAGCGTTCCGAAGCGATGCTGGATCGCCTTCGGCTGGACAATTCTCGTCTCAACGCAATCGCCAACAGTCTTGACTTAATAGCAGAGTTACCAGATCCCGTTGGCCAGTCAATCGCCGCTTGGAAACGACCCAACGGATTGAAAATCGAACGAGTCAGAACGCCACTAGGAGTTATCGGCGTGATTTACGAGAGCCGTCCGAACGTAACTGCGGACGCGGGCGCGTTATGTTTGAAATCTGGAAACGCCGTCATTTTACGCGGAGGAAGCGATTCTTGGCACTCTTCCAACGCCATTCACCGCAGCCTGGTCGCCGGACTCAAGCGCGCTGGTTTGCCGGAACACGCCATTCAATTCGTGCCCACAAACGATCGCTCCGCCGTTGGAGAAATGCTTTCGGGCTTGAACGGAAACCTAGATATACTCGTGCCCCGCGGAGGCAAGAGCTTGGTCGCGCGCGTGCACAACGAGTCCCGCGTGCCCGTGTTCGCTCACCTAGAAGGCGTTTGCCATGTCTATGTCGACGGTGAAGCAGATTTGACGATGGCCAAGCAGATTGTCGTCAACTCGAAAATGCGGCGAACCGGAATCTGCGGGGCCGCCGAAACGCTGCTCATCGATGACGCTTGCCATCCCGACTTCGTGATCGAACTGTTGGCGGAACTACACGCTGCCAATTGTGAAATCCGTGCCGATGAACGCCTCCTTGATTTGCTGAAACACCAAATGACACTCGACACGAATTCGCTCAAGCCAGCCACTGAATCCGATTGGTCAACGGAGTATTTGGACGCCGTGATTTCTGTGAAACTTGTCGGCGGCGTCAAACAAGCGATTGCTCACGTGAATCAATTTGGCTCGGGACACACCGAATCCATCGTCACAACCAACGACCAAACGGCCGCTCAATTCATGGGGGAAATCGACTCTGCCATTCTGCTTCATAATGCCTCGACCCAGTTCGCCGATGGCGGAGAATTCGGGATGGGAGCCGAGATTGGAATCGCAACGGGAAAAATGCACGCCCGAGGCCCCGTCGGCGTCGAGCAACTAACGACGTTCAACTATCGAGTCCATGGAACCGGCCAAACGCGGCCTGATTGAGCCTCGGGCATCCGTATCGCGTTAGACAGAGAGCTAAATCTAAAGGTGTGACTGGCACCCACAATGGCAGCCCGACGAGGTTGTGATGTTTTCGTAAACGCACCCATCCAAAGACAAGACTGGGAACCCAAAGCGTAACGGTTTATTGATTTTAAATGCAAGACGATAGACCGTTTAACGATTAGCCGGCAAGCGACCGTGTCAAACGCATAGCTTTGGTAGGCGTGGGCAATTGCCTACTGTGACTCAACCCGTTGGCCGCCGCTGTAAATATTAAAGCGTTTCTGTGACGCAAATCCGAGCAAAGTCATATTGAACTCTCTTGCAAGTTCAACCGCAAGACTGGACGGCGCGCCGACCGCGACCATCATCGGAATCCGGGCCATGAGCGCCTTTTGAACTAACTCAAAACTGGCTCTGCCACTTAC
>JBLINZ010000447.1:0-5222 GCA_047639375.1 Mariniblastus sp. | reverse complement strand
CAGGCTCTTTAGCCGCAGGCTCTTTAGCCGCAGGCTCTTTAGCCGCAGGCTCTTTAGCCGCAGGCTCTTTAGCCGCAGGCTCTTTAGCCGCAGGCTCTTTAGCCGCAGGCTCTTTAGCCGCAGGCTCTTTAGCCGCAGGCTCCGCTGACTCAACGCCTTCGGCATCGAGTTTCGCAATAAGTTCCTTCAACATCCGGATACGAATAAGATTCCCGTGCGACTGGTTCAGCTTCTGGTCGCTCATGACCTCAATGGCCTGATCGTAGTCTTTCAATTTTTCATGAGAGCGCCCCAACAAATAAGTCACACCGTCGCCCCAGCGTCCTGCACCTTCTTTTTTGAGAATCAACAACCAATTTGCGGCGGCAGTCATGTTACCTTTGTCGAACAAACACTGCGACAAGAACAAGCCGGCGTCGCGACGAATCAATCGCATTTGGGCTTGAACGCTGGTCACTTGCTGATTGAATTCTTGAGCCGTCTGGCTGTCTTCCTGGCGAATCCCCAAGCGAAGCTGCTGCTTACGATCGGAACCCAAGTTCTCAACTTGATCTTCGGTATAGTTCAATCGCTGACAGCTTTGAATCGCATTCAACGAGCGACCGTCAACATCCACATCGAATTTACCTTTGAAGAATCGAGCCCGAGCCGTTCGATAGACGACAAAATTGTCAATGTAATACTCATCGGTATAGTGCCAACTCAATTTATCGGCCAAAACATCGTTCGAGGCCTGCTCCAGCGCCACTCGGACGGCTTGGCGATACTGATGCGTATCAAACGCCACACTCCAAGCTTTCACGTTCAGTCCCTTGGCCTTGGGAAGCCGGGCACTGATTTCGTCAGCGTTGAAAGCCAGCACCAACCGCTCGTCGGCGCTCAACGCACGCTCGAGTCCTAGCATCCGCTTGGAAACCGATTCAGGCGTGACGTAGATGTACCCTTTCAGACTTTCGAGTTGGTCAGATTTCACCCAGTATTCGGTTTGAACTTCCAGCGACTCATCCGTCGTCAGATCTAACGACGCCAGCAATTTTGTATTCTTTCGGACTTGAGCCAGCGTGGCGATCGAACCGACGGTTTCGCCGGGAATCGGCAGCCCCAATTTCGTATCGAACAGGTAGTACTCGTCACCAACGACCACCCCAATCGCCCAAGGCTTGAAGGTTCCGTCGGTAGACTTAGTCGCCAGCATCACCGAATCGATATCTAAGTGACGAAGTCCAAGCATCACAAGCTTTGCCCGCTCAACGTAATCGCCACGCCCATACAACAAAGTTTGCCAAGGGTAGTGCGTGTAGCCCAATCCCGGAACACCCGAGGCCGCCAATCCCTCATCGCTTTCGGTCAACATCGCTTCTTCACTGTTTTCTTCCGAAAGCTCGACCTCAGGGCTCAGTTGAATATTTCGAACCACCCAGTCAAACATGCAGAGACTGTTGGCAAGGGTCACACTTTTGTCGGCATCCAATTCAGGATGCAATTTCAACATGACTTCGGCCAACGGCTGCGCCGCTTCTTCATCGGGCTTAAAGTCATCGGCGGCTAATCGGTAAAGCTCAAATGGACTGAGCTGTCCTTCGGCGATTACGCGTTTGGCGATTTGGGACGTCCAAGCTGATTCCTGTAGGAAATAACCATCAGTACTGAGAAAACTCAACTCTGCATTGCGGGCCAACATCGGCAACGATTGATTGGCTTCGAAAACATCACCGACCAGCGAGTCTTCTTTCCAAGCCTCATCCAGCCCCTTGATTCGCTCTTCGTCGGTGGAAGCCCAACGATTCAGACCGGTCGAAATTTTGTCTTTGAACTCATCTTGGGCGAACCGAATTTCGCTGGAGACAAAATCCATCGTGCGAGAAAGATCATCGACTCTCGTCTTGTTCAAATCCGCATCCAGCATGTCCAACAACGGATCGCTGGGCGGAGTACATCCGGCAACGAAGACGCTGATCAAGAGAATGAATATTCCCAGAAATCGTTTTTCAAAACTCATCGAGTGATCCTTGATCCTGTTTATCGCTCAACCGAAACTCGGCAAGCCTGTTGTTTGATCTGTTCTTATTTCGACTGCGCCCGATTGGTTAAGCGGGTTTCGCAAGTTCGTGAATCTGTTTTAGCTGAATCAACAAAGGTTTAATTCTTTCCATCGGTAACATATTGGGACCGTCACTGGGCGACTGCTCCGGGTTCGGATGGGTCTCCAGAAAAACGGCATCGCATCCCATGGCGACCGCGGCTCGAGCCAACGGCTCCACCATTTCGCGGTTGCCCCCCGTTTTGCCGCCAGCGGCACTGGGCTGCTGAACACTGTGCGTCGCGTCAAACACAACAGGGACTCCAAATTTACTCATTTCTGGTAGTGCCCGCATGTCGTTGACCAAGCTTCCGTACCCAAAAAACGTACCTCGCTCTGTCAACAAAATGTCTCGGCATCCCGAAGCTTCCAGTTTACCTACGACGTGCTCCATATCCCATGGTGCCATGAACTGCCCTTTCTTCACATTCACCGCTTTTCCAGTGCTGGCGGCGGCTACGAGGAGGTCAGTTTGACGGGCCAAAAAGGCGGGAATCTGCAGAACCTGGCAAACTTGGCCAACCGCGGCGGCTTGTTCAGGTAGGTGTAAATCGGTTGTAACGGGAATACCAAACGTTGAACGGACTTCGTCCAGGATTTTCAGGCCTGACTCAAGCCCTACTCCACGATACGAATTCAAACTCGTTCGGTTCGCTTTATCGAACGATGCTTTAAAAATCAGGCCAAATTTAAGCTCGTCACATACCTTTTTTAAGGTTTCTGCGATCTGGAGGGTCAAATCCCGGCCGTCAATCACGCAGGGACCGGCGATCAATACCAACGGATGACCGGATCCTAGATTCAAATTGTCGATCTGAACGGGGTTGTTGGGCACAATATTCTCGGTTGAATTAAAGGGCAAACGGGATTGGCTGGTGGCGATCTACCGCTTTCCACCGACTCTATTTTGACAGCTAACGGGCTGGAGTTGCAGCCCACTTGCTCGGTACGAGGACTTTGAGAAATCTTGGCATCGCGACGATTTCCAAAGGCAACTCGCCACCCGGGTCACCGTCCAATTGGTAGGGCACCAGCTCATCCGATTCGATCGTAATTCTGCCAAACCGTTGAATGTGAGAATGCTTCCACCCCCGATGCTGGCGAAGCAAAATGGCGGCCAAATAGAACAAACCGCGAATCAAATTCCCGCCCCGAAACGTACACAAATCCAAGCGACCGTCGCAGGGATCCGCATCCGTAACGATCGGCAAATTCATAGCGTACCGCGGCACATTAAACACAAACGCCCATTTACTGGAAATGGTTTTGGACGATTCGTCAGCCCGAATTCGAATCGTCGGATAGCGATAGGAACGAATCGAATCCACCATCGGTTTGGCATACGACCAATGATGAATGTGGCCTTTGCGACGCGAGTGCAACCGATGGACGACGTCCGCATCGAAACCGCAACTCGCCATCACTAGAAATAGTTTCCCATTGGCTCGCCCCGCGTCCAAGCGAACCGTTTTCCCATCGACGATCATTTTTGCGATCCGTTTCGAATTCGCCGTCAGCCCCAAGTATTTGGCTAACAAGTTCTCGGTCCCCAATGGCAAAATTGAGATCGGCGTCTGCGGTGGAAGGCAATTCGCCAATAACGACACCGTCCCGTCCCCACCCGCTGCGACGACCGTTCGCAACCGACCGTAGGACGCCAACGACGTCGCGGTCGATTTTACCAATTCAATGTCGGTTAGCACCTGAACCTCCAACCCGCGCCGTTGCAGTTCAGCAGTCAGCTCGTCCACGATACTGCTGCGATCGCTCGAGCCAGAATTTGGATTCATCGAAATCACAACCGCCTTGGCTTCGTCGCCAAGCCATTCTGTGTCTGGTTCAATTGATTCATCCGTGAAGTTCATCTCACAAATCTATCAAATCAACGGCTCGCTGTTGACCGCCTTGAAGCATTTGGCCCGACACCGCCTCTGAATTTGAACACGTAAGTCTAACTTTTCGGGGCTCGCCATCGGATGGGTATGATTGGGAACGGCCCTGAATTCACGGATATCATTGCCATCGCAGGCCAGACTTTGATGTCTGCCAGCACACGAGTATCGGCTCCACAATTTGGAATTTCGCTGGTAGTTCAAATCAAAAAACCAAGCAAAATCGCTACTGACCATAATAAAGAAACAATCTGATCAATCCTGAGACATACCCATCTTGACCCGCGTTGCAGTTTGCAACACCGCTCCAAGGCGAGAATCAACGAAACCACGCCTATGGCTAACAAGGGCTTTTCCTAAGTTTGGCACAGCACTTGCGTTATACAGATTCGTTGGGAGGCCAGAGGATTTATCCAATGGCACCTCCGACCCGTGAGGTCTCTGGACTTGTTTCGAAGTGATTGCCTTGCCCCTAATCACTTTGTTCGTCAAAATGTTTTTGGCACCCAGAGACCTCGCCTTACGGGTCTTTCTGTGCTTTTACCAAACGCACTTTCACCTCGTGTCCTCTCACGCCGCAACCGGCAACCATTCAAGTAGGGCGTGCCCATTTAAAGTAGGCAGTGCCCATTTTTGCTCGTAGCGAATGTCGTCAAGACTTTCGGAACCACACAGCAGAAACTCATGGTTAGATACTGGAATTGCAGGCGGCCGAAACTCTTGACGGCTTGCAGCGGAACACCTGATCCATGTCTGGCTCATTCGGCCATTCAATTGAATCGGCGACCGCTAATAGGATGCGATGCTCGAAAAACGTCGCCTGCGTTTTCCACTTCGCTTCGAGTTACTCCGGCGTGAAGAATCCAACGACTTTCAACAACACTCGCCTGCCAGTTTCGTGCAAGAATACAAAATCGGGGACCAACACATTTTGATGCTAAAAGAAAATTTCGTCTGTGCGGATAAACTGCCAACCATTGCCGCCAAAAATCGATTCGACTTAATCACGCTCATGACCAGACGACAAAAAAGTGCCTTAGTCGAAAGAAACAGAAAACTGCAATTGATGATCCATCAGCAAACTAACTCGCACGCGTGGCAAGAGAAACCATCAGATAAATAACCGCGTGTGCCGTGACCAGGAAGCGCCCTGGCCATCTGCGATTCTTGCCTGATTGCCTTACCGGACCCTCACCGCAACCATCTTTGGGAGCCGAACGACTCATTTTATTTCGGCTTTCGCTTCCGCC
>JBLINZ010000446.1:0-5231 GCA_047639375.1 Mariniblastus sp. | reverse complement strand
AAAACCCGCCATCGATTGACGGAACGTTTGAGAAAATTGGCACCGTCAAACTCACAGCCGGTCAAATTTGCTGGGTTGAGTTTGATGCCGCCCTAGCCAACGGGGTTGTCTGCGTGGATTTCGTCCAGTTATTACCAGTCGGAAAATAGGCTCGCACGCGTGAGCTCCGCATTTGTTTGACGTTCAACGGTCGCTTCGTCCCGGCCATCATTTCAGTTTTCAAGCTAGTCGTGTTGAGGCCTCGATTGAATTGGGCCCTTCAGTTTCAATCCGTTTTTAGCCAACACGAGTCACGTGACCCAACTTCCTGTCGTCAATCCTTCGTCGACAAAACGCTGGCATGGCGTCGGGGTTCATTGTTTTCGCGTAGGACTTTTTCTCGCGATCCTTGGCTTGATCCGATACGTCCATCGGCAAACCGAATTGGTGGTTTCTGGCCTGGCTGAGAACCGGCAAGTCGTGGAACTCGTTAAATCGCGGCTCTCTCCCGATGCAACCATCGGCCAATACGATTCGGTATTTGGTGGACATCCGATTCGCGACCGAAACGAGCAAATCTTGGGACGCATTGTCCAAACCGCGCCGTCAAGTGACACGATCGTCGGGTATTCTGGACCCACTAATTGTCTCATCGTTCTTGATCCTGCCAACAAAATTCAAACGATCGCAATCCTCAGCAGCCTCGACACAATCGACCATGTCGAAATCGTCAAAGCAGACCAAGTGTTTCTCGATTCCTTCCAAGGGTTCACATTCGACACGACTGACGGCTGGGAAGACATCGACGGTGTCTCGGGGGCTACGCTGACGAGCTACGCAGTCATCTCGTCGGTGGCCAATCGCTTGGGCGCCAAAGCCCCCAACCTAAAATTTTCGGAAACCCCGAGCCTTGAAAAAGTCACTAACCTGTTTCCCGAGGCGGCGACGGTTGAGCCAGCTGAGTCGACATCGCTTTGGCACGTCCGAAACGTCAACCACCAACTCATTGGCACCGTGCTTTCCACGACTCCGGCCGCGGATCATCTCTCCGGCTACCAAGGCCCCACAGCGACTCTTGTCGCGTTCGATTTGAACGGCAGTTGCCGTGGCGTGGTGGTGGATCAGACTTACGACAACGAGCCCTATGCGTCTTATTTGAATGACGATTACTTTTTCCTGAGCCTGTATAAAGGCAAAGACCTCAGGCAGTTGGCCGAGTTTTCCCCCGATGAAAATGGCGTCGAAGGCGTTTCCGGGGCGACGATGACGAGTTTATCCATTGCCGCCGGAATCCAGCTGGCGGCTGAGAAAAGCCAGCTAGTGAGCCAGGAGCCGGAACGGATCCGGAATATTCAAACCCGTTCGCCGCTCTCATATTGGGCCGACGGGCTGACGGGCCTGTTGACGTTAATGGGCGTGTCGCTTTCATTCACTCGACTTCGCGGCCACGCATGGTTCAGAATCGTGTTTCAATTAGCCGTGATCGCGTTGCTGGGATTCACCAGTGGGCACATGGTCTCCCAAGCTTCTTTGGCCGGCTGGGCAAGCCATTCGATTCCCGTCCGCGTGGCCCCAGGTTTAGTCCTCTTAACGTTGGCAGCCTTGCTCGTGCCCATCCTCTCCAAACATCAACCCTACTGTCAACACATTTGCCCGTTCGGGGCAATGCAACAATTAGGGCGGAATCGATTGGGTTGGAGATTGCGTATTCCCAACTCGGTAGCACGCTGGCTCAAACTGATTCCCGTTGCCATTTTGACGTGGGTGGTGGTGGCGGTGCTGACCCGATCATCATTCAATCTCGCTTCGATTGAACCCTTTGACGCGTTCGCATTTCGGGTGGCTGGCTGGGCAACACTTTCCATTTTTGCCGTCGGCATGTTGGCATCGCTATTTTCGCCCATGGCGTATTGTCGATTCGGATGCCCCACGGGCGCCCTGTTGGGATTCTTGAAATTTAGCTCCAAGAGCCATCAATGGAGCATTCGAGACTGGGCCGCCCTCTCGCTGTTCGCGTTGGCGTTGGTCTTGATGCAGTTTCAGGCGTAGTTCGTCGGCAAATCCTTGCTCCCAAGCTACGTTGTTGAACCGAGTGCCTCACCGACGATTTGCTTGGCTTCGGTTTGAATGGCTAGCAAATGGGTGTCACCCAAGAAGCTCTCGGCGTAGATTTTGTAAATATTTTCTGTACCAGAAGGACGAGCCGCAAACCATCCATTCTCAGTGACGACTTTGAGGCCTCCAATCGCGGCTTGATTGCCTGGCGCCTTGGTTAGCTTGGCGATGATCGGTTCGCCAGCAAGTTCCATCGACTGCACCGAGCTGGGAGACAATGATTTGAGCGCAGCTTTTTCATCTGGCGTGGCCGGAGCATCGATCCGATCGTAAACCGGACTTCCAAATTCCTGTTCAAGTTCAGCGTAATGCTCCGCCGGTGTTTTGCCTGTCGTGGCGGTGATTTCAGCGGCCAACAAAGCCAAAATGAACCCGTCCTTGTCCGTCGACCACACCGTCCCGTCTTTGCGTAAAAAAGACGCCCCCGCACTTTCTTCGCCGCCAAATCCAAGTGAACCGTCATAAAGCCCACCCGCAAACCACTTGAATCCAACCGGTACTTCGCACAGCACGCGTCCCAATTTCGTAGCCACACGATCAATCATCGAACTCGAAACAAGTGTCTTGCCGATCGCGACCGAGTCCCCCCAAGCACGTCGGTTTTTGAACAAATAACCGATCGCCACGGCCAGGTAATGATTGGGATTCATCAGCCCGGCCGGCGTTACGATACCATGGCGATCAAAATCCGGGTCGTTACCAAACGCGATGTCAAACTTGTCTTTGAGCCCAATCAGGCCGGCCATCGCGGAAGGAGACGAGCAGTCCATCCGAATCTTTCCGTCTTTATCGACCGTCATGAACCCAAAGGTGGGGTCGACGCGAGGATTGACGATTTCCAGATTCAGCGAAAACTTCTCAGCGATCGGCTCCCAATATCCGATCCCCGATCCCCCCAGCGGATCGACACCGATTTTAAGATTGGCGTTCGCAATCGCTTTCATGTCCAACACTGAATCCAGTTCGTCGACATAGGGTTTCACGAAATCATAGGCCACGACACAGGCGGCCTTGATAGCTCGTTGGTAGGGCGTCCGCTTCACATCACGATTACCAGCCGCAAGAAGTTCGTTGGACCGAGTTTCCATTTGACGGGTGATTGAATCGTCAGCCGGGCCGCCATTAATGGCATTGTATTTGAGTCCTCCATCGGAGGGCGGATTGTGGGAAGGCGTGATCACGACGCCATCGGCAAGCGGTTGATTGGGTCGTGAATTATGGCCCAAAATCGCGTGAGAGATAACAGGCGTTGGCGTGAACCCAAATCCAGATTGATAAACCACATTGATTTCATTGGCCGCGAAGACTTCAATCGCCGTTCGAAACGCCGACTCAGACAGGGCGTGAGTGTCCTTGCCCATGAACAGGGGGCCAGCAATTTGATTCGCCGCCCGATACTCACATATCGCTTGGCAAATCGCGGCAATGTGCATATCGTTGAATGTGTTGAGCGTCGAACTCCCCCGGTGCCCTGACGTCCCAAAACTCACCCGCTGCGTTGCGTCTTCGGGATCGGGTCGATGAGTGTAGTAGGCTGAAACCAGACTGGGAATGTCTTCGAGAATCTCATACGGTGCTGGTTTACCAGCGAGTTCATGCAGTGCCATGGATTCAGCTTTTATCGGTAGAGGTGGAAAGATAGTCGCGAAGTCGAACCACATAAAACCAGCGATTCAAGACCAAGCTTCAAGACTAAGCCTAACGGAAGTCAGGACGGCCATCCAGCCTCAGCTCGATCAATGAGCAACTGGCGAGCCTGCCAAGATCGCCCGGCGATACACGTCAACGTACTTATCGGCGCTTTGTAACCACGACCAATCACGACGCATCCCAGTCTCCCTGACTTGGTTGAACAAGTTAGTGTTTCTGAACAGCGACAAGCAACGATTGAAACCGTCTGCGAACGCACCTGGATGGTAGTCATGAAACACGATGCCGGTCGCGGTCTTGGACTCGATCGATGCCGGATTGGTATCAACCACCGAATCGGCCAGGCCGCCGACCGCTCTCACCAACGGCACGGTGCCGTAGGCCAAGCTATACATCTGATTGAGGCCACAGGGCTCAAACTGACTTGGCATCAAGTAGAAATCGCTGCCTGCTTCGATTTGGTGCGCGAGCGTTTCATCGAATCCAATCTTCGTCGCGACCTTCGTAGGATACTTTCTCGCCAACTCGCCAAACACGCTTTCGTATCGCTCATCACCTGAGCCCAAGAACACCATTTGGATATCCTGCTCCAACAATGTTTGTGCTTGATTCGCAATTAAGTCAAAACCCTTTTGATCCGTCATTCTTGAAACCATTCCAAACAACGGGACTCCCGCGTTTTCCGGCAGCCCCAGTTTACGTTGCAGCTCCGATTTACAAATTGGCTTGCCCTCCCGAAAACTATCGGCATCGAAATTACGAGCAAGATTCGGATCCACCCGCGGGCTCCACTCCTCAAGATCGATTCCATTAAGAATCCCCGTCAAATCGTGTTGACGATGCCGTAACAGCCCTTCAAGTCCGCAGCCATATTCTGGCGTTTGAATTTCACGCGCATACGTCGGACTGACGGTGGTCAGCTGATCTGAAAACGTCAATCCGGTTTTCAAGAGATTGAGCTGGTCGTGGCATTCCATTTCTCGCCAGTTAAAATGCCGCCAATTCAAACCCGTTAAATTCATCGCTTGGCTGGAGAACCAACCCTGAAACAGCAAATTGTGAATTGTGAACACACTTGCTGTTTGCTCAAATCCAGGTGTCCCCGCCCGTTCCAGCTTGAGCAAGGCGGGCACCAAACCGGTTTGCCAATCGTTGGCATGAATGATGTCAGGACGAAGTACGAAACTTCGGCAAGCTTCCAAAACAGCCCGACTGAAAAACACAAACCGCTCACAGTTGTCACCGTAATCGCGGTTCGATTCCTGATAGAGGCCGGGCCGATGAAAATAGTCAGGTTGATCGATCAACAAAACTCGCACGTTTGAACCAGGGAGCTGGGTCCAGAAAACCCGTCCTTGAATTAATTTGGGACCCATCGGAATACTCAACGTCACGCCCGTGTCATGAATTTCATGCGTGTGCTGCTGGGCAAATTTGGTTTGCCGATGATACGGAATGATCAACGAAACGTCATGCCCGTTGGCGGC
>JBLINZ010000445.1:0-5252 GCA_047639375.1 Mariniblastus sp. | reverse complement strand
GTGATCGGATTGGTCCCGACGGCATGGTATCCGGTAGCGTTGGCGATGGACAAAACACATGCCTATGTGGCTTGCGTGAAGGGCATTGGTTCTCGCTCGATCGTTCGTGACGCCACTCAAGGCAAGAACAGCCACGACCATCGTGGGACGGTTCAGAAAATCCGCCTGGATCAAATCCTGGAGGCAGACCAGTTGGAGACTTGGACCCAACTTTCACTCAAAAACGCCAGGGTTCCGCGGGGAATTACTCGTGTCGAGAATGAGACCGCAAGCGAGGCGAAGCCAACCGCAGTCGCTCCGGTGCCTGTCCCCAAGAAACTTGGCGACCCCAGTGTGTTCAAGCACGTGATCTATGTGATCAAAGAGAATCGCACGTTTGATCAAGTATTTGGCGACCTCAAAGAGGCGCGGAGCGAGCCGAGTTTGTGTGTGTTTCCCGAGAATGTCACGCCCAACCATCATGCATTGGCACGGCGATTTGGAATTCTCGACAACTATTACTGTAATGGTGTGCTTTCAGCCGACGGGCATTCCTGGGCAACCGAAGGCAACGTAACGCCTTACTTGGAACGGGCGTTTGGCGGATTCGCACGAAGCTACACGTTTGGGAATGACCCGATTACCTATTCCTCCAGCGGTTTTCTGTGGGATCATTTTCTGGACGCCGGGTTTTCATTTCGAAATTATGGCGAGATGGATTATGCCAAGCCGCCGGCGGGGATGAAGTACCAAGAGATCTGGAAGGCGTACCAGGATAAGCAGCCGATTGAGTTCGGCCAAAACATTGGGATCGAACGAGTCCGGCAATACTCTTGCCGAAATTATCCCGGCTGGGGGATGATGATTCCGGACGTGTTGCGGATGGATCGTTTCTTAGAAGAGTTTCGCGAGTTTGAGAAAAACGGCGAACTACCCACGCTGTGCCTGGTTTACTTGCCACAAGACCACTTGGGCGGCGGCATCACGACTCGATCGCACATGGCAGACAACGATCTCGCGTTGGGGCGATTGGTGGAAGCGGTAAGTCGCGGGCGATACTGGCAGGACACGGTCATTTTTGTTAACGAAGACGATCCGCAAAATGGCTACGACCACATCGATGGCCATCGCAGTTTGTGCTTGCCAATCAGTGCGTACAGCAAGCCCGGGGTGAATCACAAGTTTTACAATCAGACCTCCGTGTTGCGAACGATGCTGCACATGTTCGGTTTACCGCCAATGAATCAACAGGACGCAGCGGCTCCCTTGATGACGGAGTGCTTTCAAGCCGAGCCGAACCTGGACGCTTTCACCGCGCTCGCCGCCAATTTCCCGCTTAACGAAGCCCCTCAATCGCAGCAAAAACAATCGGCGTCCGAGCGAAAATGGAGAGGGATTCTGGCGACGGTTCCCATCGAGCGGACGGGAATGAAGACCGAACAGGACGAAGAGAACCTGAATCGATTCGTTTGGCACGACATGAAAGGTTGGGAGGCTCCCTATCCTAGCCAATGGGCCGGTCCCCACGCCAAAGGATTGAAACAGTTGGGTTTGGATTTAGATCCTGATGCCGAAAACGACACCCCTTAGCCTAGACTGCCGCTCGCAAAGAGAGGAGAGTTAAAACTTCCGAGCTAAAACCGTCTCGATATTGGAAGTTGCCTCTCAATTCGAGACGAATTTAAGAGTGAGCACGAGACGTCTCGTGGTTTCAGGGAAAAAACGCTGGGTTTACCGGCATTGAAAAAAGTTCTTGCGTTTGGCACGCTGGTTGCGACTAGTTATTGATAGTGAGCGGGCATCAAAGCCCTTAGCGTTCTCATCCCATCCGCAGTCTCAGGGGCCGTCCGCTCACTCTCTTAAACCATCATACCAAACGTGGCTTGCAAACGGATTTATCAGCAAGCCACGTTTGTTTTTGCGCTGATCAAGATCCGACGTCGATGCGCGTGACGGTCACGGTCGGCCGACGTCGATGCGCGATCGCTATGACTTTGGTTCCCGTGCTGACTACTGATTCAGCGAATCCAAGTGGGTTGCCCATTGAATTTTGTCATTGTGCGAATGCGTGAATCCGATCGAGCGTTCGTGGTCGACGGTTTTTTCAGAACGGTGAGCCACAATGTAGGTTCGACGCCAACGATCTGATTGGTTTCCGCCGGATCCATGCACGATTTTTTCGTTGTGAACGCTGACGCTTCCTCGTTTGACGGGGAGTAAAACAATTTCGTCGTCGTCCTTCAATTCTGCGGTCAAGACATGCGATTCCTCGCGATCCCCCACATCGCCGGATTGGGAAAGCATCGGGCGATGGGGGCGAAGTTCGGGTTCCAGATGCGATCCCGGAACCACTTGCAGGCATCCATTATCGGCATCGGCATCATCGAGAGCCAGCGAGCATGTGGTGGTGACCGTGTCTGGAGTTCCCGTGGGCCAATAGCCAAGATCCTGATGCCAAGCGAATTTCGCACCGCCCTTGCGAGGTCGCTTGGCCAGGAATTGATCGTAGTCCAAGGCAATCTCATTCCCAATCAACTGCTGCGCGATCGACTCTGCCCGCTTTTCAAAAACATTGTTCTCCAACGCCGGCCGGTACTTACGTGGCAGCACGGCATTGACCAATTGAAACTCTTCAAACTTGCGATCGTAGGGGCCACTCATATCGCAAAAATCGCGCCCCATGTCTGGCACTTTACCTTCAATGAACTGCTGATAGATGGGCTCAAAAGTCGCCAGTTCAGGTTCCGTGATCACGTCATCCAGCACAAGATAGCCATCCTGGTGGTAACGCTCGATTTGAGCGGTTGTCAACCAGTAGTTACTTCCGTCTATTCCGGGTGTTTTGTTTTCAGACATGAGCGAGCTTTTCGAGAATATTGAATTTCTGGGAACAACGAATGAAGCGATGAACAAAGGGTTCCGCTCTTTCTAATTCTATCCACTTTTTTCCAGTAATGAAATCTGGAGCTCGACAATCCGAGTTGCGATTGCCCCGACTCGAGCCCGCAGCAAACGGGACCGGAAAATCTTGGTATCATGCTTCGGCAGTTGCAGAGTACTGCGTCTGAGCTGGATCCTAGGACTGGGCGTATTGAATCATTCAAGGTGGGATAGAATTTCAGGCTATCGGCGTCTCCGGGTCTGAATAACTTAGGCTCGTTTGCTTCGCAAATGACAGGCTAGAATCACAAAGAGCCTATCCCATTCTTATATTGATACGTCCTCTGGCTTTGACGAGGCACAAGTAGACCTGTCTTTGTTTTGCATTTTAGTTTTGGAGCCGATGATGCTGATCCGTTTTTTTGTGGTGGCCGTGGTCTGTTTTGGCTGGGGCGCACCATCCGATGCCATTCAAAATAAAGCGGCAAGGCCAGCCGCTTCGATCGCAGCCGAAGAGCAGGGCGGGGAACAGGCTGAGCTAAAGTTTCGCGACTTGTTCAACGGCAAGGACTTGAGCGGCTGGACGGACGTTAATACTTCTCCCGAAACCTGGTCGGTCAAAGACGGCTTGTTGGTTTGCACGGGCAAGCCAATTGGTGTGATGCGATCGAATCGCCAATACGAGAATTTCATTTTAGAAATTGAATGGCGACACATGGAAGCCGGTGGAAATTCGGGAGTATTCTTGTGGTGCGACGCCATTCCCGACCCGAAGAATCGATTGCCCAAGGGGATGGAAGTCCAAATGCTTGAGCTGGATTGGATCAACCAACACAAGCAGCGCGACGGCACCCTCCCGCCGGTTGCCTACGTTCAAGGCGAGTTGTTTGGAGCAGGCGGGATGACTGCTTCTCCCGAAAACCCCCGTGGCACGCGAAGCAAATCGGTCGAACATCGCTGCAAGGGCCAAGGCGAATGGAATAAATATGTGGTGGTTGCCGTCGATGGAAACGTCAAGCTTTCAATCAACGGTAAATTCGTTAACGGAATTCGAGACGCTTCCGTCAAAAAGGGTTATCTCTGTTTGGAGGCCGAGGGAAGGGAAATTCACTTTAGAAATATTCGAATCATGGAGCTTCCCGGCGGTTTGGCCGATGAAACCAACACAGCTCCATTAATTGAGAGCCTTAAATAGTCTACGCAATGGCTGGAAAATGTCCCAAGTCTCGAACCTCAAATCAGGACCCGGCGAGAAATCCCCCCGCCCGTTTCGAGCTCGTGATATAATTTTTGCTTAGATGCAGCAATGACTTGGATGCAGCCAATTTTCGGAATTCATTACAGCAGAAGAGAACAACATGTCAAAACTTTCGCGTCGCCAATTTGTCACTAAAACCGCTGGGGCCGGCGTCGGCGTTGGCGTCATGTCATCGCTTCCAGGCAGCGCCTTGCGGGCTTCGAGTTACCCGATGGCCAACGACTCCATCAACCTTGGGTTCGTGAGTTGCGGCGGACGAGCCGGACAACTTGCAGGTCAGTTTTCAAAATCCGAAGGCGTTAACATCGTCGGGCTTTGTGATCCAGACGAACAGCGCATTGCCAATTTGAAAAAAACCTACAACAAAGCCAAAGGGTATCGTGACCTCAGGGCCTTGTTCGACGCGGACGACGTGGATGCCACCGTCGTCGCCACCTGCAACCATTGGCATTGCCTGGCTGCGATCTGGGCGATGGAATCTGGCAAAGACGTGTACGTTGAAAAACCGCTTTCGCATAGTCAATGGGAAGGCGAACAGACCGTTGCAGCGGCGCGGCGTTACAATCGAATTTGTCAAATCGGAACGCAACAACGATCCGATCCGATGCAAGCCAAGATCAAGAAGTTCCTCCACGAGGAAAAAGGCATTGGCGAGCTCAAAGCCTGTCGCGTCAATCGATTTGGGATCCGAAACTCAATCGGAAAACGGGAGACGCCACTCGAGATCGACAAGAGCATTGCCTATGATCTGTGGCTCGGCCCAGCTCAGGATCTGCCCGTGTTCCGCAAAAACCTGCACTACGATTGGCACTGGGATTGGAATACTGGTTCTGGTGAGATGGGCAACTGGGGCGTGCATGTCTTGGATGATGTTCGCAACAATGTGTTTCAAGACAAAGTCACCGTTCCCAAGAGAATTTTTGGCGGCGGTGGGCGACTGGCTTGGAACGATGCTGGGAACACCCCCAACGTTCACTTTGTCTACTTTGATACCGGGACGATTCCAGTCGTGATCGGATTGTCGAACTTGCCAGTGGCAGTAGGAAGTAAAAAAGCCGCCCCGCACCCTGGGCCGAATAGTGGCTATGTCGTGTACGGCGAAGGTGGTTATTTCCACGGCCAACGCGGCAACGGA
>JBLINZ010000444.1:0-5254 GCA_047639375.1 Mariniblastus sp. | reverse complement strand
TTTCCAAGTTTCGCTGGGTATTCTGTTTGAAGACTCCCTGCGGACGCCTAGCGCTAAACCAATTCTTAGCCGCTCGATGGCAACGACTCGATTTTGGTTTTGGCTGCGTTTTTCACTGGCTTGGCCGACAATTCCCGTTGGAATATGCGTAATCACGATCGCCGTCTCGACTTTGTTGCGGTGCTGCCCACCCGGGCCACTGCCTCTTGTTCGTTTCACCTGACAGTCATCGAGCAGTATTTCGGGCGGCAAGCAGGCCGGATGCGATTGGCTCACGAAAAACTCCTTGATGTTGGCTTGGCAAAACGTCGCCCGCCGAAACGAGAGAACTGCCAAAGTTAGCAATCGATTCTATCATGAGCCCGGTCCGGTTTTCGGTTTTCGAATTTGGTTTTCGGATTGAACGGTTTCTCTAAGCGGTTATTCAAGTCTAGAATAAGGAGACGTCAATACAATTCCCTTCCGCCCAACGAAAGCCCTGATCGAACATGGCACTTGAGAAAATCGGCCCTTACAAATTTCAAGGAGTGCTTGGTCGCGGCGGAATGGGCACGGTCTATCGCGGTACTCACGAATCGACTGGGGAGCTTGTCGCGATCAAAGTCCTCGCGCCAACTTATGCCCACGATGACCATTTTCGCGGCCGATTCGAATCTGAAATCAAAGCCCTGATCAAGCTCGACCATCGCAACATCGTGCGGCTGATCAGCTATGGCCAAGATGATGCCATGCTTTATTTTTCAATGGAGCTGGTAGAGGGCAACAGTCTGTTTCAAATGCAGCGGCGAGGCCATCGATTCGACTGGCGGGAAATCCTCTCGATCGCCAAGGACGTTGCGCACGGGTTGCGGCATGCCCATGATCGCGGCATCATCCATCGCGACCTCAAGCCTGGCAACTTGCTGATGACCATGGACGAGCAGGGTAAACCTGATTACGTCAAGATCACGGATTTCGGCATCGCCAAACGATTTGGGTCTTCCCAAAACACCGGCGAAAACGTGCTGGGCACCATGGACTTCATGAGTCCCGAACAGGCCAAAGGCGACCCCGTCACAATTCGCAGCGACCTGTACAGTTTGGGCACCGTGATGTTCACGCTGCTCTCCGGACGTCCGCCTTTTAGTTCCAATTCTGTGGAGGAATCGCTGCGAAACCTGACACGCGTTCCGGCACCGCGCGTGAGTTCAATGGTCCCCGAAGTCCCACGAGAATTAGATGACCTGATCAAACGACTGATGGCCAAGCGTCCGGAGAACCGAATCCAAACGACGACCGCCCTGCTTCACCAAATCGAAGAAGCAGAATCAACGCTTCGCGACTACAGCGAAGCCCGCACGGCCCAACGTCCAGCCCCCCAACCGACCGACGACACATTTGACGTGGGCGTTCCCAACACGAAAGCCAACACTAGTTCTGGACCGGAGTCCCTCAACGCACAAAACACAAACGCCGCCGGACAGACGATCGAGTTCACCGATCATAGCGAGCCCCTGAATCCGCTCGCTGAAGCCCAGGAAGACTATTTCAATACCGTCACCGACGAACATCGCAATAACATCGATGACAATGATCATATTAACGAGCCAAAAAAGCAGGGAATCATCCCGCTATTGTTTGCGTTGCTAGTTGTCATCGGTTTGGCGGGCTATGGCATTTCCAGAGCCTACCAGCCAGCCGACGCGGAAGAATTGTATTCCCAAATCGAACGCAATTCAGAACAACCGCATAAGGCCCTCGATGAAATGGATTTATTCCTTGAGCATTACCCAGACGACGATCGAGCAGATTCCGTGGCCAACATGAAACGGGTTGGAGAGGCGATTAGCCTGTTCAATTCGCTGAGCAGTAAGCTTCGAGTCAACCGAGGTTTTCCCGGTGAATCGAGATTGACGGAAATCGAAAACCAATTCCTCTCGATCGTTGACTTGGTCGAAACCAAACCCAATACCGCAATGGCCAAGATGGCAGCGTTTGTCAAATTCCACCAGGGCAGCAAGCTTGGGATTCGCGATCAAAAATGTGTGGATGCCGCCCAAGGTTACGCGATCAAAATTGACCTTCGCCAACGCTCCAAAACCATGGACAACGTTCGCTTGGTCCGAGCTGCGTTGGCTCGTGCAACCCGAGAGCAAGACCCTGACGAAGGAATCGAGATTTATGAATCGATCCTAAGTCTTTACGGGAGAATCAATTGGGGGAATTCAGAAGAAGCCAAAGAAGGCCGGGACTTGATAAAAAAAGCCAAAGACATGCTCAATAACTTGCGCGAGGCCAAACAGAAAGCGGAAGCCGCCGAGTTGGAACTTTCCAATGCTGAGCCCACCGACGATGCGAACGACTCAAGCAACACAAAAGAATAGCACAGCCTAATGGGCAGCTATTCAACCTCATTTCTTTCAGAACCAACTCTTCATGAGCACAGACTACTCACTTAACCACGGCCCGGTTTCTGAATTATTCAAATCAGTCTCAGAGCAAGACTTCGATCGATTTCGGCTGTCAGACGAACAGGTCGAGTTCTTTCACAAGCAGGGGTACCTCGCTGGCATCAAGCTTTTTGATGACGAGCAGATTGAAACCTTAAAGCACGAACTGTCTGAATTCTTTGATCCCTCTCACTCAGGACGGGACCTCTGGCACGAATATCACACCAATGAATCAGGCGACCCAAACCGTGTCTTGTTCCATGCCCTGGGAGCGTGGCGAATTCGCCCTGGGTTTCATGACATACTTTGGAATCCCGCTTTTTTGGTTCCGGCGAGTCAACTCTTAGGCGGATCCGTTCGGTTTTGGCATGACCAGCTTTTTTGCAAACCAGCCAAGCACGGTGGCAACGTCGCGTGGCACCAAGACTATTCCTACTGGACTCGCACCAAACCGATGGCCCACTTGACTTGTTGGACCGGACTAGATCCAGCAACCGCGGCCAATGGCTGCTTGAACTACATCCCCGGCAGCCACCTCTGGGAGCTGCTTCCCGTGACCGGGCTCGCCGGTGACATGCAAGCCATCCAAGAAGTCCTCACCGATCAGCAATGGGCTCAGTTTCAGAATCCCGTCGCGATCGAGCTCGAACCAGGACACTGCACATTCCATCACCCACTGATGGTCCACGGGTCATTCGACAACAAGACTGAAATCCCCCGACGCGCCGTGGTCCTCAACGTGATTCGCGATGGCGTTGCGTCCTTTACCGACGAAGAGCTCCTGGCGGGCGTCCCAGTGATTCCCAAAGGCGAAAAAATGAATGGCCAATTCTTTCCACTACTCCATCAGGTATAACGGAAGAGAATTGAGGGCTGAATTCCGCCAAACCAGCACGCTTTACCATCACCCGACAGACCGCTGAGTAATCCTTTGGATGCCGGCGACCGTCACTTTCATAGCGACTTTGAATTCCATGGACGCCATTCGTCAAGATGTAACTGTCAACCTTGCTGACCGAAGCTACTCCATCAATATCGGGGCCGGGCTTCAGCAATCGATCGCCGAAACGCTGCGGCCTTTTGTCGAATCAGAACACGTGATTCTGGTAACCGACAGCAACGTTGAAAAACTATACTTGCAAGACGCGTTGGAACAAATCGATTCCATCGCAAGCCGCGTTGATGTGCTCACGGTCCCAGCTGGCGAGACGTCAAAATCCGTCGCCCGCTGCGATGAATTGTGGCAAAAAATGGTCGCTTTCAATACTGACCGAAAGTCGGTTGTGATTGCCTTAGGTGGTGGCGTCGTCGGTGATCTGGCGGGATTCTTGGCCGCTTCGTTTTCACGTGGCTTGCGGTTCATTCAAATCCCAACGTCCCTCTTGGCTCAAGTCGACAGTAGCGTGGGAGGCAAAGTTGGAATCAATTTGCCATCTGCAAAGAACATGGTCGGAGCTTTTTGGCAGCCAGAAACCGTTTTGATCGACCCGCTGGTCTTGTCGACGCTGGACGATGCGAATTATCAAGCCGGCATGGCGGAAGTCATCAAATACGGTTTGATTATGGACCTGCCTCTGTTTGAATTCCTAGAGTCTTCCCTCGAATCCATCAATCGTCGCGATCCTGATACGCTGACCAAAATCATCGCTTGGTGCTGCCAATGCAAAGCCACCCTTGTTGAGGAAGACGAGCGAGAAACCGTCGGACGTCGGATCATTCTGAACTACGGTCATACGTTTGGGCACGCCATCGAGGCCGTGTTTGGGTATGGGAAGTTCCTGCACGGGCAAGCGATCTCGATTGGGATGACCTGCGCCGGCCGCCTAGCCAGGAATCTTGGGATGGTCGATCAGGCATTTCTGGACCGGCAAACGCAACTGTTCAAAGCCGTGGGACTCCCCGTTGATTGCCCTCCAGAACAGCATCCCGAATTGATCGAGTCGATGAAGCACGACAAGAAGGTTTCCCGTGGCAAGTTGGTCTTGATTCTTCCAACCCAAGTCGGACACGTCAAACAATACGCTGCTCCCGATGACGCCACAATCAAGTTGAGTCTGCAAAACGACTAGGGCTTGATAATCGCCAAAACGTCAGGGAAGCATTGAATCCCGGGCAAGCGTCGAGGGCTTCGTTTTCCGTGTATTGATTCAACATTTCATTGCCAACTCGCAAAATTTGCGCATCGATTTGCTTTTAGATGACCGCCCATGGTAAATTGCGGGCCTCCCAGGTCGTCCATCTAACTGCGAGTCAACGTGTCTTCCAATACCTCGCCTCCTGACAATTCCCCCTCGGACTCGCCGTCCGGGGATCCCCGTGAAACATCGTCGATCCCCTCGGACATTGAATCGGTACTCCGCTTAAATTTGGTGCCCGGGATTGGCCCGATCGTTTACGCGGACCTTGTCGACGCGTTCGGCTCACCAGCCAAGGTTCTCGACGCGGCCCCGGCACAGCTGAGGGAGGTCCGGGGCGTGGGTGCGAAACTCGTCAGCGGTATCGTAACCGCCCATGAAAAAATTGATGTCAGCCACCAACGAGAGCTCTGCCAAACGAACCATATCCAAATCCTCGATCGCCATCACGTCGCGTACCCAACTCGACTGAAAGAGATCTACGACCCGCCATCTGTGCTTTTCAGCCAAGGCTCCTTGCAACCGGCGGATAACCTTGCTGTTGCGATTGTGGGCTCGCGACACGCCACCAGCTACGGCATCAAGACAGCGGAAAAACTGGCCAGGGGATTGGCCATGACGGGCCTGACGATTGTCTCTGGATTAGCCCGCGGCATTGACGCCGCCGCCCATCGAGGAGCACTCGAGGCC
>JBLINZ010000443.1:0-5259 GCA_047639375.1 Mariniblastus sp. | reverse complement strand
ATTGTCCAATTCGGCGGCTAAGCGACAACCGAAGGGCATCTTGCGGGGACAGGCGGGCATCTTGCGGGGACGGGCAGCGTTAGATCGGACAAACGCCTAGCTTGTCTATTGTCCAATTCGGCGGCTAAGCGACAACCGAATGCCGCTCCCCTAAATGCCCATTCCGCCCGTCCTACTGTCTCTCGCCGATCGCCGCTGGCCCCTGGATTTCGGTTCCGCTCAATATAATGGTCGAATTAATTTCCAATCCCGTCTCGTGGCTTACTTTTTTGCCGTTAGGCCACGTCACTTCGATCAATTTCACTTGCTTGGCTTTGCCAAGTCCAAAATGAGCCATCGGTGCATGCTGTGCCAAGAATGAATCTCCGCTGACGATCCATCGTGTTTGGACGTGCCCCGATTCGTCTGTGATCTCCACTTTGGCGCCGTTGGGCGAAAAGCCAGGTCCTGCCGATTCTTTCAGTCGAACGTTGATCCAATTGTTGGCCTCACCGGTTTTAATATCGTTGCCAAAGACATGAATCGACAAAGCAAACCCACGTCCATTCCAACTTGATTGAGCAACCACCAAGTCGGGCCATCCGTCTGCATCAAAGTCATCTGAAATCACGGAGCGGGCGTCAAAGGCATAGGCAGATCCAAACATAAACGAACTATTGGTGAACCGATCTGGCTTCTCCTCTTGATTGACAAACAGCACGTTCTTTTCATATCCGTTCCACGAGATTTCATCTTGGTTGATTTCCATAAGCGTCGATTGAAAGACCTTCAGGATCTCAGGACTCTCGTTCGAGTCGCCGGTGTAAATGTCGTGTCGCCAAAAGGTGGAACAGTAATCTTGGGAAGACTTTCCACTGCGATGACCATTAGCCACATAGATGTCCAGATCACCGTCGAGGTCGAAGTCGAACGACGTCGCGCCCCAAGACCAACCGGTTCTTGCGACGGTGGGAGCGACATTGGAGTCTTCGCGGAATCCTCCTTTTCCATCACCAAAATAGAGGCGGTTACCGTATCCCATTGTCGCACGCATTGGATGCACATCGGGTCGATCATCGCGGCCGAGTTTCAGCCGATCGAGTCGTCGGGCGGTCGTTGAGGACATTCCGATCACATAAAAGTCCAGCAAGCCATCGTCGTTGTAGTCACCAATCGTATGCCCCATACCGAAGAAGTCGCGTTCTTTAACGTACGAATCTGTCGCTAGTTCAAAGCTGCCGTCGCCAAGGTTTCGATAGATGTCGAGTCCTGCGTAATCGGAGACGTTGAACAGATCGAGGTCTCCGTCGCCGTCCAAATCGACAATCGAAGCGGAATACGATCGGCGATTGCGTAGCTTGCCCAGTCCAGACTTTTCTGTTGCGTCAGTAAACGAACCTTTGCCGTCGTTTTTCAGCAGGTACGAAGGGAATCCATCGTTGGCATCGTAAAAGGGAGTCGGCATCTGTCCGCCGGCAAATGAGAGCTTGTATTGGGTCATCCAAACGTCCAAGTCACCGTCACCATCAACGTCTCCGGCCGTGATTGCGGTTGGCATGTCGAAGAGGACATCGGCACAGACCGTCGGCTTGTTTGGAAACTTGCCTTGTGACGTACCGGCATAAAAGTAGGGCGATCCATCCTTGCCGACGGTTAAAAAGTCAGCGTTTCCATCGCCATTGAAGTCAGACAGGATCCCGGCCTCCCAGATTGGCACCGGGTTCTCGAGAAATTGCTCCTGCATAAATTCGCGTCCACCTTGGTTCCAATAAACTCGGTTCCATCGTGGCAGAACGATATCCGAGCGGCCGTCGTTGTTGAGGTCGTAGACCAGCACTGGGTAAGCGGAAACAAAATCATCGGGACCGTGCTCGGCCGTGAAGAGCTTGGTGAAGAGTCCGCCTTTGCTTCGCTGTTGTAGCGTGAGGTCGGAAACAGAAATGGATTCAGCGATTGGTGGCTTCGAGGATTCAACCGATTTCTCCAACCATTGCACGTCCAAGTTTCCTTTGACGGCAAATGTCGTTTGAGTTTTCACTCGAACTGCATGAATCGTGAAAGCGATCGTCGACTTTGGCGAGCTAGATTCACTGGCGGGAAGAAACCGGCTGTGATGCCATTCGGTTTGGACGATGGAGATGCCAGCGTCCTGAATGGCCTGAACGAAATCGCTCCACTGGGAAGCATCGAATGAGCGTGTTGGCTCGGGAAGATACTTTGTCAAACTGATCCCAGCATCGAACTCCTCTGCAGTTCCCGCCGTCCCGAACGTCAACGCGCCTTTGAACGGAAATTTCGCCAGCAAGTTAAGCCTGTCTTCCGATTTCGCGCTTCGAATTCGGTCCCAGAGCCCAACGAAGGCTGTCTCGTATTTTTGGGCTTCAACTTCGTTGGCCCAAACCGTTTCATCCAGCTTGAGACGCTCGGCAATCAGGTCACCGCTGTCCTTGGGATCGACAGGGTCTTCCTGCGTTTGATTGGAATTGGAACTGTCGGCCGCGGGAACCGTTGGTGCGTCCGATTTCCAACAGCCTTGGCATAAAACGACCGTGGCAGGAACAAGTGAAAGAAGCAGTGTCCATCTGACGAAATTTCGCATTGCAAATCAACCAATAAAACTAAAACTGAACCAACCTAAAATCGTACGTCTTACGAGAATTTGAGACTACTCTGCCGCGACCAATTCCGTATCCGGGAAATTCTCAACCCATTCGTACCATTTCGCCATGTAACCATCAACCAGATTCAATTCTGCTGGATGATCTCGTCCGCTGATGGTTCGGCCCCACATATTCCACTGATTGCCAAATTGATCGGACATTAGCAAAGGGTCTACTTTGATGATCTTCATCTTGAGTTCGATACCTTGGAACTTCCGTTGGTAGGCACCAATCTGGTATTCGTTTTGGATCATCAGCAGAATGGGCGTGGCGTTTATCTTCGTTTGAATCAGAGTTTTTGATTCGCTTAGTGACTTGACCGTAAACGCTTTGGCGGCGTCGCCTGCCTTGGGAATCAATCCGAATACCAAGGTGTGGCCCGGCAACAGGTCTCGTTTGGGGTTTGGTTTTGGATCCGTAATTCGTTTTAAGAAGGCTGGATTGAATGTAGAATCAGCCGCCATTTTGCTGGCTCGCCCATGTGGTCGCATGCGAACTTCGTCTGATGTGACGGCGACGGTTGTGTTGGGGTGATCGCGAACCCAGTCTTCCCATGACGAAAAATAGACACGAATTCGCGTTAGTTTGGTGCCTTTTAAAGGACCCTCAAAAGCCTCACCGATGAACGGGTACCAAAGGCTGCCGGTTTGGAAATCAATTCCATACCAAGTGCCATTTTTTAGACCTCGCGGACGCATGTCCAGAACCGTATCAGGGAGAGTCGCCAGAAACGCGGCTCCGCCGTTGCAAGCTTCGCAAAGGTTGACAATGATCGGCTTGCCGGCAAGTTGATCATTGACCGCGTGGTAATTGGCCAACAAATTCCAGGGGTAAGCTCTCGCTTCTTTTCCAAGCATGACGCCTAAAACAACGTCTTCACCGCGTAAGAAATTAGCTTTGGCTGGACGTACATAAGGCGGATTATTCAACGGTAGATTGAATACGCGGGTGTCCGCCCAAGTAAATTCGCGCAGCTCTGGGACAGCGGCTTTGTAGATCGTTGCGCCATCTTGTTTTTCGGCCAGCGGTTGCTGAATTGTCGCGTTTTGCTTGGTCGACTCGCTTTCCTTGGCTGGCTTGCTGGCTTTGGTCGTACTTGAGTCATTCCCGAAGCAGCCTAGAAACACGAGCAAGCAGCCAAGGACTAACAGTCGAATCCATCGATGTTCATCGAACATATTGTGCCTTTTATACTTTGGTTCTTTTGAGCCTAAGGCACAACAATAACACGGGCAGGATTGCGAAGAAAGTTCACAAGCGACCCGATTTCCGGCATTCCGCCTCGCATGCTCATTGCGGGCCCGAGTTTTCGCCCAACTCAACGAGCTGGGATGTGCGGTGTTTTTACATGGCTCTGCCCACGTAGCGTCTCAAAGTCGTCTCGAAACTGGACTCCCCATCTCAACCTGAGACGATTCGTGACTTGTGATTCCATTTTCTTGGATTGAGTGAGCACAAAACAAGTTTTTTACAGGGATTACTGATTTCCTTATCATTTACTACCAATGGCACGGCACTTGCATAATGTTTAGAAAGTGAATGGACATTGATCCCGCGTCTCACCTTACCGCCGTCTCAAGGATCACCCATTCATCCCGCCCAAAACGACAAGCGAGTGGCTCCCCGCCATTCGCTTGTTTTTTCTTGCGCAGATCATGACGAGGGATCGATTAAGGATCAGCCTTTGGCGACCGACCCGAAGCGTTTATTGGGCTTGCTGTTCACGCGTGGCATGCACGACACAGCAAGCCTCCAGCCAAATTCCACCCGCTTAACTAGCTTCTCAGGCACGGCAAGTAAAATTTCCTCACCGAAGGTAACTAAGCTCGACCGCAGCACGAAGCAATCGCCTCAATTCTCCGTCACGATTTCGAGCTCTTGGCGTTCTGGCAAAGTCGGAGGATCAAGCTTGTCGATCAAGCGGTCAATTACGCCAAAGGGAACTCGCGCATCGCGAGTAGTATTCTGCGATTTGATCGTCGCCAAAGTCTGGCTCGACATAAATGATCGAGACTCGAGCCCCATAGCTGGCGCCTATATCAATCCACAGCTTTCGAATCGAGCGTGTGGTGTTCGTAGCGTTGAACGCAACGTCTTGGTTAGCTCGCAGGACGTCTTGGTTAGCTCGCGGGTATTCCCGGCATTGCTCCCTGGCAGCTTGGATTACTGCGCCTTGGTTGCCGACCGGATCAATTTTCAATTCTTGCTGAATGGCGTCCAGCGAAACAACCGGAAGCACAGGTCGCCGTCGTGCTAGCCAAGTGTTCTTGCCTGATCTAGGCAGCCCGCATGTTCACATGCGCTGCAATTTCGCTTGGCCCGCCTAGACCGTGCCCCAATCCCTCGTAGCCCAAGTCCTCAAGACTTTCAGCACATCACTCGTCGCCAAACAGCTTGATTCCGACCCTAACGCCGGCCGAACCTCTTGACGAGTTGCGCTACGACTAATTCGAGTCTTTGACGTTCATGGGGCCGCTATTTTTTGTCCAGCCGATTCAAAGCTTTTTTGAAGTATTCGGATTCGGCCGCTAACTTATGCGTTTCGCAGAACACGATCAGTTTCTTGAACCTAGCGACTGGTTCGGCACCAGTCGCGAATAGGATTTTCGCATGGCACTCG
>JBLINZ010000442.1:0-5262 GCA_047639375.1 Mariniblastus sp. | reverse complement strand
CGGCTTGCGGGCCGTTGCTTGAATCGGTCGAGTATCGGGAGACGTTTCGAAATGAAGAAAAAGACGGTCCCACCAAGAAACGCTTGCTGATGTCGGTCGTGTTGCGATCTTCCGAATCGACTTTGACTGGGCAACAGGCGGAGGAAGTCTGTCAAAGCATTGTTTCGAGTTGTGAGTCAAAGCACGCTGCGGCTTTGCTCGGCTAGTCCTGAGCGAATTATTGGTCACTTGTCGACGGGGTAGATTAATTCGCGGTTGAAATTTCGGTTGGCCTCGGAAAGACTATTCGTAACTTCGCGTCTTGATTTCGTCGTCCTGATTTTCATTGTTGCCTGTCGCGTGATTGAAACCAGCCATGGACTATTCTGATAAGAAGCTCATCTACCTGACCGCGGGAGCAGGCGGGATGTTTTGCGGCAGTTGCATGCACGACAACGCGCTTTCTCGAGCGCTCTCGGAGCATGGCTGGAATATTCAATTGGTGCCCACGTACACGCCGATTCGGACGGACGAATCGGATTTCAGTGTCGACCAAGTATTGTTCGGCGGCATCAATGTATACTTGCAACAAAAAATCCCGCTCTTGCGGTACCTGCCAGCAGCGCTGGATCGGTTTCTTGATTCTCCGTGGTTGATTCGTAAAGCCACCTCGAGGGCGATGGAAACCAACGCGACCATGCTGGGGAAATTGGCCCACTCGATGTTGTTGGGGTCGCGGGGGAACCAAAAAAAGGAAGTCCGGAAAATATGCAAGTGGCTAAAGCTCAGCCAGCCAGACTTGATAATCTTCTCGAACATTCTGATCGGCGGCTGTATCGAGGATCTCAAACGCGACGTTGACGTTCCGATTTTGGTCACGTTGCAGGGTGATGATGTTTTTCTGGATAGCCTCAAAGAGCCGTACAAGTCTCGGTGTCTGGAACGGGCGAAGCAGATCGTTTCGCACGTCGACGGATTCATTGTGCAAAGCGAATTCTTTCGGGACTACATGAGTGACTATTTTTCGATCGACCCGGCCAAAGTTCACGTGACACCGTTGGGGCTCAACGTGGAAGACTTTGCTTCGTTCGTCGTTAAGGGCGAAGCCAAGATATTGGCCAAGAGCTTGGCGAGTTCATCGCCGACGCGAACCATTGGCTACATGGCTCGATTGGCTCCCGAAAAAGGTTTGCACCATTTGGTCGACTCGTTTATCAAGCTAAAATCTCAGCCCAATTCAGATCACGTGAAGCTCAAGGTCGCAGGGTGGTTGAGCCCGGAGAATGAAGCCTATGCTCAGAGCCAATGGGACCGTTTGGCGGCGGCCGGGTTGAGTGATGAATTTGAATACTTGGGTTCGATCGACCGAGACTCGAAATTGGATTTTTTCCGTCAGATCGATGTCTTGTCAGTCCCCACTGAATTTCAAGAGCCCAAAGGGCTTTATGCGCTTGAGTCGCTCGCGGCTGGGGTGCCAGTTGTGTTGCCGGCTCATGGTGCGTTTCCAGAGCTCATCGCGCAATCGGGCGGGGGAGCATTGTTTCAACCGGGCGATACGAACGCCTTGGCAGCAGAGTTGTGGCGGATTTTGGACGATGATGCTCAGCGAGAGCTTTGGGGGCGACAGGGGCAGTCGTTCGTGCATGGTTCTCGAAACGCTCAATCGATGGCGAAGTCGACGTCGCAGTTGATCGAGCGATTTCTGAACTGAAAATGAATTTTTGCAGGGTGCATGTATCGCCAGCTATTTCCGAGTTTCGCTACGGTGGGGTTTGCTCGAACTCGATACTTCAGTTGATTTACGGACCGAATTCTTCTTGGGTGTCGATCATGTAAGTGTTGATTAGCTCGCTAATCTGGAGCATGGACATAAAAATTCCGACGACGCACAACGTGATTCCTATCCACGCTAATCGTTGTTTCCGTGATGACAGTCCCCAGAGGCCGAGAAGCAGCCCGAGGAGCCCGTTGATGATGCTCCAGTTGGTGACGAAGGATCCGGCGAGGCACCAAAGTCCCAGCACAAAACTGCCGACGGCGCCGCCATTTGCCGCCATGTTTTCAAGGTTTCTTGCAATTGGGGGCTGGGAGAGCGATGAAAACGCCTTGAGAGGCGTGCTGGGGGTTGCCGGGACATTGGCAGGTTCAGCGATAACCACCCCGTTTTCATCGGCTTCTGAACGGTGGGCCTCAGGTTCGTAGGGGTTAGCAGGTTCAGAGGTTGCCTTGCTTGGCACTTGCGTTTCCTGGTTGTCGGTGGCTTGAGCCGAATTCTGATCCAGGTCCTCTGGTGGCTTTTCTTCTAAGCTCATTTTCTAGACAATGGGGTTAGTACAGAATCGAACGAATGGCGATACAAGGCGTAGCGATATAATCGTACACTTGATTTCCTCGGAAACCAACGGTCAGCCGAGGATAGACGGATCAACTGGATCATTGGACCGATTACCACATGCCAAGTCCATCATTGTCGACGGATGACGGAACTTCATTTAAGAAAAAAAATATGACACGATTTATTACGCACTTCGAAAGCGCCATTGATCCTTCTGTATCGTTGCCAGCCGACTGCGAACAAACCATGTACGAAAACCGTCCTCTTTGGTCGCGGTACGACTTGGACGGCGTCAAGCAGAGCATGACGAAGGAAGCGTTGAAGGGGCGTCATCGTGACATGTGGCGATACCGAGAATTGTTGCCGATCGGCGATGAGATTGAGCCCGTCTCAATGAACAAATCGATGAGTCCGATCATTGAGTGTTCCCGGTATGCCAAAAGCATGGGGATGAATCACGTGTGGATCAAGGACGAATCTCAACTGCCGACCTGTAGTTTCAAGTGCCGAGGAATGTCCTTGGCGACGACAATGGCCTGTCACTTCGGGCGGACTCGGATCGCCATGGCGAGTAACGGAAACGCCGGCGGCGCGATGGGCATGTATGCTGCTCGGGCGGGTATTGAATCGGTCTGTTTCATGCCGCACGACACGCCGATCGTCAATCAAACCGAGTGTTATTATAGCGGTGCCAAGCTGTTCGTCACCAATGGCTTGATCGATCAAAGCGGAAAACGGATTCGGGAGGGGCACAACCACGGACTTTGGTTTGATATCTCAACGCTCAAGGAACCCTATCGCTTGGAAGGCAAAAAAACGATGGGACTCGAACTGGCTGAGCAGTTCAATTGGGAGCTTCCAGATGTGATTTTGTATCCCACGGGTGGCGGAACGGCTTTGATTGCAATGTGGAAAGCGTTCAAGGAGCTGCGTGAAATGGGATTCCTGACCAGCGAGAACATGCCTCGTATGTACGCCGTTCAATCCGACGGATGCCAGCCGATGGTGACGGCGTTCGAAGCCGGTGAGCGATTTGCCAAGCGGCATGAAAACGCTCGCACGATTGCCTCCGGGATGCGCGTGCCAACGGCTTTGGGAGACTTCATGGTGTTGGATACGGTGAGGGAAAGCGGCGGGGGTGCGATCGCAGTCGAAGAAGGCCGGTTGATCGAATGGCAGAAACAAGTCGCTCATGCAGAAGGCTTGATGATCTGTCCAGAAGCCGCGACTTGCATCGGAGGTCTGGAAAAATTGATCGAGCAAAAGAAAATCACGGCTGACGAACGTGTCGTGATTTTCAACACCGCCGCAGGTCAAAAGTACTTTGGTCAAGGCGAAGCACTCGATGTCCCTGCGATCGATCTGACGCAGGAGACGGACTGGGATGAGTTTGAGCAAATGTATCTCATCAGCGATTGTGCTTCGTCCAACTAAATGGCTCGCGCGCGTTTCCGCGGAGGGGGTTTTGACGACCGTGCGGGAATCGATTGAGCGAGCTAGGATGCTAACTCGAAATCGACAGGAGAATGGGTGTGGCCGACGACGAGAATCCATACGACCCCCCCTTAGTCGACGCACAAACCGTCGAGGCGGAAGCGGTCTGTCTTCGCTGTGGGACGGCAATGGAGAAGGGGATGGTTCAGTCGCTTGGAAACATCACATGGTATCCTGAGATGGCGTCATTTAAACCTAGTGTGCCACAACGTTTGTCGCCCAAAGGGATTAATCTTGAAACGAAATTGTCCGCTTATCGATGCCCAGCGTGTGAGACAGTCACCATCAATAAATCAGATGCCTAGTTGATTCTCAAATGGCCAATCGAAAATCTGAAGTTCGAATGAAGAGTTACGGAATCTACTCTCAATGGGATTCCGAGAAAAAACAGTTGCCGAAAATCGCTGAGTTCACCACCCGAGTGCCGGCCACCCTCAACGTCGAGTTCGGCTTCGTCGTCAACATCAAGGGCGCCAAGAATAAGGAATTGACCTACTGCATTGACCATCCGGGGATCCTTGACGCAGAAGGGAATCGACGCGGTCCTTTTGACGGGATCGTGTTTGTGAAAACGAATGATTGGGATTTTTATCTAGGCGACACGGTGTGGGAGCCCATCGGTGACAAACTGGGTGCTTGGCATTTGTGGTTGGAGTTGGACGGCAAGCGGATTGTTGAAAAGACATTTGACTTGTTTGCCTAGATCCGTAGCGTGGGTGCGTTGCACGAGTTCGTATTCTTGATGGAAACGGGGCTGTTCGATTGGGGTGTGATGGCGCTGAGGATGGGAAATGTGCCCACCCTACGGTTGTTGAGCCCGTTGGCTTTATTGCTAGACTGTGGGCAACGAACCCGTGACAACTCTAGTGAAGACCTCCATGGCCGCCAAGAAAAAAGAGACTGAGAAACGACTTTACCTCCTCGACGCGATGGCGTTGATTTACCGGGCTCATTTCTCACTGATTCGCAGTCCCCGTTACACTTCAGGGGGAGTCTGCACCTCGGCCGTGTTTGGCGTGGCCAACACGGTGCTCGATATCATCAACAAGCAGGAGCCCACCCATCTGGCGGTGGCGTTTGATACTCGCGAACCGACGTTTCGGCATCTAGTGTTTCCGGAGTACAAAGCTCAGCGAGATGCGTTGCCCGAGGACATTGCCGAACAGTTTCCGTTGATTGACCGGCTATTCGACGCCCTTAACATCACGACCGTGCGGCAGCCTGGATTCGAGGCAGACGACATTATTGGCACGCTCTCGAAGGAAGCCGACGAAGCGGGGTTCAAGACTTGGATGGTCACGCCTGACAAGGATTACACCCAGCTCGTATCTGAGAACGTGACGATGTATAAGCCCGGACGACAGGGCAACGCGGCGGAACTCTTGGGCGTGCCGGAAGTGCTTGAGCAGTGGCAAATTGAACGCATCGATCAAGTGATCGACGTCCTGGGTTTG
>JBLINZ010000441.1:0-5275 GCA_047639375.1 Mariniblastus sp. | reverse complement strand
GGAACGATCTGGGTTCAAGTCACCAATCCCGGTCAGACTTTGCCGAACTTGAATAAGCTCTTTAATCCTAAAGAAAATCTAGACGACAAGTTTTTGATCGTTAGCGATGTCTATCCGACGGCGACCACGAGGCTCGCGGATCTAATATTGCCATCGGCAATGTGGGTCGAGAAGAACGGAGTCGTCGGGAATTCGGAGCGCCGGACGCAGCAGTGGTTCAAGATGGTTGATCCGCCTGGTGACGCTCGAGACGATTGTTGGCAGACGATTGCTGTGGCTCACCGGTTGTTCGATCGAGGGATGGACGGAATGAAGGATCGTGACGGCAAATTCATTTTTACTGTCAAAAACTCCGAAGGCAAAATTGTTCCGGCCTGGAAATGGGAGAATTATTACGACACCAACGTCGATCAACACTTGTTCGAAGAGTATCGCCAGTTTACTAGAATGAAGCACAAGGACCTAGCGCCTTACTCCGAGTACGTCAAGGCTCGAGGGATGCGATGGCCGGTTGTCGAGTCAGATGGGCAATGGAAAGAGACGCTGTTTCGGTTTTCGGAGGGTTACGACTCGTACGTGTCTGCTGGCAAAGGGATCCAGTTTTACCATTCCAGCACCAAGGACGATCGTGCCCAGATTTGGTTCCACCCATGGGTTCCACCCGCCGAGGTTCCTGACGATGAGTATCCATTTCTGTTGTGTACCGGGCGTGTTTTGGAGCATTGGCATTCTGGCTCGATGACACGACGCGTTCCTGAGCTCAGCCGCGCGATGCCGTCGGCCTATATCGAAATAAATCCGGCCGATGCCAAATCGCTTGCCGTTCGAAATGGTGAGCGTGTTAAAGTTGAGTCTCGGCGTGGTTCGCTGGTGATCCAAGCCTGGATCAACGGACGCGGTAAACCACCGGAGGGGACCGTCTTCATTCCATTTTTTGACGAGTCGTTGATGGCCAATGATCTTACGCTAGATGCGATTGACCCCTTCTCAAAGCAACCTGATTATAAGAAGAGCGCAGTAAAAATCACGAAAGTCTAGTCATACACCGACAGGAGATAGGGGTTGCTAACCTAGTCCAATCTCCGATGCTTGTTCTGGATTCAACCATGACTGAAACTGAATCATGAATTCCTTCGCTGGCTCCAAATTTGCTTATCTTGCAACGTTCGCGGTGATTTCCATCGCGGTCGCGGGCTATTTTATTGGCTTGCAGGCTCCCATGAATCCGGCTTTGAAACGGGCGCAACGTGACGATACAGATTCGCATGAAGTAGACTCCCACTCAGCGGATGCCGCTGTTGAAGCTGGAAATCGAGTGGTGCCAGCGACTCACTATGCCTACATCGGCGATATCAATCGAAGTTCTGCCAAGACGTGGGCGACACATCTTTCGGAGCTGAATCCCGTCGTTGAACGATTTGCCGTATTCGAAATCAAGCCTGGGCAAAAAGAGTTCGCACTCGCCGCGCGAGCTGGAAATCGAGCGTTCAATGGAGCGCCACCCACGATTCCGCATCCAGTCGATCAGACATCGACTCAATCCTGTTTGGCTTGTCATGGCGAGGGTGCCCTCACGGCGACTTTGCGAATTCCAAAAATGTCGCATGCGTTGTTGGCCAATTGCACGCAGTGCCACATCGAGAATTCTCCTCAGCACATGGCACCGGAATTGTTCCGAGAGAATTCATTTGTGGGTCTAGCGGCTCCTACGGGTGGTTCCACGGCTTACGCAGGGGCTCCACCTATGATTCCGCATTCGACGTGGATGCGCTCGGACTGCATGAGCTGTCATGGGTTTTCTGGCCTCCAAGGGATTCGTACCACGCATCCTTGGCGTAACAACTGCCAACAGTGCCACGGCTCTTCGTCTGCGTTGGAGCAATCAGAGTTGGACACTCAATCTGATTTTCTTCCGCCTCTTCTTATCAAGTAGTGTTGCGAGTCGTCAATCAACTCCTTTATTCGAATCGACCATGAACAATCCACAGAAGATGTCTCGTCGTGACTGGTTTCGCTTGCGTAAGCCGCAACCGAATCAGACGTTGGGGGCGACTCCGCCCAACCCGCCAGAGACGCTTCAGCAAATTGAGCATCCGCCAAACCACGATGGGATGGATCTCTCTCTCCTTCCGCCGATGCGAGAGGCGTTTTTGAGTAGCGAACAAGTCGAGGCGCTTTTTAAAGACATTGGGGGGCTGGCATCCCACGTTCAGTTGATGCAGCGTGCGAACAATACTCAACGGGCTACTGTTCAGGTAGCGAACACCAAAGAGCAGTTGTCGTTGGCCAAAACTGCGCTTGTCAATGGCGATGTTCCGCGAGTCCAGATTCGTTATCGTTGGGAGGGGAGTCTTTGGATTGACACGTTGGTCAATCAGGAGTCCAAAGGATTCAAGCTCGTTCGCATTACTCACGAATCAGTTTAGTGCCTTTCCTTCACTCGTCGTTGGTCACCGCTGACGTGTCCGGTTTCCGTTCTTGCCTTTGGCGTCGGACATACTCAATTGCTGCTAGAACTTTGTTTTCTTGACCTGGCGTTGACTCGAAATGTGGGCTGATGGCAATCACGCGGCCTTGGCCAAAACGTGAGGTGACAATGGCTGGCGTGTTGACCATCGTGTTTTTTTGGGCTTCGTAGAGGCTGACTTCGCTGCGAAACATAGCCAGTGTTTCGTAAGTCGGTGATGATGGTTGGTCGCCCGGAGACAGGATCGGTCCGTTGTGATAACGCACCAATTTGACAGGTGAAGGACCAAAAATAGTCTCTCCTTTTGTTGTCAATTCAACCTCGACGTCGGCGGGCTTGCCTCGGTACCACATCGATTTTTTTCCCACCTCGGGAACGTCGACCGTTTGATTGAAGACACTTGCATTGAACAGGTCCAGCGACCAATCATAGTGGGATGAGCAGAGGTATGCCCCGGCACAGATCCCGACCACGCCTCCGCCTTGATGGACGAATTGCCGGATTGAATCACGTCCCGTTTCTTTCATGTCACGTCCCTGCTTTCCTCCGGAACCTCCCGGAAGCAAAACAATATCGAATTGATTTAAAACCTCGGCTTTGAGGTCTCGAGGCCCGATTTGCGTCGCATAAATATTAGGCTGACGATCTAGCAATCGAACCAGGTTGGCTTCACTCGTACCGTTGCCATCGAAAATAGCCACACGCGTTTGCGCTGTCGGTTTGGGCGGTGCAAGGTTGTCAACGCAATCTTTGTCAGTGATCCCGATTGCACGAAAAGCGGCTGAAACCATTTGCCGGTGTTGCCGCGTCCTCGTCGAAACCGCTTGATCTTTGAAGGTTGTCTCGAGAATAAAACTCTTGGCTTCCAGGCGTTCACGGCAAGCTCGGGCCAAGCTTCCCGCGACTGGTCCTTTTTGATCAAGCAGAACAAATTGTCGTTTGGCCGGGATGTCCGTATTGACCGTTCGCTGCAGGAGTTTGCCGAACTCGGAATACTCGGGAAACGAGATCACGCTTGACCCAACAGATTTGGCGTTCTCTCGGTGAAAGTCAAAACCCTCATGCAAATCGAACACCCAATCTGGGTCCTGCTGTTTTACGAACTGCCAGACGGAGTCGGCCAATGGAGTCCGTGGATCGAGTCTTTCGTTCATCGGGAAATTCCGATTCATGTCTCGCAGCTTTTTGTCGTTGCGAAATTCCGGAAACCAACGCATGTTGGCAGCAGTTCCCAAGCGGTTGACACAGGGTAGCACGACTAACTTACCTGCCACGATCGGCCACTCTTGAATCTGTGTCGCCGCCCGATATCCAGCCGGTTCATTACCGTGAATTCCTCCCAGTACAACGACCGTCGGGCCAGGCGTTCCACTTTCCACGACCCGCCAAGACATTGACCAATTCGTGCCTTCGCCAAGCAACCCGTTGCTGATTTTGGAAGGCGTTAGTAGGTTCTCGTTGGACTGAGCGTTCGACAGCGTATTCGACGTGATGATCGAAACGAAGAGCACTGCTACTATCCATCGTAGCTTAGTCAAGTTCGGTTGAAGCTTCATCGATCTGTCTCATTTGGAATCAAGAGGAAATCGCAGTGCGTGATGTCGTTTCAAGATGCGAGCATGATGTTCAGGATAGCCGGGGTCGCCGAGCGCAGCCAGACTTGATGTGCATTGAGAGAGAGTGCATGGTCCACAGCACACGATTGGGCTCAGGGATTTAATCGTGTTTCCCTCGGGCTAGACTACCCGATCTGCATCGTTGACAACTTAGGCAGAAAACGCCGAAGTTTTAGCGGGTTTCGTCGAGCGCCTTGAGGTGCACGATCAGTTTCGTTTCGAAATCTGGAAACTCCACCGCCACCTTGGGAAACATCGGTTCGGCTTGGCCTTTGTCGATTAGCTGCTGAAGGTGATCCTGCACGATGGCTCGGCTTTGGGGATCGCCGGACAATAAAAAATGAACCCACAACCAAGACTCTGCATAGTCCATTTGGGTCATTGTTTCTGCTGAAGTCAACGATTCCAGACGCTGGAGATCGGGTGTCCAATCCCCCCGGCGGAAACTGTTCGCCAGCTGATACACATGCGGTCCGTTGACCCCGCCCTTGCCGCGACCGATCTCAAAGTATTCCGCGATTCCCTCGTCTAACCAGAGCGGAAGGTTGGGGACAACGCCGTGAAGATAGCCATGCGTAACTTCGTGTCGAAGGTCCTCTCCGACGCGAGTTCCCCAAAAGGCAAAGACGTTTAGATTCGTGTCGTTTTTAACAAAAAACGCACGGCGGTGTGGAAAGTCAGGATGAGTCCGTGCCATGAATGACCGAAAATGCTCTTCATCGTCGAACAGGAAGACATTGATCGGTTCGTTTGACGTGGGGATCGCCAGTAATTCCGAAATCTCGGTTCGCCGAATCGTTAACTCATTGATCAAGCGATGGTTCTTGGGAAGATTGAAATCCGAATGAATCACGAGTTGGTCTCGGACGATCTTCTCCCGTTGAGGCAACGCGTTTCGCGATCTCGGAATCACACAGCCAGCAACGAATAGCAATCCGAAAATTGCCACCCCCCACCTACCGCCTAAAATTGCTTGAGACAATTTAATGTTGCCCGAGCCTCACCTGAACCAATTCAATGAAAAATCGAATGGCGTGACGCTGAGCCATTCTGACAATGCGGAGGAACGGTACCAAAACTAGTAAACGCAAATCAAGTTCAGTATTGGCTCGGAGCTTTTCTACGTTTTTGCCGTAAACCCCAATGATTGTCAAGAAGAAGAGGTTTTCACGTTGATTCCGCTACGACGATC
>JBLINZ010000440.1:0-5280 GCA_047639375.1 Mariniblastus sp. | reverse complement strand
TGCATTAGGCAATGTGTTGTGGTCCGAAGGCAATTACAAGCAGGCAAAATTCCATGTCGAACAAGCCTATCAAATGGATAACAAAATGGTTGTGGTCCTCAATAATCTGGCGTGGTATATCGCGCATGATGAGGTTCCCGATCTACCACGTGCACTTGAGTTGATTGAGCTTGCCGTGTCTCAAAACCCAGACGAAATACGGTTGCGAAGCACCTACGGAACGGTCTTGATGAAGCTGGGTCGGGATCAGGAAGCAGCCAGAGAGTTGGAGCTGTCGCTGACCGGCGTGATGAATCGGAAAGAAGTCCATCGCAAACTTGCGATTCTCTACGAGAATCTTGGTTCCAGTGAAATGGCAAGCATCCATCGGGAAAATAGTCTCAAGGACGATGATTGACTTGGAAGGCCACTCGCGTTATTTCATCGTCTGTCCTGGCCAATTAGATTCCTGCGAAGCGTGAATTAGGTCAGCGCGATTTGAAGCCCGTCGTAGCCGACTTCGATGCCATCCGGAACGTATTCGTTGACCGCGTCGTAGTCGATTTTGCATGCGCAGTGTGTGAAGTAGGCTTGTTTGGGGGCAAGTTTTTGGATTGCCTCAACCGCTTGGTCGATGCTGAAGTGCGTGACATGAGGTTCTGGGCGGAGGGCGTCGAGCACTAGTGTGTCGAGGCCTTGTAGTAACTCCCAGCTGCCCTCAGGGATTTCACTGACATCGGTGCAATAGGCGACGTTGCCGACGCGGAATCCAAGCACGTTGAAGCGCGGGCCATGTTTGAGAGGGATCGGAATGACGGTCGCTCCTAGAATTTCAATGGGTGCGGTGTCGATTGGAATCATGTCGATCGCTGGAGCCGCGCCGACGTGAGTATGGGCCCCGTCTTGAAACGCGTAATCAAACGCTTTCCTTAGTCGTTGGTCAACTTGTTCGTTGCAGTAAATGGGGACAGCATGTCCAAGGTAAAACTGGAACAAGCGAAGGTCGTCGAACCCCATCAAGTGATCGGTGTGTTCGTGGGTGTAGATCACGGAATGCACGATCCCGATCTTCTCTCGCAACAGCTGGGTCCTGAGGTCTGGGGACGTGTCGATCAGGAGATTGCCTTCCGGCAAACCCAAGATCGCACTGGCACGCGAGCGTTGGTTTTTGGGTTTACCGCCCTGGCAGACATCGCAACCACAACCGATGGCCGGTACGCCGACGGATGTCCCGGTTCCTAGCAGGATGAGTTGACCGGAAATATCGGTGGTAATCGGGTTGGCTGGCACGGCGGCTTTTTTGAATGGGGACTACATGTTGGATAGCCTCAATTTACCGGATTTCGCTTGCGGTACGACCCAGCTTTCGAGGATGTTCGGCCATGGACGAATTCACTCGATTGGGCGTCAAATGGAAGGGTCGAGTTTGATACTCGAAATCCGAAAGTGCAACTTTGAATTGAATTGCTCGACGAATCCTGAGTTCCAATTTAAACGTCGATCTCGTCCATAATTTGGTTGGCGAGGCGGCAGTTGTGAGATGGTTAGCAGTTCTTGCGTGACACTCGGATTCGGAGACTTTAAAACGGTCAGCTGGGGAACGGAATTTCGGAAAAACCGGACTAAATTCTCGTTTTTCACAATCAAGCGATGAATCGGTTGGGGGCTTGTCTCATGGAATGACTGATTCGAGTGATCTCCATCAGAAGGCTTGTGGAAACGAGTCCATTGGATTCAGAAGCAAGACCCTCTCTTCTGCTGTCTCGATTTTCTTGCGAACGTAGATAGCCTGGGTTGGCTCTTAACGTTCAGCCACGGTTCATTTCGGCTTGTATTGCCACCTGTGGGGTGATTCTCGCGTGCTCAACCTCGTCTGTTCAATTCACCAACATGGCACGCAAATTGCCAATAAGGGTAAGTCAGGCATTTTAGAGCGAGTACTGCCTGCCAAATCTGGGGTTTTAGCCGCTAATTTCCGCGGTAAAAGGTGCTGTCAATCTCCGTTGACCGGGGCGGGGCATCGCTATAATCTGTTATCATCAACCAAATTACGTCAATCCTGCGCGACGCTTGTCGGGGCTGTCAAGAAATGTACGCCCTGACCAGAGATTTCGATAACCTGACAAAATAGCGGTCCGGTCGTCGAAGGAAGCTTTGCGAACTAAATATAATCAAAATTTCCGATCAAAATATCGGACAATGTGGAACGAAGCCATGGAACAATTGGAACGATTTTGGGACGCGATCACACACTTTTTTGGTGCGTTGATTGGCGGATTCGAGAAAGCCGTCACCGGGATCTTTGGTTCGTCCAACGCTCGCTATATCAAAAAGCTCCAGTCGCGAGTCGACGCGATCAACGCCCTCGAAGCGACCTACGAGCCGATGACGGACGATCAGCTTTGTGAGGAAACCGAAAAATTCAAGCAGCGATTGCGCAACGGTGAAACGACCGACGACCTCATGATCGAGGCCTTCGCCATTTGTCGCGAAGGTGGAAAACGATTCCTTGGAATGCGTCACTATGACGTCCAGATGATCGGTGGAATGGTTCTGCATTCCGGAGCCGTTGCCGAGATGGTAACTGGCGAAGGTAAAACCTTGGTCGCCACGTTGCCTTCGTATCTCAACGCTTTGGAGTGTCGCGGTGTGCATGTCGTGACCGTCAACGATTACCTGGCCCGACGTGATATGGAGTGGATGGCTCCGCTTTACATGGGTTTAGGATTATCCGTCGGAGCGATTCAGAGCAACATGCCGGTCAAGGAACGTCAGGAATCCTACGAAAAAGACATCACTTACGGAACGAACAACGAGTTCGGTTTCGATTACCTTCGCGACAACATGCGTCCTGCGGCTCGAGGCGACGAGCGATTCCCCAAACAGCGACAGCAATCCCAGGGTCCATTGGCGTTTGCGATTGTGGACGAAGTCGACAATATTCTGATCGATGAAGCTCGAACGCCGCTGATCATCTCGGGCCCCGCCCACCAAAATCCGGCTCGCTATATCGAAGCCAACAAGATTGCGACGAGTCTGGTCAAGGACGTTCACTATCAGGTGAACGAAAAAGATCACACGGCGACGTTGACTGACGAGGGTGTTCGCTACGCTGAGAAATTGGCCGGCGTCGAGAGTTTCTATACCGCGGGCAATATGGATTGGCCGCACATGATCGACAACGCCCTCAAGGCCCATGGGCTTTACAAGACAGACGTGAACTACGTCGTCAAAGATGGCGCGATTGTGATCGTCGACGAGTTCACTGGGCGATTAATGGAAGGCCGGCAGTGGAGTGATGGCTTGCACCAAGCGGTCGAAGCCAAAGAAGGCGTCAAGATTAAGGAAGAGACCCAGACGCTCGCGACCATCACGCTTCAGAACTACTTCAAGCTATACGAAAAAGTTTGTGGTATGACCGGTACCGCGATGACGGAAGCCGAAGAATTCTACAAGATTTACCAGCTCAACGTTGTTGCGATTCCGACCAATCGGACGATGAAGCGAATTGCCCATCCGGACATTATCTTCAGCAGCGAAAAATACAAATGGGCCTCGATTGCTGAAGAGATCGAGAACTACCACCAATGGGACATGGTGTTCCTGAAGAATGGTGAATACTACATCGGTCGAATCAAGGATGCGAATGATTCTGAGGTTGTGCTTGCGGACAAAGACGACGGCGCCGAGCATCGGTTCTCGGTGGCCAAGGTCCAGAATGTTCAATACAAAGGCCGCCCGGTTCTGGTCGGTACCGTATCGATTGAGAAAAGTGAATTGTTGTCGGGCATGCTGGAGCGACGAGGCATCAAGCATGAGGTGCTCAACGCGAAAAATCACAAGCGTGAAGCCGAAATCGTCGCTCAGGCCGGTCGCCGAGACGCGGTGACGATTGCGACCAACATGGCCGGTCGTGGTACCGATATTGTCCTCGGCGGTAACCCTGAAACGATGGCTTGGGCGCGCCTGCAGGATAAGTATCCGACGCGACTGGACGTTCCCCGCGAAGAGTGGGACGAACTCGTTGAGTCGATCGACGACGAGCACAACATGGCCGAAATGGGCGCAGAGGTTAAGGAGTTGGGTGGCTTGCACGTGCTTGGCACCGAGCGACATGACGCTCGTCGAATTGACCTTCAGCTTCGCGGTCGTTGTGGACGTCAAGGCGATCCGGGAAGTAGTCGATTTTTTCTCAGTCTCGACGATGACTTGATGCGAATCTTCGCCGGGCCGTTTGTAAAACGCGTCTTGGAGATGGGCGGATTCACGGACGATATTCCAATCGAAAGCCGGATGGTTTCTCGCCGCATCGATGCAGCTCAGAAAAAGCGTGAAGAATATAACTTCGAAATTCGCAAGAGCCTGCTCGAGTACGACGAAGTCATGGACGAGCAGCGGAAACGCGTTTACCGATTCCGCCAACGGATCCTCGACGGCGTGAGCTGTCGTGACTTGGTTCAGGACATGGTCCGCGAGCAAGTCGAAGGCAACCTGGAGACGTGTCTTGCTCCGATGTTCGGTCAGGAGTCGTTCGCACGTTATGCCGGTAAGCAATTGACCGTCGATCTAGAGCCTCGCGTATTCCGAAAAACATTGCCCGAAGAAGCCGTGCGAATCTGCATAGATGAAGCCGAACGGCAGGCCGAAACGGATATTTTGGCGCAGATCGATGTCTGTCTTGCCTTGACCGAAGAGCAATCCGAATGGAATTGGGGTGCCCTGACTCATTTTGTGAATAGTCGCTTCAATCTGGGTTTGCGAGACAAAGACCTCAAGGCGACGGGGCGAGACTTTGTAGATGAATTTTTGATCGACAAAGCCCGTAAATCGATTCGCAAGGTTGAGGTTGAAGGCGCCGAGCAGATGCTTGATCCCGACTACGGTATCAAAATGGCGTCCGCGTGGGTCCAAGCGAAATTCGGGATTGAAATTGATTTCGAAGAGTTCCGAGACAAGACGCAGGATCAGATCGGCGAGGTCGTGACGGAGCGGGCGATTGAGAAATACGATGAAAAAGAAGCCGATTATCCGGTCATGGCAGGCCTCTATCAGTTCGTGGTCCCGTCCGCCGGTGGTGCTCAGGGCCGAATCGATCGCGAAGGGCTTGTCCTCTGGGCCAGCCGGCGATTCGAGTCGGAAATTTCGCTTGACGATTTGAAGAACAAGCAACGCGATGAGATTCGCGAGTTCTTGGTAGCCAAGAGTAAAACTTCACAAAAGCAAGCTCAGCATGCGATCGCGTCGTTGCAGACGCAGATTGCCAGCGTTGCGGATCAGGGTGGCGTTCCTTTGGTGAATGCC
>JBLINZ010000439.1:0-5286 GCA_047639375.1 Mariniblastus sp. | reverse complement strand
GATTTTCAGGTTTTATCAGTCGGGGCGTCTGTTACGGAATGCACCTGGTTTTTCTTCTTGGCGAATGCTCAACACCAACTCACTAGCAGGGGATTCAGCTCAAAAAACCAGCTCCCTTCTCCCCGCAAATTCAGACTTTCAGGACGGGATTGTGATCCTCAAGACGCCGATTTAAGCATGTAAATCGGTTGCCGCAAACATTCCCGTCAGGCCAGCTCAGGCCATCCGCGGCAACTGGTCCAGCGGCCACCTCTACTCTTGCTCGCGATGCCTGCCGGCAAAACCGTTACGACCTGAGCATTCTTTTGATTGAACCGGGCCGCGCCGTCAATTTGCTTTCGAATCGGAAGAATTGCGCACGGGTTGGATTGAGTAACCAACATTTACACGCAGAATCCTACCTGACTTTCCTCCCAAGTTCGCCAGCATTCCCGGCAAGATTCAATGGCTACTGTTAGCTCTCAATCTCAATCCAAGTTACTCGACGCCGACGAACATGGTGCTGAACGCGGATTCGTCTCAGACTCGATCGCTGCCGGTGTCGTATTCGCATTAGCGGTCACGGTGGGCCAAAGAATCGTTGGGTTCGGACGCGGCATTTTGTTTTGCCGAATGATGTCCGATCAAGAACTTGGCCAATGGTCAATGGTCTGGAGCTATTTGATGCTTTTGGCCCCGTTAGCTGTGCTGGGGCTACCGGGCTGTTTTGGGAAGTTCACCGAACATTACCGGCAACGCGGACAACTTCAAACCTTCATCGGCAGGATTTCGATCCTGAGTATTGTCTTGACACTCTTGATGTCAGGACTGATTTTGGCATTTCCAGTACGCGTTTCGTGGATTCTGTTTCGTGATCCCTCCCAAGTCGGATTGGTGCGGTTACTAGCCGTGGCCTTGGTCGTCGTGACGGCTTCGAACTTCATGGCTTGTTTGATGGAATCGTTGCGTCAAGTCCGTACCGTTACCATCATGCGATTCGTAGCGGGACTGATGTTCGCGGTGGCCGGAGTCGGAATGTTGATGGTCTGGGAAAACGGCTCTTCGGCGGCCACATTCGCGTTTGGACTCAGTTGCCTCGTCGGAATGGTGCCGGGAGTTTGGGTCCTGTGGAAGTGCCGAAGTGGAATTCGAAATGACGGCGCAACCTTGACTCAAACAACGATGTGGAAGCGGATCGCTCCCTTTGCAATCTGGCTCTGGGCCTCCAATCTACTCAACAATTTATTTGAAGTCTCCGATCGGTACATGCTGATCCACTGGTCGAATTTGGAATCGGGATTAGCCCAAGGGGCCGTTGGTCAATACCACAGTGGACGTGTCGTTCCGCTGTTAATGGTTAGCGTCGCGGCGATGTTAGCCGGTGTGTTGATGCCTTACTTGAGCCAAGCCTGGGAGGCGGGGGAACGCGAGAAGGCGACGAAACAATTGAAGTGGACCGTCAAACTAGTCTCCATTGCATTCACGGCCGGGGGCGTACTGGTGCTCCTGTTCTCACCAATCTTGTTCGACTCAATTCTCCAAGGGCGATACGATGACGGGCTGGCCATCTTGCCGTTGACGCTCGTCTATTGCATTTGGTTTGGGCTGATGTCTGTTTCTCAAGATTACCTCTGGGTCGCAGAACAGGGCAAATGGGCCACCCTAGCCAACGGCCTGGGACTTATCGTCAATGTCGTCTTGAACATGATCCTGATTCCGACGATTGGATTGCAGGGGGCTGTCATCGCAACCGCGATCGGCAACGCAACATTAGTGATCTTGATGACGGCCCTCAATCAACGCTTTGGCTGCAAAGCCGACATTGGAATCTGGATGTGCCTTGCTCTGCCCATGCTATTGCTGCTGAGTAAGCCGGTGGCCGTCTTGCTGATGCTGATTGCGGGCGTCATCTGTATCGGGACGAACTTGATCCTGAGTGCCGACGAAAAGTCGGAATTAATTCGGGTCGCAGAAGACAAATTTGGAAAGTTTCTACCCGGCAAGTAGCCACCCCAAGAAGCCAACCGCATTGGTGCTGCTGCAGTGGGTTCCTTCAAAATGGGGTTCTAATCAGAATGTCTCTCGACGACAGGTGACATTTTCCACAAATTGCTTAGAATTCACAGGTTCGCAATCTCGCACAACCGCGAGGCGTCTCGGATACAATTTTGCAATGAAGCTGTCATTTTATTGATTCCGCGACACGAACCGTGAATTAACAAAGAATAAACTTGAAGAATCTGGAGTTAAAAATGTCAAAGTATCTTGTCCTCGGCTTGCTCGTGGCGGGCATCGCGGTTGGAACTTATGTCGGATGCGGCGGAGCACGTGTCGGTGTTGCAAAGGACGCAGCGATCAAGAAAATTGATGACCTGCTCGGGCCGTTGAATGTCAAGCAAAAAGAAGTCGAGATGGCTTTCGCGGAACTCGAAAAGTCGTCCGAGGGTGTCAAGTATAAACGCTATGACGCCCAAAGCCGGCTTAAGCAGTTGAATGAAAAACAAGTAGCCAACACAAAAGACAAAACTGAGCTCCTCGGCCGCTTGAAAGAACTGAGCGTCGCGCTTTCGAATGTCAATTCAGAAGGCATGTTCGAGCGTGAAGGGAAAGCTTCAATTTCCGCCACTCAACTTCAATCGGTGGCCGACGATACCATGTCAACAATCAATTCGCTCAACGAGAAAATTTCCAACAGTAACGCCGTCATCAAGGTCTGGGAAAAGAACTTTGAACTGTTGAAAAATAGCGATGACGCTTCATCTGCCCAGTTGAAAAAATTCAAAAGCCAGCTGACTCTGATTCAAGGGAAAAAATCAACGCTGGACGCATTGAAAGAAGCGACCGTCCTGGGTGCCCCTGGCGAATCCATCAGCGACAAATTTAGTGACCTGACTGATAGTGTCGAAGACTTGATGCGCGAAGTTGACACAGGACTTGCCTTCGAAGAGGCAAAGATCGATGATCGCATCGCAGAAGTCGAGCAAGGATCGATGGCAACTCTTGAGGATCTGCTTGGCGATGGCAGCACTGCCGTAAGCGAAACCATAAGTGCAATGGATAAAATGCTTAAAGAAGCAGGCAAGTAGGTTTTAAGATATTTTTGCAGGGCCAGTCATTGGGTTTTCCGTGGCTGGCCTTTTTCGTTTTCAAGACACCATTCAGTTCGAGTTGATGATGGCTAAAAAAGAATCCGTGCATGCCTGGGTTACGTTCCTGTTGTTCGCCGCGGTCTGCGGACTGGGGTACCTTTGGTATAATGGCCAATTCAGTAAGTCCAATCCGGAAGAGGCCAAAGGCCCGACCAGCCCCTTCATGAAAACGGAAGCGGAGTTTCGGGGAAAGCTGACTGAGCTGAAAATGCGCCGCTACAAAACCCAGAACGGGATCGACAAACTCGAGCAATTTCGGGGCGAGAATTTGGCGAAACTTCGTGAGATGGGCATCGATTCAAGTGAGAAATTCCTTGCGTCGTCCAACCAAGAAGTCAAACTGGCGGTCATTAACCTGAACGGCTGGGTCGCACAAATCGCCAAAGCAAACAAGGAACTTACTTCCTATGACGATGCGATTGTGAATATCGAAGCGATGCTCGACAAGATCAAGCGAGAACGGATTGGCGATTCCGTGGCATTGAGTGATGAAGAATCGCTGGAACTGCAGAAAATCATTCTCGATCTCAACGAACGACTCAATGTTGAAACCAATTTCCTCGAAGACGAAGCGCTGGGTGAGCTGCTCGATTCACAAATGGATTCGGTTGACAAAAACCGAAAGTGATTTAGCTGACGACATTCTAAGTGGTGGAAACCATCCCCACCCGCTATCGCGTCCCCCCTCTCAAACGGCCTAAAGCACGGGCACCTGGTAAACACACCCTCGCAAAAGTATTTTTTGAAACATTGATTGGACCGTTTTGGCACCCAATCTAGATTCCCGCAGGAGAAGAGAATTCTTAGCTCCTTTCGCTAAAAACGAAACTGAATCCCGGTGAAATAGCTGGTGACCTCTGCACCGCCGAAATCAAAATGATCGGCTCCTACGATCCAATCAAAGGCCTGGAAACGACGCGCCAGATTGACTCTCCCGTGAAAGAAATCTGCATCACCAAGGTTTCCTAAATCTGCCTCAGCCGACAACGTCAGTCGTTCCGTCAGTCGGGCATCCAATCCGGCTGTCAAGTTAAAACCGGCCTCGGCACCCCAGGCGTCGCTCAACCAATTCACGCCCAAGCCGACTCGGCCCCGTAGGAAGTCGCTCGAGATTACTTCGTATACCAAGTTGACATCGCCAACCCAAAAGTGATCACGAAACCCTCCCACAGATTCTCGCAGAATCATCACGGAGGTGTCGAATCCCGGGCCGTTTTCCGATTGGAGATTGATTCCCAATCCGCCTGTAGTGATCCCATCGAAATCACTGCCGACCGTTGCCCAAAACTTTGACGGCCCGAAATCAAAGTAGCTGTCTCCCATCGTGACCGGTTCCGAGGCGATCGAAACAGAGGAGACGGAAGCCGACGTTCCAAGCCCAGCATCCAACGGCGAGTTCAGCACGACTGATTCCGCCAGCCGCGTCTGAGGTGGGTGGGGCTGAGCGATGACGACAGACTCATAAATCATTCCTCTGGGCCCCATCGGTCGTTGGGCTACCTGCGGATAGATCACATGATCCGCGATCACGTTCATCACAATCGGCTCAACACAAGTGTGCGAGGGTGAGTAAAACACCATCCCTGAGTTCCGCGAGCCGCGATTGTAGCGACGACGTTCGTTGGGGTTGTGATCGTGGCTTGATTGCCGACTGCCGTTCCGACGGGCAACTGGCGGCTGCGAATCGTGATCATGATCATCGTGGTCGTCGTGATCGTCATGCGATTCTTCACGACGTGGTCGTGACGGTGGACTCGGCTGATGCTTGCGAACGTTTGCCCGAGCTTGGCCAAGTTTACCTTGGGCTTGAACATTGTCAGGCAGCGATCCGATCGAGGCGATCGCGAACAGCAACGCTACTGAAATTTTTGAAACGGCCGTGACTAACGTTGAACTGAGATTGGTAATTTGGTTTTTCACGTCATCATCCTTGATTCGTAGGGAAGCGTTGTGGATCAAGAAAGAGCACGGGCCGTGCCAATGCCGCGTCGACGCTCACGACATCACCCTCGAAAACCCGGGATGCGCGCATTACGTTCTCGCTTACGGGCTAGGTGGCGGTGTTCGACAGAGACTTGGGTACATCGAACATTTTTCCGTTCGAGATTTTGAATAGCAAGAACAAAATGCTTGCAGGCCATGCCAGCGTCGCAGAAAT
>JBLINZ010000438.1:0-5295 GCA_047639375.1 Mariniblastus sp. | reverse complement strand
ACAGGCAACGAATCGCTGGACCCAATCCACCGTTAACACAGCCAGAATGCACCCAAAGGGAGCCTATTTCGCATAAACGCTGCCTGTCCCCCAAGAATGCTGATTAAATTCCTCAATTACTTACATCCGCTCTGAACAGGTCAGTTTCATCGAATCTGGCAGCGCGCCAGTTTCACATCTCTGTATTGGTTAATCAACGCAATCGCCGTGCCAAACGCTGCCGGCAGATAGATTTGGCTCAGTTCTTGATTTGCAGGTGCGAAGTAGTTCGCACGATTCTGCTGGCCGTCGAAACAGAAAAATCAAGCGATTCAAAAATGGTTTTCAGATTGTGGCATGCGAAATGCATCACTGAAAGTTCAGGCACATCAAATGGCAAACCCAAGGCGACATCTATCTCTGACCACGTGATACGCAATTGAATCAGGCCAACTGAAATTCAGATTGAAAATAAAACGCTTGAGACTGTGATGGCAACCTGATTCATCAAAACAGAACACGATGGACTTTACAAAGCAGACAAGCCAGACCCAATATCGTTTTATCTAAGAAAGATCCCACAATGAACAACCAAATACAAAAAGCCGAACGTGTCCTTGTCCCAGTTGACCTTTCAGAAAGAAGCTTGGGCGCGCTCAAGATCGCTCAGCAGATGGCGAACAATTCTGGGGCCGAAGTCCATGTACTTAACGTCCATCAGCCAATCGTTGCCGTTGTTCCGGTCGGCGGCGCGGCAATACAATCACCGGTCGGGACGATGAGCACAAGTGAAACACAAGAACAAATCACAAAACGTCTGTGCGAGTTCACGCAATCCTCAGGGATCGCCTGTGACGGTTTGAAGCACCAAGTTGTCGAAGGATCGCCCGCAACGGCCATCGTCGATTATGCGAAGGACAATCAAATTGATTTGATTGCCATGACGACGCACGGCAAAACTGGATTGACACGACTGCTAATGGGAAGCGTCGCGGAATCCGTTGTTCGGACTGCTCCATGCCCGGTGCTGACGTTGAGCGACAATTCAAAAAAGGAGTAGTCTGCTTAAGTAAACACACAGTGACTTCCGACGACGGGTTCGCACAGATGTTGAACGCTACAAATTAAGGATCGATTCATGTCGACGAATTCAACACCCAATGAACTCACGCACGATGAGAAGTTTGACGATCGTCAACTTTTGCCTCAACCGGGAAAGAAGCGATTCGGCTTACGCCGACGTGATGTTTTTTCGTTGCTTGTCTGGCTTGGAATCGTCGCGATTGCTGCCATTGCAGGTGGGATGGTCACACAGCCCGGATTGAATGAATGGTATGAGTCACTTAACAAGCCCGCATTTCATCCGCCCAACTGGGTCGTTGGCCCCGTATGGACAGCACTTTACGTGATGATGGCCATCGCCGCTTGGATGGTTTGGCCTCGCCGAGATGAGGCCTCCCAACGGCGGGCCGTTCATTTCTTTGCTGCCATTTTCATCATTCAACTGGTGTTGAATATCTTGTGGTCGGTTCTGTTCTTCGGTTGGCGTTCGCCAATGTTCGCGTTCTTCGAGATCTGCGTCTTATGGGTTGCGGTTGCCACAACCGTGGCGCTTTCGTTCCGACACAATCGTTCGGCGGGGTGGCAACTTGTCCCATATCTCGGCTGGGCCTCGTTCGCTCTCGTATTGAATCTAATGATCTGGCGAGCAAACGTTTAAGCATCACACTCGCAACCGTCGTGGTTCGCATACCTTTCTAGCCCTATGAAAGAAAACAATGAAATCGAACTTGGACGCTGCCAAACAAGAACCGAAACCGGACGCTCCACCGTCTCCAACGTTTCCAGATAATCCTCCACCCAATCCCCGTCCGGGTGAGCCAAACCCTACGCCGATTCCAGCACCGCCGGGCACTGCGCCTCCGCTGATTACGGATCCGAACCCACCCAAAGTTGATTGGTAATGCAGGTGGTCGATTGCCAGTCGAATGGATCAACGATGACCGCAGCGGCCTTGCTTCGGCCAACGCGGTTTGCCCATAGAAATTGTAATTCGAAAGAAGATTCAAAATGAAACCCAAAACAACCATTGATGACGGGAAAACGATTGAAGCCGTCGTCGGCGTTTTCAGCTCTTCAGATGACGCCAGCCGCGTCGCCGCATCCTTGCGAGGGCCGGAACTGAAACTCCAACGCGTATCACGCAATGACCCAGCGGCCACAGACGACATGCCAGCGATCGTCTATGACGACATCGAGCAAATCGAAACAAAAGACATGACCAAGGGGCTATTGCAAGGCGGAGCAATCGGCGCTGGCTCAGGCCTCCTGCTGCTTGGAGTCCCTGGACTAAACATCGCCGCACCGATTGCAGGTGCTTTAACGGGCATGTTTATTGGTGGAGTGGCAGGAATTGACGAAGCCAATCGAGGAGTCAACTTGCCGGACAAGTCTGATTACCAAAGGATGTTGGCCGAGGGAAAGTCATTTGTTGTGATTGCCGGAGATGAGTCGATTCGGATCGACCTAGCAAACAAGATGAGCGAGTTGGGAGCAGAGGAGGTTCACCAACATCCTCCTGTTTTGCAGACGGTGAGAAACGCAAACGAGTCAGACTAAGTTTTAAGGCAGTCAGGTGTCGCCGCTTTGCTTTTCCGGTCAGCGTCGTCGAGCGGTTGAATGAGAATCGGTGCAAGTTACCGATCTAGACGAAATGCATCAAACCAATTTAAGGAGCTAAACATGAGTGAACAAAACCTTTACAACGACGACGCAAAGCAGAAGATCAAAGAAATGGCGGAGAGTATTGACTTTGCAATGATGGCGACCAATCTGAAACAGCAGCCAATTCACATGGTTCCGATGAGTACCAAAAAAATTGATGACGAAGGTTGTATCTGGTTCCTAAGTGGAAAGGACAGTCAGCACAATCAGAATTTGACCAAGCAAAGCGAAGTTCATTTGGTCTACATGGACAATAGCTCGATGCAGTTCCTAAACATTTACGGCGTCGCCCGGATTTCGACTGAGAAATCAGTCCTCCGCGAATTATTCGGCAGTTCCGACGACGCTTGGTTCGATAGTGTCGACGATCCAAATCTGACGGCCATCTGCGTCACTCCGACTCATGCATATTACTGGAATTCAAAGTCAAACCGGCTTTCGACGCTATTTAAAATTGGAGTCAGTACTATCACAGGTGAGCAACCTGATTTAATGAATACCGGAAAGCTAAAAGTCTAACTGCAGACGCCTCGGCTCTCCTTGGCTTTTTTTGGAATTCGAATCGACTTTGCAATGAACTTATTGGGAAGCGTCCAGAAAATTGTTAAAAGTTGAAAAGCGGTGTCCCGAAGGCGACAATGTCGCCCTTCGAAATCAACAACTTTGACGTCGGCTGTCACCGACGGGGAGGCCAACATGGACTTTAATCTTTATCAAACACTCGGGCAAGTTTCTTCTGACGAAGTGGGGCAAATCTTTCGTGAACATATCCGCGGCTGCGTCCGTAAAATGATCAGCGAAGTCATGGCTTCAGAAGTCAGCGAACTTTGCGGGCCGAAACACCATCCGACTGAGTAGGCGACGGTTATTGGATAAACACTCAGCGATAATTCGATCGTACTGTCGCTTTGAGATTTCAGACCCATGGAGTCCGAGATAGATGAACTGCCCCTTCGATCTTCACGAATGCCTGGCCAGAAGCTTTGTGCTTTGAATACCAGGGGTGGGCGGTGCTTAGTTTTGGCATTTTTTGCTCTCCATTTCTTCACGTTCAATTGCCAAAGTAGTAATTACTACTTTGGCGGAAACGAAAAATGGGTCACACTGTCGCAAAAAACGCAGGTACCTGAGTGGATCGACCATAAAAAAGCCGACCTGAAATTCAGGTCGGCTTAAAGTTGCGGGGACAGGATTTGAACCTGCGACCTCGAGGTTATGAGCCTCGCGAGCTACCGGGCTGCTCCACCCCGCACCGATATAGTAGCGAAACCACCTTGGGTGTCGAGAGCAAAAGCACGCTTTTCTAAAAAAACGTTGAAAGCCCTTTTTCGCTGCAACGTAGAGAGCCGCCGCCAACCAGAAATCGCACTCGAGGACTGATGCAATCCGCACAACTGGAATCTGAATAGTTGCTTAGGCAAACCATGAACTTGATCAAGCAGGGTCTGCAGTTTGCCAACCCGAGTTTGGATTCCCATCGAGGCAGGGACTTTTTCGAAACGCACCGAGCCGAAGTTAAGAACGTTAGCAGGCGTGTCCGTAAGGCGGAGTCAACTCGCGCATTCAACTCGCGCTACGCGTCGGGCAACTAAAAAAGCCACCGCCTCGTCGGCTCGAGCAAAACAGATCAAAATGAATTTGGATCTCACCCCTGAGGCTTACCAGCGCTATCGCGGCAAGGCCCTTCGGCCGCCAAATCTTTCATGCTCGCCAATCAACTCAGCTGCCAACCCCGCCTAATTGCCGCACCGCCTCAAACGCCGCGACTCCAACACTCGTCGCGAGGTTCAGACTCCTTACTTTGTCCGTCGTCTCGATCCTCAAAAGCCGATTCGCATTCGGCTCCGTCAAACTTGCCGGCAAACCAGACGTCTCGCTCCCAAAAACGAACGTATCGGATCTTTCATATTCGACGGACGTATAGGTTCGTTTCGCAAACCGAGAAAAATACCATATCCGTTGTGGCTGAAGCTTTTCCAATAAATCGCCCCAATGATCCGCGACTTCCCAATCGAGATGCTGCCAGTAATCCAATCCAGCTCTCCGCAGCGTCTTTTCGTCCACGCGGAATCCTAACGGCCTCACCAACCACAGCTTGGCCCCCATAGCGACGCAGGTTCGCCCGACGGCCCCTGTATTCCCTGGAATTTCGGGCTGATTTAAGACGATATTTAATATGGGAGATGGTGAAGGCAAACCAAGTTTTTCCGGTTAGAATAAATGCTCTGCGAAACAAAGCAAAAAACGTTCAAGGCCCGTTTGGACCGCAGACACTAACGGGCACATTAGATATAACCAAGACCAAGGTTTCAATATCGTCGCCCATTCATCGCGGAAATTGGGATTGAAATCGTCGTCTCGTTCAGACTTGTGACACAAAGGCAATACTCGTGGTAGACATCGTACGCAATAAGACTCGTGCCGTAAAAATCGGATCTATCACGATTGGAGATTCCAATCCAATCGCTGTCCAATCCATGACGGCCACCAAAACGACGGACATTGACGCCACCGTTCAGCTCGTCCAACTCATGCAAGACGCCGGAGCCGACGTCGTCCGAATTGCGGTCGACAGTAAAATAGACGCCGCCG
>JBLINZ010000437.1:0-5336 GCA_047639375.1 Mariniblastus sp. | reverse complement strand
GATGGAAATGGAATAAGGGGTCATCCACGTCGGCTCGAATTCGATCGAGGCTCGTGCTGAAATCGGCGACGAATTGGAGTTCTGCATCCTTTTCGGCCATCCGAGGATCGCGTGTGTGGTTGTTGTCCAACTGCGATCGATAATCTTCAAAGGCTCCTTCGACAATTTGGATTTTCTCGATCAGGTTTAATCGCCAGAAGAGAGGGTCGTTGTCTTTGAATTGATCGCGAGTTGGGACAGAGTATTCGTCGAGGAACCCCGGCTCTTCGTTTTGGCTCTCTCGGAGGGTGATCTGCCACAGGGTTGAGCGAACATCGCTGACGGCTCGGCCGAGTTTAGCGGCTTCCGGGAGTTCCAGGGATCGCTCGCGTACGCTCTTGGTTAGTTTGCGAAATTTCATCACGCCTTGGAAACTGGCAGCAGACAGCACGGTGACGATGATCAGTAACATGATCACGCCAAAGTACATTTGTGAGCGAATACGCCTGAGTGCAAACACGGACTTCTCCAAAGTTGAAACCTTGCCCGGAATAATCTACAAAATGATTGATTCGAAGAAACTTGGCTAAAGTTCCAAGGCGGTTTCGGGGTTGCAAAAATTACAGGGTCCGTCGGAACCCGGCAATGTCAGTTGCCCAAGAAGTGCTGGCAATAAGAAGTTGGGTCGCTAATGGTGTCGACGAGCCAATGAGGTATTTGTACCAGCGAGAAGGAATGTGAATCGACACTCTTTCGGCGGAGCGAAAGGCGACCATCCCACTCGCTTACGCGTCGGATTGCCATTTTCGCTTACGGCTCGCTGCTATCGATGATGTGACCGGTTCGGCGGGCTACAATCGTTGCTGCCGATCTCACGCCAAGCTCAGCGAGCGATAGACCGTTTAGAGGTCGATAGAAGAGCTACTGGCGTCGTTTTGATTACGCAATTGGTCCATCAAGAAACTGACGGCTCGTCCATAAGAGCGAATGGCGGTTGAATGGTCTTTGTTTTTGGTCGCGGACTCGGCGTGACCGGTGAGGGCTTTCAATTGAACCCAATCGACTTTCCAATTTTCACGCAGGGCGCCTTCTTGGAGTTTCCGGAGCATGTCCGCTAGTTGTTTGGCAAATTGGGCACTTGAGGCACATCCGTACCGGGTGTAAGGGCCTTTGCCAAGTCGCTTGTTCGGGGCGGCTTGCTGCCTGCCCTTGGCGCCGATCGTCATTCGAGAGATCAGATAGATGAGACTTCCGACTGCGACAGCGCCTGGGAAAATGGCTGTTTGCCAACTGACATAGAAATAGAATAGCAAGGTAAACAGGATGGCGGCGATGAAGGTCGACCACGCAAAAATCGAGACTGAGGACTGAGATTTCTTTGAACTCGTCTTCAGCATGCCTGCAGCGGCGTTGGCGTTGGTTGCTAGATTGGGATGTACGATTTTGACGATCACCACGGTGACATTGTCGGGGCCACCACGAAGATTTGACAGATTGACGAGAACCGCGACGGCTTCGTCAGGGGTCATGTTGGCCATGATCGAGCCGATTTCGGTATCCGAAATCACGGCGGTCAGTCCATCACTACAGAGCAAAAACGTGTCGCCGACTTGAATGGGAAACGGGCCTTCAAGATCGACTTTGCATTCGGCGTAAGGCCCCAATGATCGTGTGATCACGTTTTTTGGGATCTTGCCAGCTCGCTCTTCTTCAGCCGTCAATTGGCCGGCGGCTCGCATTTCCCAAACTAAGCTGTGGTCGAATGTGAGTTGTTCGATTCGGTTTTGGGTCAGTCGATAGACTCGGCTATCGCCAATGTGTGCACAAACGGCTCCTTGGGGAAGGATGGTGAGAACGCTGCAGGTGGTCCCCATGTTGTGAAATTCTTCGTTGGCTTGTCCCCGACGGTGAATTTCGCTGTTGGCGCCTTCGACGGCCTTTTTCATTTCCTCGGGCGCACCATCGTCATTGAATTTTGCGTAGAGGTGGGGGATGTGGTCGATTGCGAGCTTGCTGGCCAATTCACCAGCTGCGTGGGCTCCCATGCCATCCGCCACGATGAAAACGTGGCCCTTGCGCTGCCAATGCTCCATGCTGCTTGCCAGTGAAACCGACAAGTTGTCTTGGTTGGTGGCTCGTCGCATTCCGACATCACTGAGCGAAGCGACTTGGATGAAGTCGTCCCAATTTAGAAGGCTTTCGCTCATAGAGTTCCGAATCGATTATCTGTGCATTCAATCTTGATATCTTAACCTGCAATCAGCCTTGAAAAAACGGGGATTAAGACGAAAAGTCGATGTAAACCCAAGTTCTCACTTTCCAACCGGCGGACGGAACTCCGTTTCACAATCGAAATCGAGAATATTTGGCAAAATTCGCCGAATCTCGCCATTTGGATTGGTCTGTTGGGATTCCGTGAGGGCTTGTAGACTTCCGCCGCCGTTTTTTTATTTCGCCGCTCGCCCCAAAAATATTGTTCACAAGTCCTTGGAAAGCGATTCTGCCGATCGAATTCGCCCATTGGAAACTTCAACCAAGCGTCTGCTAACCCTAGCCATCGTCATGCCCACAAAAATAGTCGCCAAGATTCTAGTCACATCCCTGATTTTGATCAGTTTGTCTGGCTGTGTGCAGCGTCGGTTCATCATTCGTAGTCAGCCTGAGGGAGCCTTTGTCACGATTGACCGTCAGCCCATTGGGCTCACACCGCTTTCCGTGCCTTGGACTTACAATGGCACGCGTGAGATTCAAGTCGAGAAAGATGGCTACAAAACGATCAAGGTTCAGGAGAGATTCCAACCTACGTGGTACGAAACGTTCCCTGCGAGCCTCGTCACGGAAAACTTTTGGCCACAGGAAATTCGCGACGAACGCGTGATGGATTTCCAATTGGAGCCAAAGACTCAAGTCCAAGAGAACCTGTTGCTGGAACGTGCTAATGACATGCGAATGAATGTCAATCGTGGCACGATTAGTGTCCCGGTGCGGTAAGGGGATTCGATTGGCGTTGAAGGGGCATGGCGTCGTAAGTGCTGTTGGTCGGCCCAAACCAAGTGGTGTGCATGAAAGCCAACTCGGTAACACGTTTCTCGTCGTGCTTATCATAAACGTCATCGTTTCTTGACGACACTTACCGGAATTTGTGGTTGGGCGAGCGGACGCCTCCGTCTCGGCCTGGCGTACCTTTGTATTCTGATTTGTTTGGCCGGAGGGCGCCGTTGATCAGGGCACCTCCTGGATTGCGAGCAATTTTATCACCGGCGATTCGCAAGTCATTCATCAGCAGCACCGCCTTCTGGCTCACTTCTTTGATGTTGTCAATCGCCTCGCGTGCATCGTCGACGCTCTTGCCGTCGTCTTTGAGGATCTTTCCGATCAAGCCTTGGTCCGGGTCAAACTTTTCTAATGAGGCCGTTAGTTTGTTGGCTCGGTTGACGACTGAGTTCAGGTTGGTGGAGGTTTCCTTGATGCTGGCGACGATTTCAGGTGCTTCCTTGTTCAGTAAGGACGTGAACTCTTCCAGGTTCTCGAGGCTGGGTTCGAAGCTATTAGGGATCTTTTTAAAGTCGTCGATTGCTTCGCCTGCAGAAGTCACGGTGCTTCGGATTTCACCGACAATTACTGGTATCTGCGTCAGGAATTCTGCCAAGCGTTTTCTCATTGTTTCGTCGTTTACAAATCGACTGGCTTCGCTCATGACGGCGTCAAAATTATCCATGGCATTTTTACCCTTTTCGCTCATGGTATTCAGGTTCGCGAGCAATTGCTTGATTTCACTTCCTTCATCTTCAAATGCTTTCTGAAGGATTGAGCTGATGTCTCCGACTTGACTGGCCGCATCGTCAACGGATTTCCCGGCTTCTTGCATGATTTCCAGCGTCTCAAAAAGTTGCGGCTGAAGGTCCATCATGGACTGAATGGGATCGAGTTTGAAATCAACATTTTTATGCAGGGCTCCTGCACGAACTATCTCACCGCGTGTTTCTTTGTCCCCGGCGATGACTTCAATCCCCGTGTCACCCAGAATCGATTCCGAGCCGATCATGCAGACTTCATTCTCAAATATATATGAATCATCATTGATCCCCAGTTCTATGTAGACAACGCCTTCAATATCATCGGGTTGGACATCCTTGACTCGACCAATCAAAAGACCATTTTTGCGGATTGGGGTCCCCTTCGTCACACCCGGAGCTCTGGCTGGTTTCAGGTAAATCGTGTATTGAGAAGTAAACGTTTCGCCATTGAGCCAGATCAAGATGCCCAAAATGCAGAATGCAATGACGACGAAAATTCCGACTCGGAATTTCAATATGTTCTCATCCATTTTTGTTCTCAAACTTTTGATGCAAGACTTTTAAACGCGTCACTCGAATCACCGGCTACACTCAGCCCGATTGGCTGCCCCGCAACTCCATTAACCGCTCACCCGCTTCACCGTTGATAAACTGCTGGACGCGGCGATCACGGCAGGCGTCCAATTCCGCGACGGTTCCGTCAAATATGATTTGGGATTCGTTTTCTTCAAGTCGCGTCACGGGCATCAGCATCACGACGCGGTCGGCGACTTTGTGGGCGGTATTCATGTCGTGTGTCACGACGATGCTGGTCACGGGGTTACGACGTCGCGTGCGGATGATTAGTTCGTTGATCACGTCGCTCATGATGGGGTCGAGCCCCGTCGTGGGTTCGTCGTACATGATGAGTTCGGGGTTCATGATCAGGGCCCTGGCCAAGCCCACGCGTTTTCGCATTCCGCCGGATAATTCTGCTGGTTTTTTGTAAACGACGGAATCTGGCAGGCCGACCTCGGACAAACGAGAGAGGACCATCTCGCGGATCTGTTGGTCGGAGAATCGTCCGTGCTGACGCAGTGGGAACGCGACATTTTGACCAATCGTCATGCTGTCAAACAAGGCAGCATTCTGAAATACAAAACCAAACCTCAGCCGTTCATGGCTCAACTGCCGGTCGTTCATCAAGTTGATGTTTTGTCCGTCGAAACTAACGGTCCCGAGAGTCGGCTGCACCAACCCAATGATGGACTTCATCAGCACTGTCTTGCCGCACCCGCTCTCTCCCAGTAGCGCCAGGGTTTGACCAGGTGGAATGGAGAGGCTGATGTTTCGCAGTACGTCTTGCTTGCCGAACGAGACGGATACGTTGTCGACTACAACAATCGAATCCTGTTCGCTCAGAATATCTTCGATGTTCATTAGAGTAATCCTACTCCTTCTGGGTACATCGCAAAGTAAAATCTGTCGAGCATGATGCCGAGTGCCAGATCCATTACGAGAATCGCCACGAAAGAATAGACAAACGAAGCCGTCGAGGCTCGTCCGACGCCCTCCGCACCG
>JBLINZ010000436.1:0-5344 GCA_047639375.1 Mariniblastus sp. | reverse complement strand
CGGCAGTTGAGGCTTGAGAGGCAGCCGCACTTCCGGATGATGAGAAGCATGGAATTTTTTTGATTATGATTGTGACTATCGTGTGCGCTAACTGTTTTTGGCGCAACACATTATGACTCCTGATGCAAAATACAAGTAAGCATTGCGATCGAAGGCGGGCGACTAACGAGGGTTCTGCCTCGCTGACGGATTCGGGCTATGATTTGTCCAACTTAACCGGGCACTAAATCAACCAGCCTCGACGCGTCGGGTTTCCTTGGCAGCCGAACGTGCCGCCAATGAGTGCGCCCCAACGTACTTGTTTATCCAGCAACGCGGCTTGCATGGACTAGGCGTGGGCCTTGTCGTTGTCAGCAAGTAGTTTCCGCTGGTATCGACTTTGGACAATGTCGGTCAAAACCAACACGACCAAGACAAAGTAGAACGTCGTTTTGGTCATGGGTTCGACGGCGTTTCCGAAGAGATTCAGGTGCGCGAGATGGCCGCCTTCGCTGACCAGCATGATCCCGACGACAAACAACACGAACAATCCAAGGACTTCGTACATCCGATTTTTTTCTAGAAAATTGGCAACGTGTTCCGACAACCAGATCATCATCAAACCGCTGATCACGATCGCTGCGGCCATGACCCAGAATACATCGGACAAAGCCATCGCGCTAAGAATTGAGTCGAAAGAGAACACAAGATTCATCACCACGATCCAAAAGATCACCGAGCCCATTGTTTTCTTTTTGCCTTCACCACCATCATGGTCATCATGCTCCAATCGAGTCATGTGCCAAATCTCTTTCATGGCGGTGTAGATAATGAATGCACCGCCGGCCAACACGATGACGCTATGAAGATTAAAGTTGCCGCTGGCGATTTTCCCCCAATCGAAATTGCAGACCGAGGTCTGTTCGAACCATTCTTTGAGGAACACGAGGAAACACAGTAACGCGATCCGAAGAAAAATCGCGATTCCAATTCCCCACGCTCGAACCGATTGTCGCTTTTCTGCTGGCGCGTGTTTGGACTCGAGCGAAATGTACAACAGGTTGTCGAATCCTAGCACGGCTTGAAGCAGAACCAATAAGCCCAGGGTCGTCAAATTGCCGAGCAGGCCGGGATCAGAGTCATCGGCGTCTGAGGCTTCCCCATCCACAGCGACTTTTTCGCTATGCTCATCGCTAGGGACGACACCGAATGCTTTGGTTGATTCAGTCACCACAGAGAAAATTACTAGACTGAGGGCGGCCAGCACTGTCAAACGGAGTGCGAATCTCAAAAAGTGCATCCTGGATTATCCGAATTGATAGGGAAATGGAAGAACGCGATTTTATCAAACTGTCGCGATTTGTTGATACCAGTTTGAGTGATATCTACAGGGCTGCTTCAAAAAATGTCGGATCTATGCCATTCTCGTGTCGGATGCGACTTCAAAGTTTCTGATTCGAGGACTGAATAGAGCTCGTCGTGGAGGTGGAGGAATCGAGTGGGACCCAAGCCCAGCTGGCGTTGACTCGTTCGGATTACTCCGAAGGCCATTTTCAGGTCAGATGGTTGTGCGACAATATTGTCAAATCAAATGTCTCGGATTTGCATCCTGAGGGGGTACCAGAATGTACGCTCGCGTAGGCTACTTTCCATCCGAGAAATATTGGATTGAGTTGTCTGGCATCCCCACCGGGATGCGGATTGTTTTAGGTGGTTTATCCGGCAGTGTCGCTGCGCTCAACTGCCGGCTACCATCTGTGATCCCATCAGGATCAACCGCAGCTTTACATGTGAGCGAAATCAAAACAATAATATCTCAGCCTCAGAACGAAAAACTACCATCCACTCATCGTTCCCATTGGCACAGCGAATTAACAAACTCGGCAGTTCCATCTCGTAGCCATGAATCGAGTTGGGCTTGTTGTTTCAATTGTTGACCGCGGCGAAGCGGGACGACGACGAAATTCGATGAGACTTCCGGGAGTCCGGACATGTCGCTCCAGAGTTTCTCAAATTGAGAAACCGGGAACACGTCTTCTTGCCCATGCCCCCATCGCTTTTTCACATCTTTGATCGTGATGTAAGTCGGCATCCGCTGGCTCAATTCTCGAATCGCCGCATCGACTTTGGCATGATTGGACAAATCGGTTCGGTCAAGCTTAAACACATTCAAGAGTTGATCGATATCGATCCAGGTCGTCATGGAATTGTAGAACGACAACTTGAATTCGTCTTGTTCGCGTGGCATCGAAAGCCCTTCCAGCAAGCGCGGCCGGCCGTCGACGCGGGCCAATCCACCACCTCGATCTTCGAGTCGGCGGGAAATCACTTCGAAACTCAAACATCGTTCACTGGCGATGTGCAGGCCAAGCAAGGCCGGATCAACATTGGCCCCCAGCGTGTCGACGTTATGAAGCATCAGGTATTGGAGCTCGGGTTGTTTCTCCAACATCGACTGAAGCACGCCATTGCGAAGCATGTTGGGAAACTCAAACCAATGGCCCACCGGGTGCAAGCATTGTTGCGGCGTGTTGTCGCGATAGTCGGTGCCTTCGCCGGTTTCTTGTGCCCATCCGATCATCGCCGCACGGAGACTTGCTCGCATTTTCTGCTGCTGTTCATCCAGCATTTGCTGCGGCATGTCTTCCCATTGAAACTGCAGGTCTCGGACCATCGGCACAAATCGAAGGCCCACATATTTCCCGGGCGAGACGATGACGTTGCCATCGTAATTGTAATTGGAAACGTCATGTAAATGGGAACTGATCGCTGCGTCCGTCATGTATCCAGTTGTGATGACGTGTGGGAACGAGCGGTCAAACTGAGTGCCGGTTTTTTGGCTTTTAGCGAGGTGTACTTCGAGAAAACTACGGTGTCGACCGCAGAATTGGGAGAAGGGGTGGAGTCCTTTAACCACGCCAGCGCCTTCGGTCCAGCGACTACCTACGCCGGCAGACAATGTCACGACGGCGATTTTTCCATCGCGGATCGCGTTCTCGCCTAGCGTTTGGAACTGCGGGCCAAGGCCCTCCCGCGCATCGACCACGTCCTCGGGCTCAACGTCGGTAATACTGGTGTTAAGCGGCATGCGGTTTTGAGCTAAGCCGTATCGGCCGGAGCGTAGATCGGATCGGACTTGCTCGTGTTGATCGCGATCGAAACCAATTCGTCTTAGCAAATGGTTGAGCGATTCGTCTTTTTCGGTTTCGCGGCTACGACCAGGAAGAATCCCTTCGACCAGAGTTTGAAATGCTTCCGAGTGTCCGGAAGCCCGGTATTCGGTGCCCAGCAGTTCCATTTCGTATCTTGAAAGAGCGGACAACTGACGTGGCGGCAGTTTCAGCCAAGTCGGGATCATCAAAGCGTAGTATTCGTTGGGCATTCGCGCGGTGGACGTTGCATCCAATTCGCCCCACGTTCCGCGGTCGTTGATCTCAAAGTCGTAAACAACGGGATCCATCGCAAACGGCAGCCGGGATTCCATCTGTCGTTTGGTTTCCAGCATTGCAGTTTGCAACCAAGTTTGCGCCTCAGGTTTGATGGTCGGGTCAAAAATAAAACCCATGCCACCACCGGCCATTCCGCCGAGCATCCAGAATCCCCAGAACTGGTCGCCGAATTTTTCTTCGCATTGTTCTACGAGCGAATTGGTAAATAGGTTGGTGCACCAAGGAATGATTTTTTGGAGCGGGCCAAAAAAGTTGCGATGCGTCGCGGCTCCGACGGCTTTGATATCACCTGCTCGCAAGGCGGCTGCGATCTCATCGACGATCTCAATCGCTTCTTGGCGAGCGGCCCATTCAATGGGCGAACGCAGCAAGTATTTTTCGGTTACCATTTCGAGAATCGGTCCGACGTTTTGAGCCATTCCGCCGTGAACCAAAACAAGGCTATCTTGTAGTTTCTGTCGCGTTGCGGCTGATACCTCGTCTTCGGTGAATACCGTGTGCTGCGGAAGCAACCGCCCCCGGCTTATTCCAAACTCAGGGTCATCTTGAGTGGCCTCAGCACCTTGGATCAGCTTGATCCCAGGCCAGACGCCTCCCGAATCCTGCCAGCCTCCTCCTGAACCGCCAATCCACTCGCCCAAAATTGCCCGGGCTGCGATGATTCGCCGATCGGGTTCGCTCAAAGCTCCCTCCAACGCTGAGACTTGGCCTGTTGCCCGCATACACAATGAAATCAACGACCCGAGGAGGTTAGTGGAAACAGCAAGCCGCGAGCCTTTGGGAATGTCGTTGACTTGGCTGACGATTTCCAAGCCTAAACCTGGGCCAATCAAATGCTCCAACAAAGTTTCGATGCGTTGCCCGCAGCCTTCCATTCCTGGCGGGACAATTCCGGCGGCAATCACCGCGGCTTTGAGCAAGCCCAGATAGTCGCGTGCGAAATCGAAGACTTCTGCAATGGTTTCGATCTCTGCGGCTGTTTTCAAATCGATACTGACCAACCGAAGGACAGGTCGATCGATTACGCGTAAGAAACACTCGATCGGCGGGCGTGGCTGTGTATCTCGGTCCAGCACGCCAAGATTGATAGACGCATTGATGACGCGGGCACCGGCGGGGAAATCCATTCCAAGAAAAAAGATATCGCTCCAGCCGCTGTGCGAGAAATCCATCCGAACCGCGGTCGTTTCTGAAAGAATCGGAAACGCTGGCGAATTCGCTGGCGAACTCAAATCGGATTCACTCTCGGGTTTGAGTAGCTCGTTTCGAAATCGCAGCGGGTGGTCGAATGGGTGGCCTGTTCGGAACATCCATTGATTGCCTCGCACCGTCCGAACGCTTTTTCTGACTTGGTCTGCCAATGTCTGAAACGCTAGATCGTGGTAGGCCTGTGCCAAGGCACTTGAAAGAGCATCCCCAGCACCGTGTTGGGTTTGGGCTTCGAGCAGTGAATCAATCGCTTCTACGAATCGACGCCCCAATAGATGTTGATAGCTCCCAAACGGGACTTTTCCGATCAGTTGGCTGCCAAAAAATGCCGGCATGTAGTAACGATGAATCGCCGACAGAAAAAACAACGAGCGGACTTGATGGTAGAGATTGTCGGAAGCCCGCCAGAACGCATCGAGGGCTTGGGCGTGTTCACCGAGTTGGGTTAGATCCGTATGGGCACAAATTGAGTCGAGCGATTGGTTTCGAACCGCATCATCTTCCGATTCGATTAATTGAACCAACGAATCGGCTCGAAAATTCGAGCCAGTAGATTTGGTTGGGCGCGTGGTTGGTGTGGGAGTTGACATTAGCGTTGGACTCCCGCAGGGACGCTCGGTGTAGGTCGGTCCGCCACAATTTGCAGCAAATCGGTCAGGATTTCATCTCTGTCTTTGCCGGATAAGGCCAGCGCCAATTGGGATTTC
>JBLINZ010000435.1:0-5370 GCA_047639375.1 Mariniblastus sp. | reverse complement strand
GCCGCAATTTGCATCGCCGCAATCGGCTTTTGCAAGTCGCAGTCCTCGCTTCATTCCCATCTGGCATGAGCCACAGCTTTCGCCGGCATCACATCCACAGTCTTGGATGCGAGCCTGATGAGACAAAGAAGTATTGGGACCGCTGACGGTGAGTGAACACCCCGTAAATGTCAGGGCCACGGCACACATCGCGGAGGCAAGTAACATGGATCGCATTGTTTCAAATCCTTCTGAAAACTGGGTGCGTTCCACCGGCACAAATTTGGCCCGTGGAACTTTTCGCAACTAAACACAACGTCGGGGAACCTTGTGCTTGGAACGGGTTGATAGATACACCTTGGTCAACCCGAGAATACGCCACACCAGTGTCCTTACTGATGCGACCGTTGTTTTGATCGTCACTACAAAGCGGAGAATTCAGTAATTCAGCAAACTTGGCGGGGTTGTTGCCACTCTTCCAATTGACACAACAGACACTGGATAACATGCGACGACCTTAACGGCGAAACCCCTGGTTGCTAGCGGGCCAAGGCTCTACTTTGAGGCAGTCATAACTTTGTCAGTGAGTACGGTCTGCAGACTTAGCATGCGAGACGACCGTCTCTTAACGATTAGCCGACACGCGTCGACGAGATGGAAATACGAGTTGACCATTCACTGCAAAAAACGCTCGCTCGAGACACGCCCACTGGACTCACCAGCGCAGAAAAAGATGACGCGATGGGAACGAAGACACGGTCGCCTGGCGGCTAATCGGTAAACAACATTGGCTCAAACCAGACTCGGCTAAAGAGTGACGGGCAGGCGTCCGTGGCAGATGCATCGCCTCTGCTACCCAACCGCGGAGGTGCTTCTATTGTTTGACTTGAAATCAGACCAGCAGTCAGTCAGAATAGAATCCTCACTGTCATTGCTTACATGCCGGAAATCGCTCGCATCATGGCCGACGAACCCAATCAACCCAAACGTGCGACACGACAGCAGGGTCGTTTTTCAATCATGTCCGTGATGGTCGTGACGGCGGTTTTTGCGGCTTCTGCGTTAAGCTTGGGGCAACTTTTCCGCGCAGCCCAAGGCGACAAAAACGAAATTGGGCAATTTGTCATCGTCACGGCGATGCTCCCCATGGTCGCGCTAGTCGTTGCCAGCTGGTTTTTTAAGATTTTCGGACGCTTCTTCAAATAGAAGGCATTTAAAATCACAGGAGAAAAACCGGCTGAAGCCTTGCTTTTCCGAGATTCCCAAAAGGCTCGGAAATTAAGTTCAAAATTGAGTGAACCTTCCATGCCCAGCTGTCTCTAAAGGGGCGTGGATGAGGAATATCCACAAATTACCGCTTTTTGCGGTATAATTGAATTGTTGTCCGAAACAAAGTTGTTTTCAGGACGATACATCAATAAGATGCAGCCGACTGTTTTGGCTTGAATCGTGTGATTCCCCAATTCGGCTCATCATTTTTTTATAGGTTCTCTTTTTGCGTGCCTGCACGCGGGAGCATTGAAATGCGAAGCAATATCATCATCAGCTCGATCGCAAACGTCATCCCACGTTTCGTCAAAGCCACGTCGATGTTGCGCTTCAATTTCGCCCCGCGGCAAAATCAATGGCGCCTCAACCTTTGTGCTGGCCCGCTATCAGGCGGGAATTCTGGAACGGATTTACTGTTCCTCGATATGACCTCCGGGATAGGTGGCAGTTATTTGCCAACGTCCCATCCGTCATTGGAACCCGGCAACGTGGTCAGTATTCAGCATCTGTTTCAAAGACTTAGCTAACCGCCTCATCGCGGTCCGTCCCTCTCGGACGCAAATTTAGCTCTGTTATTGAACAGGTTTCTGGAAACAGAATCTTGATCCTTTTTGCGCATGCAATTTTGCGCAAAATCTGGTTCTCGATTCAGGCTCTGGCACTTCAGCATTCCGCAAACGGCGTTTCCGTTTGCTAACGCAAAGAGAACCCTCATGAACGCAATAAACAAAAATTTGATTAAATTACGACAAACGGGTGAGCTGGTTCGAGCTGCACAAACCGGCGACCGAGAAGCCTTCGGCGAGTTGTTCGAGCGATTTCAGCCAACCGTTTTGGCGATCGCGATGCGACGACTTCGCGACCACGCAGATGCCCAAGAATTGTGCCAAGACGTGTTCGTTCAGGCCATGTTGAAGATCGACCAACTCCGAACGCCTGAGGCGTTCATCGGTTGGTTGCGTCAGATCACAGTTCGAATGGCGATCAACCGAGCCGTTCGACGAGCTCCTGCCATTTCAGTTGAACCTGAAATGTTGGAAGCCACTGTGATCGGCTACGGCTCGCCATTGGAAGACGTCCTGGAAGTGGAGCGCAAGGTTCAAGTCCGCGAGGGCTTGGATCGGCTTGGCGAAATGGATCGCGACACCTTGGTCGCGTTCTACGTCGAAGGCCACTCCTTGCTCGAAATGGCTGACGACTTCAACGCTCCATTGGGAACGATCAAGCGTCGCTTGCACGTCGCCCGTAAGCGATTGGCCAAGCAGGTTGAAGACCTCGAACTCGTTTCGTAATTGCCCAAGCCTCGCTCAATCTAATTCGAAACAGCTGAGGATCAATTCCCAAAACCGGCCACTCGCAGTCTTTCTGTGGGTGGCTTTTTTCGTTTTAGTGAGCCGTCACGCGAAGCCGGCCGGGCGCGGTGCCTTTCGGGCCACGCTCGAACTCTTGGCGGAGAGGCTGATATTTAGTTTTCGTTGATTTCTAATTCGCGTAGCCGGAAGAGCTCTGTTGCTCCCAACCAGACCAAGTGTCGCCTTTGATAGCCTAACGCGTTAGCGAGGAAGCGCCCTCGTTAATCATTAACATCGCGAGAGCCTTTGCTGTGGCTGGTGAGAATACAAATGAACTGGTCATTCGGAGGTTCTCGTTTTTTTTGTAAATGCCAATCTTGATAGCACGCAATCTGATAGTGCACTTCAAAATTTGCGCGTCGGGTTTGTATTAGCGCAACTTCAAAACTTAAGCGTCGGGCTACCATTTCTCGCTTCGCGAGTTTGGAAACAATTGAAAGTCAGCCCTGGAGCGAAAGGCGAATACCGCTCGGTTCTCCGAACCGTCCCTCCCCCTCGCTCTTCCAATGCCTACTTCAACCACCCGTTCTTAAACCCGCATAGTGTCCGCAGCATCTCACGTCGCACGAACGGCGTGCGCGGAAACCAAGGCAGAAACACATCGCGAAGCTTTCCACGTCCCCAACCAGATGATTGAAAAAACGGGGTTAGAAAACGAGTCAGCCGTGAATAGTAGCGAAGCTTTGACTTTCGAATCCGAGTATATGAGTCGCAAGCTGCTGCGAAATCGCCCAAGCGACCTAACTCGTCTGCAAAACACATCGCATCTTCAAGTGCAAGATTGACACCCTGGCCAAGATGCGGGCTAGTCGCGTGCGCCGCGTCACCAAGAAACAAAACACGCCCATCAAACCACGTTTTCATCGTTACGTCTCGATACTTGGCAAACGTCAAGTCATCGAACGTGTTGAGTCCAGTCAGCACCGATTCCGCAGCTGGGCAAATCTCTAGCACACTGGCTTTCCACTTATCGATCGACGAGTTCCGCAACGTCTCGTACTCACTAGCTCGAATTCCCCAAAAAAAACTCGATCGGTTTCCTCCGATAGGCAACAACCCGACCAGCTTCTCCGTGCCATCCACGACTTGCAATAGTTCCCGCGGTTGAAATTCACAATGACCGGTGGCCCACATTGCCGCATGCTCATACTCATGAACTCGCGTTCGAATTCCAGACTGCTTTCGTAACGCTGAAGCGGAACCATCGGCACCGATGAGAAAATCAAAACCACCAAACCGCTCGGCCTGTTTAGATTCGACCCAGTGTCCATCAGCGGAACTTCCAGCGGAAACAATCGGTTGCCCGGCATGAATCGTGACACCCACCTCACGACATTTTCTCAGCAACAATTCATAGAGTTCACCACGATGAACCCCCAACCCAAATAAAGCTGGCTCCAACGATGAATACTTCAACCGAACAAGCTCACGCCCAGATTTGAGGACGGCAGACATCCCATCCAATCGCTCGGCCACTCGCATGACGTCTTCCAGGAGGCCCATCCTCCTCAAGACTTGCTGTCCAGACGGCTGGAGCATGATCCCCGCCCCCATCGGCTTGCACGCAGAGGCCTGCTCGAAAATCTCGATTCGGTGCCCCGCTTCTGACAACAGACAAGCGATCGCCGTTCCCGTGATTCCACATCCAACGATTCCAAGCCTCATTGTTTGGTGTATCTCTATTTCCAATGTCTCCCGTTGATCGAGCCATCCTGATTCGGCCGTCCTGATTCGGCCATCCTGATTCGGCCTACCGCCATACGCCCCTTAAAACCCACTCAAAGGAACTAGGAAACAACCAATTCCTCGAGAATATATCTGTTTTTGATTCGTGGACGAGAATAGTCTCAGATCCCGTTCCCCAGCAATTATAGTAGACAACGTGTAACTCGGAAAACCTAGTGAAAAACAAACATGGATCAAACAATCAAACGCTTCGCCTCGGTTGTCATCGTCGCAGCTAGTCTTGCCTTCACCTCATCGGTTTCGCGAGCAGACATCCTGCTTGACTACTCCAACGACTCGTTCTTTGCTGGAAACGCGACGGCCAGGGCTGCACTCGAAGCCGCCGCGTTCGACATCAATTCTGTGATTAATTTCAATCTCAATGCAGTCACGATGGACACGGTCAGCGGCACAAGCGGCGGAGGATCCACACAATTGGACTTCGATTTTAGCTATGGCTATTCCAACCCCAATACTGGCGCGTCAGTAACCATTGCCAATACTCAATTAGCGACGAATGAGATTCGAATCTTTGTTGGCATGAGAAATCTAACCGGCTCAACACTAGGCCAAGGCGGCCCCGGAGGAGTAGGACTGCAGATCAGCGGGTTCACTGGAGCGGGCTCAGCTCAAGATGCCGTTAACGATGCGATGTCCCAGTACGAACATCGGCGTGGCGGTGGCCCCGTCATCTCGAATCTTTCTGGCAGCATCGCTGGTGCCAACTACTCGTTTGACATCGGCTCCACAGTCGGCAATTTATGGTTTGACCAAGACACCGATAACAATGGATCTACTGACAGCGCCGCAACTCTTGATGCTAACTGGCATTTCAATCATTTGACGTCTGTCGCGGCAGGCAAAGACGATTTCTATTCCGTGGCCCTGCATGAGATCCTGCATTCCATTGGCTATGGTACGGGAGATACTTGGGACTCTCTCCGCAGCGGCACAACGTGGATGGGAGCCGAAGGGATCGCAGCCAACGGCACCGGCGTTGGTCTGATTGATGGCGGCGGAGCTCATATCGCAGGTGGAACTCAAA
>JBLINZ010000434.1:0-5375 GCA_047639375.1 Mariniblastus sp. | reverse complement strand
CTCGCCCCAGTGTTTCTTGGACAGCTTCGACTTGATGTTGCGCTCTTTGTGAACCAGGCATCGCTGAACGATCGCGTCAGGGAAAAACTCCTTCACCGCTGATCGCAACGCCGCGCTGCCGTCAAGGGCCGATCGCAATGAAAGCCGCGTTTGTTCAGTCGCCGCAGTAAATCCTTGGCAACTTCGGCGATTTCGCTACTGCCAAGCTCAAAATCTAAAACCCGTTTGTGCCCCTCGGCGGTGATGCCGATCGCAGCAAACCGAGTGTTTAATGCCAACCATGAAGGATGGATGATCGGTCCATCCCGCGATTCGAGCCACTTGCTTGAAAGAAATGGTTTCGCGTAAATCCTTATTACTCATTTCAGATACCCATTTTTCAAAAACACGGGTGCAACCGACGACAGAAAGACGGGTAGTAAACCTGTCGTCGGTGGCGATGCGGTGATCAAGCCGCGCCCGATGAATTGTCCAATCAAACTATGATGATCGGTTAACCAACTTCGGCCATGATTTTAGCAGCTTTGGCAATATCGCGCTCAGCGTAAATTTGCGTGACATCGGCGTTTGAATGCCCAAGGACGGCTTGGGCGGCTTCGAGTCCATATTGCTCCCGGATGTTGGTTGCCCGTGAATGACGGAGCCGGTTGGGCGCCCAGTGGTGCTTCTTTCGCCATGCCTTCAGAGCTTCGCCTGTCGTCCCTTTGGGGGCCGGAAACGCTTTGTTACAAGCGGACTGTAAATTCTTGGCAAAGTCTGGGCGGGAGAGCGGCTTGCCGGTTCGCTTGGCAAAACAAAACTTCGTTTCCGGTCGCAGTAAATACGGTAGCAAGATCGCTTGAGCCTTGGGGCCGATCAAGATAACTCGGTCGCGCCCTTTATGTTCCATTTTGTGAGAGTCTGGACGATAACGCCAAACGTCTTCGGTGCGGTCGATCTCGATGGGTTTGAGCGAGCGGAGTTCACCGGGGCGGCAACCGGTCAATTGTTGGAAACGGATCATGTCGGCGACGATCTTGGGAGCGTGCCGTAGCGTTGCCTCCACCGTCGCGTCGTCCACTGACATTATTGGCGCGGTCTCAATGGCTTTGGACTTTCCCTGCTTGAGTCCTGCCACCGTTTGAAGTGCTTGGAAAACTGTGACGGGAAGCAGCTCCTTTGACGCTCCCCATTTGAACATGCGTTTGATGCGTCCAATATTCTGATTGATATATCGACGACTGTTGCCAGCGTCGATCATTTGTTGACGGACTGCCTCGAGCGCCAGCGGTCCAAAGTCTTTGGCGAATGATTTCGCGTAGCTCAACTTGAGGAACCGAATGGCGGCTTTCACTCCCGCCTGCTCGTCGGTGGCTTTGCCGTTCTTGACGTAGTAGGTTTTGCAGAACCGCCAATAGTTTGCGCACAGTTCGACAACCGTCACGTGCTGTTCAGTGACGACCACGGCTAACCTGCGACCGTTGGCGAGCCATTCACCGATCAGCCGATCATATTCGAGCTTGCTAGCTTTCGTGCCGTGTGGACCGAGATAGAAGTCAACGCCAGACAATCGAACCACTGCTTGCCCTGACGCTTTGTGCTTGGCGTACTTGGGCAGGGACTTAGAAGAACCTCGTATAATAGGAACTCCCGTTTGGGAGCAAAAATCGTATGTACGACATTTGCCCGACCTAAAACGGGTCGCACTGCCGAACACTCGGCAGGTAAACAAAACGTGTTTCACCCTTATTTCGTCATAAAAAAACCGACCTAAGATTATATCCTAGGTCGGTCCAGTGGGGGCGACAGGAATCGAACCTGCACGTCCTAAGACACTAGATCCTAAATCTAGCGCGTCTGCCAGTTCCGCCACGCCCCCGGTTGTTGTCCCGCGATTCTCGTGATTAATGCAAGAGCTCGATTGGCGGTCGAGTTTGATTCATCGAATCTCAGGATGCGTATTCTAGAAGTTCTCATCGTCAACGAAAACCCGAAATGTCTTAACAGGACAAAATTCGGCCAATTTTGGTTCGCAGCATGAGCTAAATGCTAAAACCAAATACGTTCATGCGTGAAAAATCGACTCAAAATCCGATTGAATTGCCTGCAACTGACGCTATCTAGCCGTTGCCAAGTTCGATTTCGCCAATAATCAAAGTTTTTGATTTATCGATTGCGGTGTTTGCCGCTAATTAAGAGCTAAATTGGTGAAGACGCCTCTGGTGTTGGTTGGGCCTATTCCCGTCAGATCACGTCACGTGAATGGAATTATCGTCCGTTCTCCGTCGTCAAACGGGCGAGTAGAGTTACGAGTGGGATTGGTATTCAGCCTGTCGTTTTCGGAAAGAAGCAGGCTTGGATGATATCAAGGTGAGAGATTCCGAGCCTTCCTGCATCAACCGGCGGAATGGATTGATTGTGCGTTTTTCGATTGCGTTAGTTTCTGGACCTTGGACCGCTTCATGAAAAAGCAAGACTCTTTCAAGCGAATTTCTGTATGCCGCGACTGCCCGAATTTGCGCAGCTTGAGGTCGCCCCGTGACATGCTGCTGTGGACCTCGAGTCAGATTATTTCCGGCAAGAGAGGGTCGACGGCAGTTCGAGCGATTGCCGCAGCGACCCTCATGCTATTTTTCCTGTGCCCCAGTTCGGACCTTGAGGGGAAGCAGTTGAAGGTCGTCGCTCAGAAGCAAATCAGTGGTAGCATCGTTTCGATCAGGCCCGGCGAGATCACGATCAAGCCCAAGGATGGTGCTACTCAGTCGTTTAAGATTCAAGACAAGGACGAGCGCGCCATTTCGATCGGCGGCAAGCCCGTGCGAGCTCCTGCCAAGATTCTGGTCAGCGGTCGAATTCCAGTACGGCTGGCCGAGAAAGGGATGATCGTTCAGTTTCTTGGGCGGACCAACGTGTACGGTAAATCTGATGGTGAGCTGAGCGAACTGAACGTCCTCAGTGACACCGAGGCGCCGGAGCTCAATGTGGAGTTTTTAGAGCGTCCGGAGAAACGCGAACCTGGTCAAGTCGAGGTCGTCGGACGCGTGGTTAACGCTTCGACGAAAAGTGTCATCCTGCAGGTTCCCAAGGCGAAGTGGGCTAAAAAAGAGCGGATCACGTTTTCAATTTCGGAGTCCAGCGTCCTGCTGATTTCCGATGACCATCTCAATCGAGTCGCACCAGGCGACTACGCTCGTCAGGCCAATGTAATTGAATTTGAGAACGGCGAATTTGCAATTAACTTCATTCATGTCGCGCTCAATCCGGACCGAGAGCAAATCACAACATCCTATCATGAGCGGCTGGCCCAGCGGTTTAGCTTGCTGTCGGATGAGCCTGCTCAGCCCCGAGAAATTCGCTCCGATCACTTCGTGCTGTACACCGACGTCTCTGATCGCGATGGCCAGATCCTGTTAGCCAAACTAGAGACGATGTTCGAACTGGTCAGCGGTTACTATTCGGCTCGACCCAACCAGGTGATCGAGTGTTATGTCGTGAAAGATTTGAGCAAGTGGCCAGCGGGGCAGTTGAGCCCGCAAGGCATCGCCAAGATTGCCGAACGAGCCGGTGTGACGTTGACGGTTTCCAACGGCAGGAGCACTCAAGCCACGGTCTTTGCCTGTGACAAACATGCCGTCGTGCAGCATGAAGCCGTGCACGCGTTTTGTGCCCAGACATTCGGGAATCTTGGTCCCGTTTGGTACGCCGAGGGGATGGCTGAGATGGGGCAGTATTGGATTCCGGGCGAACTGGCTGTCAATATCGACCCGGTGGTGATCGATTACTTGAGCAACGCCGAGCCTAAAAAAATGGCCGACATCGTGGCCGCAGGGCAGATCACCGGCGACTCTTGGCAAGCCTACGCCTGGCGGTGGGCGCTGTGTCATCTGTTGGCTAACAACCGGAACTACTCGCGAAGATTCAAGAAACTTGGGCTTAATATTATGACGGGCAAGCCTGATTCGTTTGACGACGCGTTTGGCAGACTTGCTGACAAAATCTCGTTTGAATACGACTTGTTTGTGAAGGATTTTGCCAACGGGTACCGAGCCGATTTGTGTGCGTGGGATTGGAATGTCACATGCTCGAATCTGACGAGCGGAAGCAAGATCAAACAGATGGTCAAGGCTCAGCGAGGATGGCGGGCGACCAAACTGTTGGTCAAGGAAGGCGTGTCTTACGATTTTGCCGGACAGGGGAATTGGAAAGTCAACGCGGATGAAGAGGTTTCGGCCGATGGCAATTCGTCGGGTGTTGGGCGGTTAGTCGGGATGATTTTTTATGGCGACAACCAGCAGAGCCCGGCCTTTGAATTGGGAGCCCGAGGTTCGTTCGTTGGTTCGCAGGAAGGCCAGCTGTATATTCGCTGCCGTGATAAGTGGACCGAGCTGGCGGACAACGAGGGCGAGATCGAGTTGCATATTCGACGCACGCCCAAATGAGCTCTGGTGAGGCCTGGCGAAAATGAGTTCGAGTAGGTGGTTTGCGCACAAGAAAGCCGCAGGTGGCAATGGTTTTGCCAGCCCACGGCTCGTGGTTGCATCCGTCGGTGGCGTGGACAGCGACTACTTCTTGAGCGCGTCACGAATCTCGGTAAGCAAGACGATGTCGGCAGCCGGTGGCTTGGCGGCTTCGGTTTTTTTCATCCAGCGCGCGGCGACTTTGAGGGCTAAGAAAATCACGAATGCCAAAATGACGAAGTTCATGACTTCTTGAATGAAGGAGCCGATATAAATTTGGGCACTTTCTGTGACCATTTTCCCATCGACTTCTTTTTCGATCGTTGTCCCGATTGGAATCGTGTATGCGGATAGATCCCCGACTTTGAGGACCGAGGCGACGAGCGGCATGATGATGTGGTCGATGAAAGACTTGGTCATCGCGGCGACTGCGGTGCCCATGACCAGGCCGACGGCCATGTCCAGTAGGTTGCCTTTGAATGCGAAATCTTTGAATTCTTGAATGAATCCCATTGGAACTCCTGAGGGGATGTGGAAGGAAAAGATTGCCAGGGACGGGTGTTTTGCTTCAAACTTTGACGCGCCCGTGACGATTGAGCCTGAATGATAGGGAGTTCGTGTTTGGCTTTTCAAGGGGCGAGAGGCGTGAGAAGTTTGTAAAGAAGAGAGCGTAGGGCCACCATTGTTTCCCTTGGCTCGGTACGATGAGCACGTCGGGTCAGCGAGGTGGAGCTAATGCCCACATTCGGCTCGCTTACGCGCCGGGCTACCCGAAAAGTCACAGCCTCGTCGGGTTACCAAGCGGCTTTCTCAGGTTGGTTTGCTTCGCAAAATGAGAGGCTGGAAGCTTATCCTGATTTGCCGCACGTTTTGGTCAGCAACGCTTTGGATGATCGCTATCGGAAATCGCGGGACTTGATTTGAAGTTCATCCAGCCGG
>JBLINZ010000433.1:0-5407 GCA_047639375.1 Mariniblastus sp. | reverse complement strand
ACGTGATCGCGACGACGATGACGGACGCCAACGGCAACTATAGTTTCTCGGGCATCATGCCAGGTGAATATGCGATTCGGCAGGCTCAGCCAGATGGGTTCTTTAATGGCGGCCAAGTCGCGGGATCCGGTGGCGGCGACGTGCTGGAAAACTTGATCGAGAACATCAGTGTTATTTCTGGCCAGAAGCTAATCAACTACGATTTCTGCGAAGTAGAAGCCGCTGAAATTCACGGTCGAGTTTGGGAAGACGGTCCGGCTATCGAAGCCTCCGTGTTGCCGGAAAACTATCGTGATTTGCGAGATGGAGTTTACGATGCCGATGTCGATACACCGTTGTCCGGCGTCAGGATGGAGCTTTTCTACTACATCGATCCCGCCAACGGCGACATCGATCCGCGAGCGGTCACCTTGAGTGAGGTTCAAGCCGAGCATTACGCTCACATGGATACGACGGATCCAGACGCACCTGTCTGGGTTGAAACCATGGCCAATGGCGAATACTGGTTCATGGGCCTTCAGGCAGGCAACTATATCGTGCTGGAAAATCAGCCGGACGGTTACATCGACTCCAACGACACGCCCGGCACCACGACTGGATTCTCTTACAACTCTTCCAGCGAAGCCCAGACCGCAGCGGGTGGCGTGTTGTTACGTTTCTCGGGCGAGCAGATTATGGACTCGGTCGTTAACATTCGAGTCAATGCCGGTGGAATTTCCGAAGCCAACAACTTCAGCGAAGTCACTTCGATTGATGTGCCGGTTCTCCCGCCGCCGAATCCACCGCAGCCGCCAACTCCGCCTGGAAACCCTCAAACGCCCAGCCCGGGCATCACTGGATTTCCAGGACTGTTGGGATCTCAGCCATCGGCGTTTACTCAATACATTGGAAACTCACGCGGTGCTTCGTTCCAAACCGAAGCCAGCTCGGCTTACACTTGGCACCTGAGCGTTGTTAACGCGGGTTTGCCACGTGGCGCCGATGATGGAGCGGGTGACGAATCGGTTTGGCAGCAAGCCGGCTTCATCAGCAATAGCGATTGGGGACGCTTCGATATGGACGACGCAGTTTGGAATTTCACCCAAACCAGCGAATCCGATTTGGAAATCACAGCCACCGCGAAACAACTTCGCTTTGGCATGTTGGGTGGGATTCCGCTTTCCGGCGACTTTGATGGCGACGGTACCGACGAATTAGCGGTCTTCAAAGACGGATTCTGGATGATCGACATCAACCGCAATGGAACCTGGGACGAAGGCGACTTGCTCGCCCGGCTAGGTAACATCGATGACCAACCCGTCGTTGGCGATTGGGACGGTGATGGCAAAGACGATATCGGAATCTATGGACCGATTTGGGAGCGGGATCGGGAAGCCATTGAGCGCGATCCAGGATTACCGAACCCTGATAACAATCTGTACGCTCGGCCGAAGAACATACCTCCGATGGACGCCGATGCAACCAACGGTAGTCGCGTGATGAAGCTTACCAGCTACGGCAAGCAACGCTCCGACGTGGTCGATCATGTGTTTGGGGTAGGCAGCGGAGAAGAAATTCCAGTCACCGGTGATTGGAACGGCAATGGTATCCGCTCGATCGGGACCTTCCAAAATGGCCTTTGGCAAATGGATGTCAATGGTGATGGCCGGTTTGATTCAGACGATTCGACCGCTGAGTTCGGGCGACCTGGCGACATTCCAGTCGTTGGCGATTTTGATGGCGATGGCGTCGAAGAAATCGCAGTCTACCGCGCTGGATCTTGGATGATCGACACCAACGGTAACCGAGAATTGGATGCGACCGACAAGACGTTCCAAATGGGCGGGGCGGCCGACAAGCCAGTCGTCGGTGATTGGGATGGTGACGGCATCGACGAGCCTGGAACGTTTACGGAAGACTCCAATACGAGCTATCAGTAAACCGGCCGGTCAGCCGTTTAAAACTCAGTCAGATGTCCTGAGATTCAGGACCGAGACCAACAATCAAGGCGAAGGCATGTGATGCCTTCGCCTTTTTTTTTGGCACATTTCCTTTGGGGAGAGCGTGAGCTTTTAGGGACGTCTAAAAAGCTCATTGTTCAGGCCGTCTTAAATTACTCCCAAGACCGTCTTGATATTCTCTTCATTGACGGGGCGAATGATGCCCCTCTCGGTAATGATTGCCTCAATGTATTCTGCCGGTGTCACATCGAAGGCCGGGTTGTAGACCTGCACGCCATCGGGGGCCGTTTGACGCCCGAAACCGTGGGTGATTTCCTTCGGGTCTCGCTCTTCGATTGGGATTTCATCGCCAGAATCGATCGACAAATCAAACGTACTACTGGGAGCTGCGATGTAAAACGGAATGCCATGGGCGCGAGCCAGCACGGCAATCGAATAGGTGCCGATTTTATTGGCTGAATCGCCATTGGCTGCGATTCGATCGGCGCCGGTGACGACCGCCTGCACACGGCCTTCTCGCATGACTTGAGCGGCCATCGAATCGCAAATCAAGGTCGCTTTGATCCCGCGCTGCATCAATTCCCAGGCCGTCAGCCTAGCCCCTTGGAGCAATGGACGCGTCTCGTCAACGTACACATGCAGGTCATGCCCGTTGTCTTGCGCTGTGAAAAATACGCTCAACGCCGTGCCATATTCCGCGGTCGCCAGGCCACCCGCATTGCAATGCGTCAGCACGCCGTCCACGTGTTCCAGTAACGCAGCACCGTGGCTGCCGATCGAGTGACACATTTGGCGGTCTTCCTCGTGAATCGCGATCGCTTCGGAAAGTAGTCGATCTCGAATCTCTGCCACCGGAATCTGACCACGGACTTGTTCAGCAGACTTCTTGATGCGATTCAAAGCCCAGAACAGGTTCACCGCCGTGGGGCGACTGCTGGCGAGATAGTCCACCACTTCAGCCAGCCGATCATAGAACGGCTGGTCTTCATTTTCGACCGTTTGCAAGCCAACGATGACACCGTAAGCTGCCGCGATTCCAATTGCCGGAGCGCCACGAACCCGCAGCATCTTGATCGCTTCCCAGACCGTCTCCACGTCACGACAGTCGATCCGGATAATGTCAGTGGGGAGTTTCGTCTGATCGATCATCTCCAGATGGCCATTCGGACCGCCGTGCCAGATCATCGTTTCAATTTTATTTTCAGTCATGAGGTGCTGCTTGAAGTTAAGGGAAGCCATTCGATCAGCATTGAGTTAGCAATTGGCTTGATCCACTGGTACGTCGTGATTGAATGGGAGCTGATCGCAAACAAGCGAACTCGCTCTTAGCCGTTGGCCAAAGACGCTTTGAATTTCGCGTTTTTCGCTTCGATTTTCCCCACGAGCTTTTTCTTGAATTCGTGAAACGCCGTCCGCAGTTCGGGATTGCCAGTTGCCAAAATCTGAACAGCAAATAGGCCTGCGTTTCGAGGTCCGCCCATTCCGACAGCCATCGAAGCCACGGGCACGTCGCCTGGCATTTGCACCGTGGCGAGCAGCGAATCCATTCCACCCAGTTCGGGTGTGGGCACGGGTAACCCGATCACAGGTAAGACGGTGTGAGCGGCCACGACGCCGGCCAGATGAGCCGCGCCGCCGGCTGCTGCAATGATGACTTGAATCCCGCGATCTTCTGCGGTGGTGGCGTATTCGCCCACGGCGTGGGGCGTACGATGAGCGCTCATGACGTTGACTTCGTACTCAATCCCAAACTCGTCCAGGGCAACGGCGACTTGATTGATCTTTGGCCAGTCGCTATCGCTACCCATCAAAATCCCAACAACTGGAGAACCCATGACAACCTCAATCATATTCAAAGACAAATGTAAGCAAAACTGTCGACCGACACAGGGTCCGACAACAAACAGACTTGGCAAGTCAGTTTATCTTTTTGAACAAAATTGAGAAGTGACTCAACTGCGGTCTGGCGTGTTTTTGGGAAATCCGCGTTGAAACACTCCCAGAAGGGCGGTGAACGCGCGAGTCGCAAGACTTTGGGAGAACGATCTGCGAATCCCAAACTATTGTCTGTCCGGCTACATCCAAAACAGACATTGATTGATCGAGCGATCCTGAGCGAGGCCGTCGCTCAATGGTAGACAGAATGCGTCAGCGAGGGCGCATTACGATCGAAGGCGGGGCATTGAGGAGGGCTCTGCCACGCTGGCGCATTCGGGCTATGAGTGCCCCCGCTTACGCGGGCACTCAATCAACAATCGCTTGCCATGCGGGTTGCCCACGGCATTGCCTTACACTTCAGGATCCTACTTGGTTCTACCAAGTAGGATTACCAGCCGTCTCTTCTAACGACACGTTCGGATCGGCCGAGGCACGTTTTTCCAAAACCATCCGAATTGGGACTTCGCCGAATTCAAGCGAGTCTCGGAGCACGCCCAGCAAATATCTGCGGTACGTTTTGGAAAACGCATCCGGGTTATTGCACTTAAGCATGATCGTGGGCGGTTGAATCCCAATCTGAGCGGCGTAATAGATTTTCGGCCGCTTCTTGTTGGACGCCATCGGTGGCGGATGCTTGACCAACGCTTCTTTAATGATCCGATTGAGTTTGGGCGTTCCCACCCGAGCCCGAGACTGCTTGTGCAGCATTTGGGCGTGATTGAGCAAGCGTTTGCAGTTCTGCCCGGTCTTACCAGTCACAAACGCAATGGGTGCATTCCACATGGTCGAAAAGTTATCACGGATATAGTCCGCCCACCGCTCAGTCACCATGTGTTCCGACATCAGGTCCCATTTGTTGACGACGAACACAACGGGCTTGTAGAGGGCTTCGATGTAAGTACAAAGCTGACGATCCACCTTACTGATTCGGGTGCTGCAATCGAACATCATCAAAATCACATCGGCGTGCCGAATCGTTCGATGGGCTCTGTGCGTTCCGTACCATTCGACATCGGTTCGGACGCTTTTTCCTTTTCGCAACCCCGGCGTATCGATCGCCACCATTGTCTTGCCATCCAGCTCAAATCGAACGTCGACGCTGTCGCGGGTGGTTCCAGCGACTTCGCTAACGATCATTCGCTCAGATTCGACCAAGGTATTGATAAACGTACTTTTGCCGACGTTGCGTCTTCCGACCAGCGCGAACTTCATCTCAGGTCGGCGTGTTTCTCGTTTGTCGATTTCCGCTTGGTCTGGCAGTCGTTCCACGATCGCAGCAAGCAAATCCTGTTTGTGACGATTGTTTTTGGCGCTGCAACAGAGGGGCTCGCCAAATCCAAGTGAAAAGAAATCGTTAGCCTCGAGTTCCCAATTATCACCATCGCATTTATTGGCGACGATCAAAATCGGTTTATCGAGTCCACGCAACCGACGCGTAACTTTTTCGTCGAGGGAAACTTTTCCGTCTTTGACATCCACGACGAACATCAGCACGTCGGCGTCTCGGATGCCCACCTCGATCTGCGTTT
>JBLINZ010000432.1:0-5415 GCA_047639375.1 Mariniblastus sp. | reverse complement strand
GGGATGGTCCACGATTTCGATAATCTCAACCAACGAATCATTTTCGCTGGTTGCCGCGATTTTCATGCCATGAGCTTCCAGCTGCTGACGGAACGTGTTGTTGAACTCGTATCGATGCCGATGCCGTTCTGAAATTTCAGCGGCACCGTAGCATTCCAGTGACCGAGTTCCTTCTTTGACTTGAGAAATCTGAGCACCCAACCGCATCGTTCCACCCAGATCTGTAATTTTCTTTTGCTCGTCCAGCAAGCAAATTACCGGATGCGCTGTGTCTTTATCAAACTCCGTCGAATTGGCGCCCTCAAGATTGGCCACGTTGCGGGCAAACTCGATCGCGGCACACTGCATTCCCAAGCAAATCCCTAAGAACGGAATCTTTCGTTCGCGAGCCCATCGAATCGCTTCGACTTTCCCTTCGGTTCCCCGTTCACCAAATCCACCAGGAACTAAAATCCCGTCGTATCCACTCAGCAGGCGCTCCGGACCCTCGCGTTCGATCTCTTCACTTTGAATTCGCCCGATACGAATTTGAGCATGGTTGTCGATTCCGGCATGATCAATCGATTCGTAAATCGACTTGTAGGCGTCTTTGTGTTCCGCATATTTCCCGACGACGGCGATGCTGATCTCAGTCGATGGATTTCGCAATCGATGGAGCAACTCTCGCCAGTTGTCGAGGTTCGGTTTTTGCTTCGGCAACCCAAGCTTGTTGGCGATCAACTCGTCCAAGCCATTCTCGACGAGGCTTAGCGGCACCTCGTAGATTGAGAAGTCCTTGTCTTTCTCTTCGATCACCGCCTTGGTCGGAACGTTGCAGAACAAGGCGATCTTTTCACGGTCCTCGGTGGAAATCGAACGTTCCGTTCGGCAAATCAAGATATCAGGCTGAATTCCGATTTGACGAAGCTGACCGACGGAGTGCTGAGTCGGCTTGGTCTTGAGCTCGCCCGCAGCCTTGAGATAGGGGACCAACGTCAGATGGATATACAAACAATTCTCTTTGCCAACGTCCAGCGAAAACTGGCGAATCGCTTCGAGGAAGGGTTGGCTCTCAATATCGCCAACGGTTCCACCGATCTCGGTGATCACTACATCCACGTCGTCGCTAGCCAAATTGCTAATGCAGTTTTTGATTTCGTTCGTGATGTGCGGAATGACTTGCACGGTCTTGCCCAAAAACTCACCGCGGCGCTCTTTTTCGATCACGCTCAAGTAAATTTGGCCGGTCGTGTAGTTTGATTCTCGCGTCAAAGGAGCATGCGTGAATCGCTCATAATGCCCCAAGTCGAGATCTGTCTCGCTGCCATCGTCAAGCACGTAGACTTCGCCGTGCTGATAAGGACTCATCGTCCCCGGATCAACGTTGATGTAAGGATCTAGCTTTTGCAGACGAACGCTCAGCCCTCGTTGCTCAAGCACCATGCCGACCGACGCACTGGTGAGTCCTTTTCCAAGTGAACTAACGACTCCACCGGTCACGAAGATATGTTTGGTCATGTTTTGAAATTCCTAACGATCAACAAACGGGCAGTTTGTCGACGAGTGCTTGATTGAAATGTATCGAAATCGAGGTGTGCTCACACAGAAAATGGTTAAAACAGAATTTTCTGTAATCGCTTGGGATCCGGATCCCATTAAGAACCTCTGTCTTCAAGCCCCGTCAACGCGCAAATCCGGGCAGATTTACGTTGGGGGACCATCGAGGGGACCATCGAGGGGACCATCGAGAGATCAGCTTCCTTTGCCTAACATCTATCCTAACGATTTGCCTGCCGTCTGACAAACGACTGATAGTCGGCCGCCGTGTCAATTCCCGCAATCGGGTGATTGATCAGCCCCACTGAAATCGGCTCACCGTGATATAGAATTCGCAGCTGCTCCAAGGATTCGATCGATTCCAAAGGCTTCAACGGCAGATTCGGGATTTGCAATAAGAAATCCCGCCGATAGCAATACAGCCCAACGTGCTGCAAAAAATTCGCTGGCTCTTGCTTCAGCAGCCGGTCATCCCACTCTCTGGCACAAGGAATCGGGCTGCGGCTGAAATACATCGCCCGACCACGTGCATCCACAACGACCTTAACGCAACTTGGATCCAGCAATTGAGCCCGATCCCTGATCGGCGTCGCCAGCGTTGACACCGATACGTCACCGCCGTGCTCCAATAGGGAAATGGCCACATCAATCGCGTCCGCAGAAATCTCAGGCTCGTCGCCTTGTACATTGACCACGATGTCAACGCCTGACAGCCCAGCCGCGACTTCGGCGACCCGATCTGTCCCGCAGACATGAGTAGGATCAGTCAACACGACATCGCCACCAAACGATTGAACGTTGGATACGATCTCAGGATCATCCGCCGCTACGATCACCCGAGTCGCTTTCCTTGACCGGGAGGCCGACTCGTAGGTGTGCTGCAAAACGGAGCGTCCGGTTTTCGCCAACAAGAGCTTTCGAGGCAGTCGCGTCGAAGCCAGTCGAGCGGGAATAATAATGACGGATTTTGTCAATGGAGAGTCGCCTTTCAGGGGCCATCAATTCGTTCAACTCCAATGGTATCCCCGCCCCACAGGAATTCCAGCACCCCGGCGAATTGACGTCGTTGTCAGGAAGCGTTGACCACGGTTAAACATGGGAGCAAATCTCAGGCGAACGTCAAGCGGCCCGAAACAAATCTTGAATGGACGCCTGATGAGAGCACAGAACATTGGACGTCAGACGACACATTGCCGTTCGGCGTGCCTCCGAGTCGATTCGTTCAGTCCGAGCGAACGGTTCCTGCCCACTCATGTGTCGAAGAAAGATTGGAAATTCGGCGTTGTTTTGACCGAAACGAGGCACCTGTTATTCAGCCGAACTGAATAACTCTATATACTTTAGCTATCCGGCTGAAAATGGAATCTTGATGGATAAAGCAATCCCTAGATGTTTGGCCGACCGTTTACCCTCAACTAAAGCCAGGGCCTGCCTGAGCTTTATGTAAATTCAATATGAATCGTATTCAAGCGTTGTATGCCAGCACGATTGGCAAAAAATTTATCGCGGCCATCACAGGATTGGTGCTGTTCGGATTCCTGCTAGGACACGTCGCCGGAAATCTCAAAGTCTTCACGGGCTCCACTCCTGATGGCATTCCGCACATTGACGAGTACGGTCATTTCTTACGCATCGCCGGCGCCCCCCTGGTTCCTGCCGGGTTTGTGCTGTGGGCAGCCAGACTCACGTTGCTGGCCAGTCTGGTACTTCACATTTTGGTCGTCGTCCAACTGACGATGCTAAATGCAGAAGCACGCCCGGTCGGATACAAGAAAAGTCGCAAGAGGGCCGCTTCGTTGCCAGCCCTGTGGATGATGTTTAGCGGCTCGTTCATCTTTTGCTTCATCGTTTTCCACCTCTTGCATTTGACAACCGGCATCATCCGAGTGGGTGAATTCGAACATGGATATGTTTACAATAATCTTGCTAACTCATTCTCCAATCCCCTCGTCGCCAGCGGCTATGTGTTCGCAATGTTGGTGTTGGCCGTTCACTTAAATCACGGACTCTGGAGCCTCTTCCAGACGCTTGGCTTGGACAACCCTGACCGTAACTCACAATTGCGTCTGCTTTCGACCGGGATCACTGTGGCCTTGATCCTCGGGTTCATCGCGGTGCCCGTTTCGTTCATGTCAGGTCAAATGCCCGGCGTTGTCGAATACGCCCAGGAACTGCTCACAGGGCACTAAACACCATTCGATTTGTTGTGCTCGATACCTTGAACGGTCTCAGCACTCCCATTTTCGCTAAGTCATCAAACGTAACTACCAAAGACCTATCCATGTTTACGCTCGACTCAAAAATTCCAGACGGTCCCATTGAGAACGCTTGGACCCATCACAAGAACAACAACCTGCGCTTGGTGGGCCCTAACAACCGCTCCAAGTACAAGGTCATCGTGGTCGGCAGCGGGCTTGCCGGAGCGGCAGCGGCCTCTTCGATGGGAGCCATGGGCTACAACGTTGAGTGCTTTTGCTTTCAAGATTCCCCTCGGCGAGCCCACAGTATCGCGGCTCAGGGCGGCATCAACGCCTCCAAAAACTATCGCAACGATGGCGATTCCACGTGGCGATTATTCACCGACACTCAAAAAGGCGGCGACTACCGAGCCCGCGAAGAAAATGTCTATCGGTTGGCCGAACTAAGCACCTCGATTATCGATCAAGCCGTCGCCCAAGGCGTGCCGTTTGCCCGCGAATACGGTGGCAAACTTGCCAACCGCTCATTCGGCGGTGTGCTAGTAGAACGAACTTTCTACTGCCGTGGCGAAACCGGGCAGCAACTTTTGCTGGGAGCCTTTCAAGCCCTCGAAGAACAAATCTCAGCCAAAACCGTCACCATGCACACCCGCTCGGAAATGCTCGACGTCGTGGTGATCGACGGGCAAACTCGCGGGATCGTGGTTCGCAATCTTGAAACAGGTGAAATCACTTCGCACGCCGCCGACGCCGTCGTGCTCGCCTCCGGTGGATACGGAAACGTGTACTACCTCTCAACAAACGCCAAGGGCTGCAACGTCACGGCGAACTTTCGAGCGTATCGGCGCGGTGCAGGATTCGCCAACCCTTGCTTCACTCAAATCCACCCGACCTCAATCCCTGCCTCCGGCGACCACCAGGGCAAACTCACCCTGATGAGCGAGTCCTTGAGGAACGATGGCAGGATCTGGGTCCCCCGAGACAAAGATGAAAAACGAGCGCCCAAGGACATTCCCGAAGCCGAACGCTACTACTACTTAGAAGAGCGTTACCCTCGATTCGGAAACCTCGTCCCCCGTGACGTTGCAGCTCGCAACGCGAAAGACGTCTGCGACAAAGGTTTAGGCGTCGGCCCTACCGGCTACGGCGTCTACCTTGACTTCGAAGCGGCCATCGCTGAAAAAGGCGAAAAAGCCGTCAAGGCGAAATACGCCAACCTATTCGAAATGTACGAGCGGATTACCGACGAAGACCCAACTCAAACGCCGATGCGAATTTATCCAGCCGTGCACTACACGATGGGCGGACTGTGGGTCGATTACAACTTGATGACGAACGTCGACGGCTTGTACTCGATCGGCGAATCCAATTTTGCCGACCACGGAGCCAATCGCTTGGGCGCCAGCTCGCTGATGCAATGCCTCGCCGATGGGTACTTCATTCTTCCGGTCACAATTGGTGATTTCCTCAGCAAACACGAGCCAAGCGAAGTCAGTGTGGACCACCCGGCTTTCAAGGAAGTCGAAAAACAGGTCACTGAACAGATCACCAAATTGATGAACATCAAAGGCACACGATCGGCTCAATCGTTCCACCGGGAACTTGGCAAAATCATGTGGGAGCACTGTGGAATTTCTCGAAACAAAAAGCTTCTTGAAGAAGGGCTCGAGAAGATTCCGAA
>JBLINZ010000431.1:0-5421 GCA_047639375.1 Mariniblastus sp. | reverse complement strand
GGAAAGTCTGAATGCTCTGATCTTTCGTTGTGTTATCATTACGGATTGGGAAGACTGTCTTTATTCGAGCCCGGATTTATTTGATGAATTGCAAAATGAAAACCAATCGTTTGTTTCAGAGCTGTGTGGCTGCCATCTTGTTGGTGTTTGTTTGGACCAGCCAATCGGTGGTGGCTCAGGAGCTTCCGCATTCTTGTGCTCGGCCGAGCGAAGTCGCGATTTCGCATCTGCATTTGGACCTCAATGTTGATTTCGACTCAAAGAAGCTGATCGGATCCGCAGCCCTCACGCTCGATCGCAAGCCAAATTCAAAGGCGTTGTATCTTGATGTCAAAGGCTTGGACATCTCAAGCGTCACCGATGTCAATGGCCTGCCGCTCAAGTGGGAACTGGGCGAGCACGATTCCATGCTCGGTCAGCCCCTGAAAATTGAGCTTAACGATTTAGCGAATCCAGCGAATGGATCAAATGATGATAAGGTCACGATCGCGTACGCCAGTCGGCCTTCCGCGGAAGCGGTCCAATGGCTCTCCCCCGAGCAGACCACGGACAAAAAACACCCTTTCTTATTTACGCAATCGCAAGCCATTTTGGCGCGCACGTGGGTGCCCTGCCAAGACACACCTGCGGTACGCATGACTTATTCTGCCAAGATCAAAGTCCCGGCCCAGTTGATGGCGGTGATGAGTGCCTCGAATCCTCAAGATAAGAACTCAAGCGGCGTTTATGAGTTTCAGATGAAGCAAGCGATTCCGTCGTATCTCTTGGCATTGGCCGTCGGCGATCTAAAGTTTCAGAAGCTCGGTCCACGCAGCGGCGTCTATGCTGAACCCTCGGTACTAAAAAAGGCCGTTTGGGAATTGAATGATACCGAGCGGATGATCAGTGCTGCTGAATCGCTCTACGGCGTTTATCGCTGGGAGCGATATGATGTGATCTTTTTGCCAAGCAGTTTCCCGTTCGGCGGCATGGAGAACCCTCGTCTGACGTTCGCCACTCCCACGATCCTGGCAGGGGATCGCTCGTTGGTCGCGTTGATCGCTCATGAACTAGCTCATTCGTGGTCGGGAAACCTAGTGACGAACGCCACCTGGAATGATTTTTGGTTGAACGAGGGCTTCACCGTTTACTTCGAGCAACGCATCATGGAGGCGGTCTATGGTCGCGAGTATTCCGAGATGTTGGCGAGGCTGACGCTCGATGGTTTGCTGGCTGAGCTCAAAGAGCTGAAAGCCCGCGATACTTGGTTGAAGCTCGATCTTAAGGGGCGAAACCCGGACGACGGGATGACCGCAATCGCCTACGACAAAGGCTACTTTTTTCTCCGAATGTTGGAAGAGAAAGTCGGCCGTTCGAAGTGGGACGCGTTTCTGAAAAAGTACTTCGATGAAAACGCGTTCAAAAGTATGACCACCGAAGGGTTCCTGGTTCACCTCGAAGAGTTCCTTAGCGCCAATGGAGACGAGGTGGATTTGAAAGCGTGGGTCTACTCCCCTGGCCTGCCGGAAAACTGTCCGACTGTTACAACGGAAGCCTTGGCCAAAGCATCCTCGGCGTCCGCAGAGTTCCTCGCGGGAACGTCCCTTGACGCGATCAAGACGAAATTTGGAACCGACCAATGGACGACTCATCATTGGAACCATTTTCTTCGCTCGTTCGAGGACAAGTTGAGCGGCCAACAGATGGCCCAGCTCGATGCTGAGTTCAAGTTTACGGGATCGGGTAATTCAGAAATTACCCACGACTGGTTGCTTCACGTGATCGGGTCGGGTTACCAGCCGGGGATGATTCGGCTTGAAGAGTTTCTGACCAGCCAAGGCCGTCGTAAGTTTTTGCAGCCACTCTACGCCAAGCTGGTTTCGACGGATGGTGGGATTGAAATTGCGACTGGGATTTACAAAAAAGCTCGCTCTGGTTACCACGCCGTTTCACGACAGACCATCGATCAAATTTTGAAAGACGCAGGCGACAAGAGGTAGCCAGCGGAGACGATGGCTTTGTAAATCGCATCGAGCCGAAGGCGAGACGGTTCTAGGTCCCTGTGTTTCTTAGTACGAATTGTGCGTAGGCGATGGTGAAAAGTGTCATGAAGACATTGGTGCCGGCGATGGTGTACCACACGAACTCAATGTCGCTTTGTTGGTAGGTCACGAATAATACGAAGAACGGCATCGGCAACAGAACTTTGCGAAGAATCGACTCAAAGAATCCGTAGCTTGGCCGCTTCATCGCTTGCAACATCGCCAAGTGGGTTGACGTCATCACGTAGGACCATTGGACGAGTGAGATAATTCGAAGGCAGTTCACGCCGATCTCGATGACTTCGGGATCGGGCGTGAATATTCGCATCAGTTGCGCGGCAAACAGGAACATCAAGCTGGAGGTAACTAGAACGAGCCCGAATCCAATTCGATTGCAGACACGCATGGTCTCGCGGACACGCTCGTGTTTCCCTGCCCCATTGTTTTGGCCAACCAACGCCATAATAGCGGCATACAAACCAAATGAGGGGAGCAACGCGATTTGTTCGATTCGCGTGGTCACGCCAAAGGACGCGAACGTTGCTTCTCCGTAAGACTTGAGGAAATAAGTCGTGACGAAGAATCCAAGCGAAACGGACATGATGTTGAAGCTTGCGGGCACGGACTGTTGGGCGATTTCCCAATAAGTCTCGAGTTTGGGTAGCAAATCTGTCCAGGGCTGGAGTGTGAGCAGTCCTTGCCGAAAGACGGTCGTCAACATGAATAGGCTACCGGCGGCTTGAATGATCACTGTGGCCCACGCGATCCCAGCCACGCCCAGTGCCGGCATGCCCCAGCCACCGTAAAGCAACCAAGGGTCTAGTGCGAGGTTCAAGAAGAAGCCCACGATCAGGACTTTGCTATAGGTTTTACTGTCGCCGTTGGCAATCAGAATCGCGTTACACAAACTGCTGACGAGAAAAAAGACTGCGCCGAAAAAGATCGGATTCATATATGCCAAGGCCAGCTCAAGGACCTCTCCCGAGGCTCCGAGGGTCCGAAACAAGGTTGGTGCGACCCAGATGCCGATCACGGAAACCGTCAACGACAAGATGAGCCCCAGCGACATGCTTTGGGCGATATAGCTTCGCTGTTTTTCGACTTCTTGACTGCCGATGGCGTTTGCAATCAATGCCGACGCACCCCGCGACAAGCCGCCGCTAGTCGCAATGATCAGCAGGAAAATGGGAAAGCTCAAAGCCAGTGAAGCTAATGCCGTCGTCGAAATCTGCCCTGCATAAAACGAGTCAACAACGTTGTACATCGTTTGAAAAAAAAGGCCGATGCTCGACGGCAAGGCCATGTCCCGGACGTGCTTGGAAATCGAGCCCGTTGTAAGTGATTTGGTTTTCAAAACGATGTGGCGCCAGAGTTGATGAGCGGCGGGTGACTGAAAGAGCAAACGCGAGACGCGGTCCCGCTGGCGGATGAGTCGAGTGGGCGATTAGAATCGCTTTCAATGGAATCCACAATCGCTCAGTGAGACGAATTTGGAACGGCTGGCGTTCCCAGCAGACGGAGCAGGATCGCTTGGTTGGTTGCTTGAGACTCGGAGCTTACCGAGAGGTGGCAAATGGTAATCGGTTTGCCAGTCTGGTCAGATTCCTCGAATCCGCTGAGGACCAGAACGCGTGCGTCTTGGATTTCTTCTGCCAGTGCAACGAGGTCTTCGACGACCCCCTCGAATCGACAGCTTGCTTGGTAGATGCCTGCTGACAATCCATCCCGAGCAAAAATCCTCGAGGCCATCAAGAACGGCGAGATACCCGTCAACCGAGGATTAACGTCGACTAGGTAAAGCTGGTCTTGGTGGTCGCGAAGAATGTCGATGCCCACCAGACCAAAATAACCGCGGGTGTGAAGGTGCTTGCCAACCGGTTCGACGATCGTACAAAGCTCGTCTTTCAATTGAGTTTGCAAATCAGCTGAAAACGTTCCTCCGCACCAGCGTACATTGTCATCGAAGAGCTGTTCGGTGAAACCCAGCCAGACCATGCTGCCGTTTCGGCGGAGATAAAACTGCACACCATAATCATGCGTGATGTTCTCCACGACTTCGTTGATTACCAACGTTGCCTGTGGCCAATACTCATCGAGCTCCTGACGCATTTTTGATGCATCAGAGTCGTTTCGAATGAAGTAATTTCCCAGGCCCGCATATCCGTGCGTGAGCTTTACAATGCAGGGCGCGACAACTTCGTCCAGAATCCTAGCCTGGGGGCAGTCAATTTCTCCAATAATTTCTTTGGAGTGGAGCGCGTAGTTAACCTCCGGGTCCACGGCCTGCCGAGAGGCCTCGATCGACTCATGCGGAAAGAGCGTGATGACGTTCGAAACATTGTCAACGGATTGCCAGTTCGGAACGCCTGTTGGTCCAAAGATTCGCTGCCAATGGTCAAGCAGCCATTGAGGAGGTTTGATATCTGAACTGACTGGTAGGTGTTGGCCCCAGCCGCACATCAAGTGATGCGGGCCAAGGATTTTCATGAGCTCTTTCCGCGGCGGCGGGAAGGGATCGTTAATGATGAATCTCGCGCGATTTTGAAAGCCCGTTTCGTCACTATTGGACGAGGGGTACTCAGCCAGCAAGCTCGTGTTGGGCGCATCGAGAACAAAGAGTTCCGACAGGAAGTTCAGTTGGTCATTTGATTCCACCGCCATCGCGTCGCCTGTCACTGATTATCCGATTGATGTTCCCAGATGGTCAATTCCGAAATCCCATACTGAAACTTTCGACTTGTTTCGCGGATGGCGAAGGGGATGTCAAGCGGTCCACTGACCAAGGAAAACTCGGGTGAAAGCGACTGGGCGATTCCATTTGTCTCGCGGCGTGTGCTTCTCGGTCCACGAGTGAGGCGAGACTAGCACCAACAATCCGCCGGGGCGAATTCTGGATTTGATGGTTTCCAAGAATCTAGTTGGATCATACAACCGATCCAGCAAATTGCCGGCAAACACTAAATCGTAGTCGTTGAATTTCTCTACCAGGTTACACGCGTCACCCTGCATGAAATCGATTTTGTGTTTGACGTCATTGTAGCCTTCAAAATCTTCGATGCGAATTTCACGATAGCTAAGCAACTCGCCTTCTTCGTGGCAAACATACCGCTGGATCCCAGAGTTTTTTAGATTCGAAGGCGCCTCGATCAGACGTGCCGAAAAGTCAACTGCGTCCACGTGGTCGAAGTGCTTTGCCAGTTCAAAGGCGGAGCGTGCGGTCGCACAACCGATGTCGAGAGCCCGCCTTGTCGATTTTCCAGTCAAATATTGAGCCACTTGGTCGATACAGGCGACAGGGAAGTTTGGGACATTTAGCTGGGGGGAACCGTAGTGGAAATCGATGTACTTGGAAACCATTTGATCAGTTTCGTAGACGTTGATTTCAACTTTCGGAAGCGGT
>JBLINZ010000430.1:0-5421 GCA_047639375.1 Mariniblastus sp. | reverse complement strand
GGGTCGCGGAAAACATCAGGCTAACTTGCAATCATCAACTTCAAAATGGCCCCGACGTATAGTCGCTCTGGGCTACGGAACTTCGATGCGATCAGGGCACGTCCCAGATTATATGCTGGTCACGCTCCGAGGCACCGGGCAGATCGCGTCCGCTTTCGAAGAGATCCCGCTGGTCACCCGGTTGGGCTGTGTCGGCACCGCACGCCTGTTCGATCGGCATCAGCGTCTGGAGATCGAATAGACTCTGCTGGCCGGCGAGTGGTTCATGCCTCTTGGGCGACCGATCCCATCCCGAGAGATCTATCAACGGCTGAACATGTCGGTTCGGTGTCATTCGTACGTCCCGGATGGAGTTCGTGCAACAGAAAGAGCCAAGGTAGGCACGATGGCTCGATTTCACAAGCTGGACAAGTGTGCGGCACAACATTTTGTGCCTATGATCGCAGCGGTGTCGAGATGTTGACGGCGGTCGAAAAGTGTGTCGCCAACTCGGCATCTTGCGGCTGTTTTTAATGGGCGTGCCCGGCAGACTAATCGTATATCAAGAATTTTGAACGACGATTCTCAAATAACTGTGGGCTTGCGAGTTCCGCGATTCCCGACAGAGAAGCGTCGGGCGAGGTGATCTGGTCGGCTACAGGCGAATTTTTCAGCAACCCGTTATAGGCCTGCTTTTTCCAATGAGCGTGGTAATTGTTTGCCAAATAGTTTGCGATGTGAAATCCAGTTCGCAGCGGATGAAATTGTTGTCGATCGGTGACCACAATGTTCACACCACGACAAGCTTCGTTTTTGTACTTGCTTGTAACCGGGGTAAATTGAATTGGAATAAATCGAACGCCTGGTAAATTCAATTCGTTAAGACCACGCGCTAATCGAATTTCGTTAATCCAGGGAGCACCGATCACTTCAAACGGCGTACCCGTTCCCCGGCCAACTGAAAGATTCGTTGTTTCCAGCAGGCCGATTCCCGGGTACAGCAAGGCTTGAGTCAAATTTCGCATGTTAGGTGACGGATTAACCCAGCGAAGTCCCGATTGATCAAAAAAGCGGGCTCGATCCCATCCTTCCATTTCAACTATTTTCAGTTTCAACTTGTCCCATCCCCGTTCGACTTGAAACATCTTTGCCAGCTCGCCAACGGTCATCCCGTGGCGTACCGGCAAGTTATGAAAGGAAGTGAAGCTGCCTGCTTCAGTGATTTCAATTCCAGGCCCCTGTACATCAACCCCATTGATTGGGTTGGGCCGATCCAACACGATGAACTCAACCTCCTGGTTCTCGCACGCTTCCATTGCCAGGCCCATCGTTGAGATGTAAGTGTAGAATCGGGTGCCGATGTCTTGAATGTCAAAAACCAATACGTCAATTGTTTTGAGACTCTCCGGAGAAGGCGAACGATTTTCACCGTAGAGACTGAGAACTTGCACGCCCGTTTTCTCATCTTCCGTATTGAGAATTTCACGAACATCCAGTGTTCCGTCGATGCCATGTTCCGGACTGAACAGCGCGACTAGATTCACATCCGTTGATTCGTGAAACAATTTCGCGGTTCGCTTGCCAACGCGATTGATACCTGTCTGATTCGTGATCAAGCCGACGCGTTTGTTTTTTAACAGCCGGAACGCATCACGTTCAAGAATGTCGATACCGGTTAACACAGGTTGTGGCGCAGAATCGACTTTCCCTCGGGCGTTCAACCGCGATGCAGCAGCGATTGTTCCGATTCGTCCCGCAACTGAATTGACTGACCCTTGGCCGTCGGGATGCAAGCGATTACTCAATAAAATGACGAACAGATCAAGCTCTGGATCAACCCAAAATGATGTTCCCGTAAAGCCACCATGTCCAAATGCTGACTGCGAAAACAAATCGCCGCGATTGGATGAGTATCCCGAAAGCGAATCCCACCCCAGCGTTCGAAAACCACTCGAGACTTTTTGGCGATGCGTCATCAGTCGAAATGTTTCCGGCTTCAACACTTGAGCACCATCAAGTGATCCGCTACCCAGCAACATGCGAGCGAAACGTGACAAATCGCCAGCTGTCGAGAACAAGCCGGCGTGACCGGCTATGCCATTCATTCGAGCCGCTCGTGGATCATGCACTTTCCCTCGTGCCCACTCCCCGTCTATCTTTTCAGTCGTGGCCGCCCGGTTTCTCATTCCAGAATCTGGCCGATACATCGTCTCGACCATTCGGAGCGGTTGATAGATCTGCTCGCGAGAAAAAACATCAATGTCCTTGCCGGAAACTTGACGAACAATCTCAGCCAAGACAATGAAGCCAACGTCCGTATAGACAAATTTGCTACCTGGTTCAGAGTTTAGTTTGAGGTTGCAAATATTCTCAAGCGCCTTCGCAGTGCCGTCTTCGTATTCGCGCAGATGATTGTCTGGGATCAAACCTCCTTGGTGCGTGAGCAATTGCCAGATTGTAATCTTGTCTTTGCCGTTGGCACCAAATTCGGGCCAATACGTGAAGGCTGGTTCGTCAAGGTTGATTCTGCCTTGCTCTACCAATTTCATGATCGACGTGGCTGTAGCAATCGGCTTGGTGAGAGAAGCTAAATCGAAGACCGTATCGATGGTCATGTCTTGCGGCGTCGGTTCGATCTGACGCTGCCCATACGATCTCAAAAACACAACTCCTTGCCGATCGCCAATCGCAACCACACAGCCCGCCATATTTCCGCGCTGAATGTTTTGCTCAACGACGCGATCAATTTCCGATTTTTGCGTCCCAACCAGTTTCAATGGGAGCAGATCGATTTGCGCAATCAATTCTTGAGACCCGGCGAACTGGAAACTAGCCGCCAAAAGCAATGTTGTAATAAAACGCGTCACCACCGTCCCCCACCAAGTGATAGTCAAAAGTTTTTTGTGCTTACACAGCAACGATCGCCGGACCGATTTCCTAATTTGCATCCACATCCATGTTGGTCGTCGACCGCTTTGCGATCCTTGAAGTTTACGCGATTGGCATCAACGCGATAATAAGTTGCCAGAATTTGTTTTCGTTCAACCGTTGGAACCGCAAGAAAGTTCCAAAACGCATCAAGCACGGGGAGCTTGGAAAAGACTCGGTCAACATTGGTTTTACCGGACCTTTCTTCGTCCTTCGACTGATCCCACGATTCTCTGCCAATGTCGATTTGTCGCTCAAAACTCCCCAGTTCGCGAAACCTGCTGGCCCTTCTGCTGGCCCAAACTCGAATCCGCCCCCGTTGAGCGAACGATTTCAGCGCCTGAAACCCTGGAAGCAGCCTGGCCACATTGCCAGCGTTTCATGACGCTGGCAAATGTCTTTGACAATTGTGTGGTTACATGGCCCAGTCGTTCGTGGCTCCATTTCGAGCGCCTAGACTGCGGCAGATTTTTACCTATCCATGCCGTTGATGTTCAAATCTCATTGGGTGAGCTGGAGGGTACGCCTGGTCCGTGCTTCATTCCACAATCGCAGGTCGGTATCTGGCGGTCGGCTGATGGTTCCGAACCCATCGTTCACCTTGATTCTGAGGGAGATGCGATCTACGTTCCGGCCCAAAAACCAATGGAGTTCTTGCGTTTGCTCGCTATCGGATTTGACGAAAATGAATTTGCGGGCTTCGAGTCGCCTCCAACGAAAAAAGATCAAGAGGAAAATGTAAATCCAACATTTCAATGGTGGTTGTCAGACGCATATGGCACGACAACCTCAACCAAGCCTCGCCACCGGAATAACTTGCCACACCACAAGCACTGCAACGACGCGAGTTCTCTCTTTGTGGTAACCAGTAGAACAACGACGAAAAAAACGTTTCCTGTTAACACAAACTCTCAAACCAACAGGCGCCGTCACGCTGTCTGAGTTCGGCCCGCTTTGTCCAACGTGATTGTCAGTTCTTTCGTGGCTTGGTTTTAGCATCAAACTGTTTCAGCATCGCTGGCAGAAAAACCAGGTCGGCGAACAAGGCGGCTGAGAAGGTGATGATCGCCATCGAGGCAAACGTGAAATGGTCACGTGATTCGCTTAATAAGACCGTGAAGAAGCCTGCGACCAGAATGGTGGTCGTGATGATTAACGCCGTGCCAACTCCGCTGAACGCGTTGTAGATCGCAGCCTCTTGGTCGTCCGTCTTGGATTTCTCTTCTTGGTATCTAGTCAGGAAATGGATCGTATCGTCGACCGCGATCCCAAGGCAAACGGTAAATGCGCAGACAGTTACGACTTCCAGCGATTGGCCTGTGACCACCAGGTAAACACCTGCCGTGGCAAGTGGGAACATGTTTGGGACGATTGAGATCAATCCAACTCGGATTGAGCGGTACGCAATTGCCAGAACTGCAAAAATTATCAGGGACGCGACGCCTAAACTTGTCGCGAGGTCGATCACGATTTGATAGAGGTTCTCCCAACGCCAAATTGCTTCACCGTCCAACTTCAACGTGAACTCTGGGTGCTCTGATTGAATCGTTTGGATGCCGTCATTTAGTTTCGCAAAAACCTCGTCGTACTCGGCGATGCCGCGGTCCTGAACGCGAAAAATCACATCGGCGGTTCTGTTTTCGGGGGTGTAAAAAGCACGCTTGATCGGGGGCGGAAGCAATTCCAGCATCGACATCCGGTCTTCCGCCTCCCCATCCCCAGGTAGCGAATCAATCAAGTTGCGAATGGAGAGTGGATTCCCGAGAAGCGGTTCGTTTTCAAGAAGCTTGTCGATCTTTCCAATCACCGTAATAACTTCGGGGGAATTGCTGGGGACTCTGTCGGACCAAATCAAATTGACAGAGCCCGGTTCAAGACCGTTGAGCGCTTTGTCAAGTTTTTTCATCGCGATCGCGGCTTCGGAGTTTGGCGGAAGATTGTTCGATTTTCGTTCATCCGGCCGAAGCGTTAATGAAACGAGGATAAACAGAATGGTTGAGACGATCGCCAGCAAGCTGATCCAGTTACTGCGCGGCAAGACGAAATTCACCAGTCCGCCAATCCGTCCGATGTTTTTGTCGACCAAGCTTTTGCCTTGGCCGACCTGCACAAACTTACCCAGCCAAGTTGAACAAATTAGCGGAATCGTGGTGACGACAGAAATGAAGGTAACAACCACTCCGATGACGCAGCAGTACCCAAACTCCTGAACGAAGCGGTGATCCGCTAATGCCAAAGACCCAAAACCAATTGCGGTTGTCAAAGAAGTAAGTGCACAGGCCAACCCGACTTGTCGGATCCCCAAACGAGCCGCTTGGCGTGGAGCGACTCCTTCCGTTCGAAGTTTGCGAATCTGAACCATCAAGTGCACTCCATCCGTCAGCCCGACGAGACTCACGAGCACAGGGAGCACGACGTCGTTGAACGGGTTGTCTTGGAAGCCAAAGAATTGGATCAAGCCAAGCGTCCAGAAGACCCCCAGTGCTGGGGCCACAGAAACAACGATGACTGCCG
>JBLINZ010000429.1:0-5454 GCA_047639375.1 Mariniblastus sp. | reverse complement strand
CAAGTGATTGGCCAGCCTCGTTCGACCCAGCGGCGGCAACGCCGTGTGGCGGACGACGAGCCGAGACTATTGAAACGGATCGTAGACTTGGCGACCGGCTATGGAAGATAAGGATACCGCCGTGTAGCTGCATTACTCCATCGGGAAGGTTGGAAAGTGAATCACAAACGCGTTGAACGCCTTTGGCGTCAAGAAGGGCTCAAAGTCCCAAAACGACAACCAAAACGACGAAGCTTGTGGTTGAACGACGGTAGCTGTATTCGCTTGCGACCCCAGCGACGAGATCATGTATGGAGTTATGACTTCGTTCACGATCAAACGAGTGAAGGACGTCCGCTCCGGATGTTGACCTTGATCGACGAACACAGCCGCGAATGTTTGACGATCGACGTCAAACGCCGCCTCAACAGCGAGGGCGTGATTGACCGCTTGACCGAACTGTTTTGTAGTCGGGGAACACCTGACTATATCCGAAGCGATAACGGGGCGGAATTTACTTCCCACAAAGTTCGAGACTGGTTTGAACAAGTCAACGTGAAGACTTTATTCATTACCCCGGGCAGCACTTGGGAGAACGGGTACATCGAATCATTCAACGGGAAGTTCGGAGACGAGCTACTGAAACTTGATTGGTTTGATACGCTGACCGAAGCTTAGGTGCTGATCGAACGATGGAGAAGACATTACAACCAGGTGCGTCCACACAGCTCATTAGGATACCGCTCGCCCGCACCCGAGACGATGATGCCAAGCCGTTTTTCAAATTTCGCTACGCTCAATTTAAAAACGGCTTGCTAGAGAAGTTGGATACTCTAAGTTGAGGACTGGTATCGTTCGTGGGGGCAGGTCACAATATTTCTTTTGATCAGATCTATGAATTGCGATTTGGTTCGTTCGCGACGCAAGCCACCGATGTGCCGTACTCAGATTGGGTCGCGACGCTGGCTCCGGCCTCCAAGATGGTGGCCGGTTCCAATAGCCAACCCGGATCCGAGATGACGTTCGGCAGCGGTTCCCCACTGATTGGCACCGCACCCAAGTCGTTCACCGTGCCGATGGTGGATGGCCAGAGTTTTTCATTGAAGTCACAGGTTGGCAAAGTCGTCGTGTTGGATTTTTGGGCGACTTGGTGTGGTCCTTGCGTGAAAGCACTTCCACAAATGGAAGACGCGATCGCTAATTTTTCGACGGATGAAGTAGCGTTCTTGGCCATCAATCTCGAAGAAGATGTCGACGCCAGCAAGGAATTTCTCAAGGCCCGAGTGTTGAATATTCCTGTTGGTTTGGATTCTGGCGAAATTAGCAAACAGTTCGATGTGACTTCCGTTCCACAAACGGTCATCATCGATCCTCAGGGAAAGATCGCGTTTTTAGGCGTGGGTAATTCCAATGACCTCGAAGAGAAATTGAAAAATGCGATTGAAGAACTGATCGAGAAAGATAAAGCGACGCCACAATGATTTCTAGCCCTCCGGGATCATGAAAGTGTCTATAATGCCAACTTCGTTTTGGTGTTCGTCCGCACTTTGTGTTCCTGGAGGATCCTGTGAAACAGTTCCTGTTGATCGTGTCATGCTTGATCGTGTTGGGTTCTCCACAAGTCGGGTTCGCCGATGATCCAAACATCATTGTGATCTACACCGACGATCAAGGGTTTGGCGACGCCAGTTGCTATAATCCCAATTCCAAATTCAAGACGCCGAATTTGGATCGGTTGGCCAGTGAAGGGATTCGATTTACCAACGCGCACAGCAGCGATACGGTTTGCACGCCTTCACGATACGGTTTGTTGACCGGACGTTATTGCTGGCGAACCGTCAAGAAAACTGGTGTGCTAGGCGCCGAAAGTGAGTGTTTGATCAGTGATGATCGGATGACCATCGCTTCGATGCTCCAATCCAATGGCTATGAGACGGCGATGGTCGGCAAGTGGCACCTTGGAATGGACTTTCCCGGCGAACGTGGCAGTCGCGATTGGTCGCAACCCGTCGCGGACATGCCGCTGGACAAGGGGTTTGACTATTTCTACGGCATCCCGGCATCGTTGAACTACGGAGTGCTGGCTTGGTTCGAAGGTCGTCAAGCGAAGGTTCCACCGACCCTCTTTACCAATAAGAAACCGAATAAGCGGCACCTCGATTATCGAATCATGCCACCCTACCAGTCGACTCCCGGTGAAACCAAACAGGAGTTGAATAAACTCGGATTCGAAGTCGCCCCGGACTTTATCGACAATCAATGCCTGACTCGGTTTACCGACAAAGCCATCGCTTGGATGAAAAATCGGGTGGAGAACAAAACCAAAAAGAGTGCGGTTAGCAAGAGTCCGTTTTTCGTCTATCTACCGTATACCTCGCCACACTATCCCGTTAGTCCGCTGCCGGAATTCTGGGGCCGGGGCGAGTGTGGAGGATACGGTGAGTTTGTGATCGAAACCGATCACCATATCGGCCGTGTCTTGGATTTCCTGAAGACATCAGGGCTCGACCAAAACACGATGGTGGTGTTCACCAGCGACAATGGTCCAGAGAACTCGTGGAGACAAAGAGTTCAAAAATTCGGACATCACAGTAATGCTAACTACCGGGGTGGCAAACGCGATATCTATGAAGGCGGCCATCGCGTGCCGTTCATGATTCGTTGGCCGGGTGGAATTCAACAACCGGGGCGGAGTTTCGATGGGCTGGTTGGCCAAGTCGACTTGATCGCAACCATTGCGGAATTGGTGGGAGTAGAATTGCCAGCCGCAGCGGGGGAGGATAGCCAGAGTTTTGCCGACGTGCTTTCGAACGCTGATTCCAGACGAATACGCTTGCCGTTAGTCAACCATGCGTCCAACGGACAGTTTGCGATCACCAAGAGTAAGTGGAAACTTGTCTTGCCTCACAAGAAAAAGAAGCAGGAACTATATGACTTGACCGCGGATCCAGGAGAAACGAATGACGTTGTTTCGGATCACCCTGAGATTGCGAAGTCTCTCGAAAGCATGATCACCAAAATCGTCTGTAACGGCCGGACGACGCGAGGAGCAGCCCAAACTAACGATACCGGATACTGGTCCGATTTAGCTTGGATGAAATCGGAGGATTACACCGGCGCTCCCGCAGACGATCATCGCGTTCAACCAGCGACCAATCATTCAGAAGCAACTACACAAAAGGAATTGAGATGAAACGAAGAGAACTTCTAAAATTGGGAGTGGCAACTGGAGTCGCTTTATACACACCAAGCATCCTGGCAGCTTCGCGAACGTCATGGCTGCCGAGGGCAAGCAATTCGAATCAGCCATGGTTGAAGATTGCGGTTCAGCAGTATTCGTTCAACAAGCAGCTTCGCGCCGGCGATCTCAAGATTGAGGATTTTCCCAAGATCGTGGTGGAGGGCACCGGCATCAAAGCCTTGGAATACTTCAACGGCCATATGGAAGACAAAGTTGACGACACGGCGTTCTTCAAGCGACTTCGTAAGCGGTGTGACGATCTGGGAGCCGTCAACACGTTGATGCTTTGTCGCAGCAAGCCGGCGATTGATTCTCCACAAGCGAAAATTCGGCAGCAAGCGATTGAAGGCTATCGTCCCTGGTTAGCGGCAACCAAAACGCTGGGGGGAAAATTCATTCGAGTCGATACTCGCCAAAAAGGCGACGCGATCGAACAGAAAAAACATGCGATTGAGGGTCTTACTGCTCTGTCTGCCGTTGCGGCAGAATATGAAATGGGAATCTTGGTCGAGAATCATGGCGGGCACTCAGGCAATGGCAAGTGGTTGGCGGACGTCATGTCGGGTGTCCAATTGGATAACTGTGGAACGTTGCCTGATTTTCAAAACTTCAAAGAGTACGATCCCTATCAGGGCGTGGCTGAGATGATGCCGTTTGCGAAAGTGCTGTGTGCGAAAGCCAAATCGTTTGACGACCAAGGCAACGAGTCGAATGTTGATTTCCGACGAATGTTAAAAATTGCCAAAGAGGGTGGATTCAAGGGATACATCGGGATCGAATTTGAAGGCCATGAGATTGAGCCAATCGAAGGGATTCAGAAGACCAAGGCGTTGATTGAAAAGGTCGTTCGTGAACTTGGCTAGCCTGTTTTACTCGTGGAAAAGTTTTTTGACGTCAACTCGTTCGAACTGCTTCCGTCTTCTGATACGGCGCGTCTACAAAAGGCAAAACGATGATCGAGACGACTGACTCGATTGGGGGCTCTCGATCAAGATCTGGATTTGCGAGTTCGCCGCCTCAATCGATGGGTCGTTTTCCAATTAAGAAACTACTTGGGCAAGGCGGGTTTGCCAGCGTCTATTTGGCCCATGATCTTAGGTTGAACCGTAACGTCGCGATCAAGATCCTCAAGCCAACTTCGTTTTTCTCCGCCGAGGCCACGACGCGATTCGATCGCGAGGCTCTGTTGGCGAGGGCCCAGAGTGTGTTACGATCTACGGCACCCCTTGCCATGAATTCTTGACCACAATCGAATTACCATGACCATTGCAACCTTTCTGTTTTTTACCGCACTCGTCGCTGTGTTGACTTGGTGGTTCACTCGAGGCACGGCCATCGATACAGATGAAGGCTACTTTTTGGCGGGCCGCTCGCTGACTGGAATCTTTATCGCTGGGTCATTGTTGTTGACCAATCTTTCGACTGAGCAGCTGATTGGACTCAATGCTGGTTCGTTCAATGAAGGGCTGTCTGTGATGTGCTGGGAAGTCATCGCAGGGTTCTCGCTGGTGATTTTGGCTTTGGTGTTCTTGCCTCGCTATCTGAAGTCCGGAATTGCCACGATTCCTCAGTTTCTCGAAGAGCGTTATGGTCGCTCTGTGCGCGCTGTCACTGCCGCGATATTTATTATCGCGTACATGCTGATCTTGCTCCCATTCGTGTTGTTTCTCGGTGCCCGAGGATTGAACGGAATGCTGGACTTGGAAACCATGCTCGGATTTTTAGACTCGTCCGATGGCAATGTGACTGAAGCGATGCGTCAAGTGGCGGAACTGAAAACGATTTGGGCCGTCATTATTTTGATCGCGGTGCTGGGTGGTGCGTATGCAATTTGGGGCGGGATGAAAGCCATCGCGGTTTCGGATACGTTCAATGGGGCTGGCCTACTGATCGGCGGTTTGATGATCACATTCTTCTCGCTTCGAGTGGTTGCCGGGGATGAAGGCGGTTTTATGGGAGCGTTTGAAAAGATCCAAGCCGCGGATCCAGACGCGTTTCAGTCGCTGGGCAAGGCCGATGAAGGCACGCACTGGCCGACCCTATTCACAGGTGTGTTGTTGTTGAACTTTTTCTATTGGTGTACGAACCAGCAAATCATTCAGCGGACGTTTGGAGCCAAGAATCTCGCGGAGGGCCAAAAAGGCGTCTTGCTGGCGGCGTTCTTTAAGATTTTGGCCCCGTTGATTCTTGTCTTGCCCGGAATCATGGCCGCCTATCTTGTGATCGGGGCTGAG
>JBLINZ010000428.1:0-5476 GCA_047639375.1 Mariniblastus sp. | reverse complement strand
GCCCGGCTAGAGGTCAATCCGGAGCTCGCCACCTGCCCCGAAGCATGCCAACCCGACGAGGCGGTAACTTGATTGAAAATCCGACACGGAAGGGCTTGCCGATCTTAAATGCGAGACAATAGATCGTTTAACGATTAACAATTAGCCGGCAGGCGACTTGGCCAAGCGCTCAACGTTTGTTGGCGAGGGCAATTGCCCCTTGAAGGCAAGCCACCAACGAGGGCTCTCCCTCGCTTACGCATTCGGGCTACCATGGCTGTCGCCTGCCGCTTAACGATCGCCTGCCGCTTAACCGGGCATTCAATCCACAAGCCCTAATTCCGTCGAGTCGCGCTCGGGGCCGTTCCTGTTGCGAAGCCTAGGTAGACTTTGCGGCCTGATTTCACCCTGCTGGCACTCTTGCACGGATATTGTCGAACAATCCTTTAATGCCGCTTGGTCCATTTGCCGATTCAAATACGGTTGAAGACCCGAAACCAATCATTCGTGGTGCCTCTGTCGCACCTTCACGAGGAGGAAGAACTCCATGATCCGTCGTCTATTTATTGCCGCGATTTGCGTGTGTGCGTTCGCTGCGTTTAATCAATCAGAAACTGCCAACGCCCAGCAACCCGCTTACGGCGCCCAATGGGGGCAGCAAGGTTCACAAAACATGGACCGATTCTATCACTACCCGTATGTAACCTATCCCCAAAACTATTGGGGCAATGATTACTACCGCAGTGCCGATAGCCTGTACCATCGTTACCCCAAAGAAATGCGAGTCCCTGTCTACAACCGACAGTGGCACAATTACTACCCAACACCTCGTCGATACCACATGGGTCATCAATTCTTGACCGACGTCTTTTAATCGACGCTCGACAAACGAAGTGCTAATAAAAAACGCCGTCTGAAATCAGACGGCGTTTTTTTATTACTCGGTGCCAAGCAATGGTAGACAGCCGATCAAAATCGCGTATCTAGCAACAAACTTGGTAGCCTGCAGAAATGACAGGTTGGAATCCGTGTGGAGTCCTATTCCACTTCAGCCCCTCACCGTCAAAGAGCACATCACCTCAATTGCTAGATTGATCGTAGACCGCTTGCAACAACGCCTCGACGTCTTTGAATTTTTTCTTTGACGCAACGGGCTGTTCCAGCAAACCACGTGCGTCGGATTCGTTGTGCCCCAACGCCAAAAGAACTTGATAGGTCTCATCGACAATACTTCTCTCCAACGCGGCTTCCGGATCGCCGACGTCTTGAGGAACTAGCAACGCGAACTTGGCCATCTTCCGTCGCAGCTGCGCTACAATTTTCTCCGCCATCGCCGGTCCAATCCCTGGCATCGTCGTCAAAGATTTTACGTCTTGCTGTTCGATGCTATGAGCGATGTCTTTGACTGGCCGAACCATCGCCCGCAACGCTTTCTTGACTCCGAGTCCCGGCACTGAACAAAACAGCTCGAAAAATTGCCGTTCGATCTCACTATTGAATCCGACCAACCGGGGTGTCATACGACCGCCTTTTTGCGGATTCCCATCGATGTATTGAATCGTATAAAGACTGACGGTCTCGTTCAGATGCAATTGCAAATGCCGCCGCGTGAAATCTGGTACGAACACGTCGTACTCAAATGACTCAACCCCGATCGTGGCAGAAGTATCCGATAACGCGAGTAGTAAGCCTGAAAATTTGGTAATCAATGTCGTGCCTTCACGGTGGTGTTTGTCAGTGTCTATGTGGTTTTTAAAATCTTCCCAAGCCTGCGACCGGATCACCCTGTGGGTTAGGTCAACATCGTCGGGCGAAGCGCTAAATAATAATGGCAAATCGCAATCGCCAATGCATCCGCCACGTCGGCTGGCTCGGGAGGAGCGGGCAACGCCAATTGACGAGCCACCGCCAGCTGGACTTGGATTTTGGGAGCCCGACCGTTTCCCGTCAAGACTTTCTTAACCTGCGTCGCAGCGTAGCTGTGAACTTCCAATCCATGCTGGGCCACCCCTAAGCAAATCACGCCGCGTGCATGGCCCATGATGATTGCCGTTTGTGGCCGAGCATAATGACTATAAAGCTGTTCCAATCCAACGCAATCTGGCTTGAGCGATTCCATCACATCTAGGATGCCATCATGAATGCTTTTCAAACGCGAGCCCAAATCATGAGACCGTTTGCTCCGAATCACGCCTGCTTCTACCACCGATATCTGCGAATCCCGAACTGAGACGACACCGTAGCCCGTAATGTTCAGACCGGGATCGATTCCCAGAACTCGAATTTCGCCTTGTTCATTCACGAATAATTTCAACTCAAAAAATATGGAGCGATCGACTGAATCACAGTTCGTATATTTTGCTGATAACTTTGTTGATGGCCTCTAGGCCATTCACTTAGTCTCCTCAGCAATCGTCATGACGGTAAAGCAAAGCCACGCATTGGGCCATCATAGCGAGTCCTTCGCCGACTGGCCCGACGCCTTCGCCCGTTTTGGCTTTCACGCCCACTTGATTCGATTCAATGCCCAAGACGTCAGCAATCCGCTGGGCAATCTGCCGCTTGTAAGGCGAGAGTTTAGGTAGCTGAGCGAACACGATGCAGTCCAAATTGGCGATCGCGAACCCTGCTTGGGAGACTTGCTTCGCGGCCAAAGCCAATAGCTCGGCCGAGTCTCGATCCTTGTTCTCAGCAGCCGTATTGGGAAACAACTCACCAATGTCGCCCAGCGCCGCCGCCCCCAACAGTGCATCGGTGACCGCGTGCAGTAGCACGTCAGCGTCACTGTGCCCGTCCAGCGAATGGGAATGCTCAATATCGATACCACCCAGCCGCAGTGGCCCGCCGGGTTTAAGTCGATGGGTATCGTGACCGATTCCGATTCTTAACGCATTAGGATTCACAAAGTTGCCTCACACCTAGTTGATTCGCCGCTGGCGACATGCTCGCCGGCATAGTCCAAATGGTAACCCTGATTACGTTTATCGAAAACCTCAATCAGCTTGAACGGGCCCCCTCGAAATCACCAAACCCGGCTGCCAACTCATTGAATTCCTGTCCGCAGGCGACAGGGCGACAAGAACGGTGCCCGGTCACTCGTTCGCCTCCCGTCTATTGAATCAACGGCAACCGATTTATAATCCGAGTCATGCCAATCATTGAAATCAGAAACTTATCGAAATCCTATCGCGTCTATCAGAAGCAAGAGGGCGTTCTAGCCTCGATTAAAGGGTTATTTCATCGCGAGTACCGGGAAGTTCACGCCGTCCGCGACATCAACTTGACCGTCGAAGAAGGCGAGTTTGTGGCGTTTCTCGGCCCTAACGGCGCTGGCAAAACCACCACACTTAAACTGCTATCGGGAGTGATCAATCCGGACGGGGGATCAGCCACCGTCATGGGGCATGTGCCTTGGGAACGCGAAAACGAATACCGACGCAAGTTCGCCCTCGTGATGGGACAAAAAAACCAGCTTTGGTGGGATCTGCCCGCCCTCGAATCGTTTCGGCTCAATCAACACATCTACCGCGTCCCCAAAGAACAGTTCGAACGCACGCGAGACGAGCTGACCGACATGCTCGACGTGACGCGATTGCTCGGCCGGCCCGTCCGCGAGCTTTCGCTGGGAGAGCGAATGAAAATGGAGTTGATCGCGGCCTTGCTTCACAAACCCGATGTACTGTTTCTGGATGAGCCGACGATCGGCTTGGACGTCGTCGCTCAACACAAAATCCAAGAGTTTCTCAAGGGCTACCAACGAGAACAAAACAACACGATCGTTTTGACCAGTCACTACATGAAGGACATCGAGGCGCTTTGCAAGCGCGTGGTGATTATCGCCAATGGCTCGATCTACCACGACGGATCACTCGAAGACATTGTCGATCAATTCAGCGGCGACAAAATCGTGACGTTGCAGCTGGCCGAAACTCGATCACTCGACTCGTTGAATTCCCTTCCCAACGTCATGGAAATCGACGCTCCGAAAATAAAATTCCGGGTGGCTCGAGACGAGGTCGGCAAAGTCCTGAGTCAGATTCTCGCGGTCCATGCGGTCGACGATATCGTCGTCGAAGATCCGCCGCTGGAAGAAGTCATTTCTAATGTGTTTTTCGAAGCCGAAAAAGACAACATGCGCCGAGATCAAGCGTCGATGGACGGGGCAGGGGAACACCCAAGTTAATGGGCAGCGAGAATCCGCGTCCTGTGAATTACTAGAGCCAGTTTAGATTCAATTTCAATTTTCACCCGTCTTCAATCCAGCGAAACTCCCCTGAACACCAAAGCCAACAATTCGATGCTTGAATCCGCCTTCACTTGGTGGACATTTTTCAAGATCTCGATCAACGAGCGATTGGTCTACCGAGCCGACTTTATGCTGGGAACGTTGATGCGTTTCCTCCCGACGTTGACTCAGATTTTTCTCTGGTGGGCGATCTACGACGTCATTTCGACGGCGGGTTCAGCCGACACAGCCGGCGGCCTTAATGGCGAGATCGCTGGCTACAAATACGGCGACATGGTTGCCTATTACTTGTTGGTCATTATTAGCCGAGCGTTTTCCAGCATGCCCGGGCTGACCAGCGGCATTGCGAATCAGATCCGAAACGGCGAAATCAAGAAATTCCTGATCCAGCCCGTCGACATGCAGGGCTGTTTGTTAATGCAGCGAATCGCCCACAAGCTGGTTTATTATTTGATCGCAACGCTTCCGTTCGCCCTCGTGTTTTATATGTGCGGTGATTTCTTTGTCGACGGATGGCCGGGCCCCGATGTGCTGTGCGTATTTTTCCTATCGCTAATTTTCTCGTTTCTGCTGGGGTTCTTTTTGGAATCGTGCATCGGTCTGATCGGATTCTGGTTCCTGGAAGTCACCTCGTTGACCTTCATCTATATGCTCCTGAACTTTCTGTTGTCCGGGCATATGTTCCCCTTGGAACTTCTTCCATCCGAACCTTACAACATTCGAGGCCTCGTTGAATTCCTGCCATTTAAGTACTTGGCTTATTTTCCAGCGGCGGTGTTTCTAGGAAAAGTCGAGGGGCCAGAGATGTATCGAGGATTGATGGTCGAAATTTCATGGGTCATCTTTTTTATCGTTTTGTCCCGGGTCTTGTGGTGGAAGGGGATCAAACGATACTCCGGCTACGGCGGTTAGATAGCGTTCCAAAATCAGTCTCCAGAAAAAGCGATTCCCAACAACCTTTGGCATCCCGACCGTGCATCCGAACTACCTAAAAGTCTTCCTGACATTCGCAAGAAATTCGCTGATTCGAGATATGTCGTTTCGCATGAATTTCATCTTGCAATGTTTTTCGTCGATGTCATGGGCAGGCATGAACTGGGGACTGTTCAAATTAATTTACACCCACACTAGCGAGATCGGACGTGGGACCGGCTGGCACGAAGACGAATTCTTTATCTTCTTGGGAACGATCTGGATCATCAATAGCTTGATTCAAACGTTCTTCATGACCAACGCAGAAGAGTTCAGCGA
>JBLINZ010000427.1:0-5481 GCA_047639375.1 Mariniblastus sp. | reverse complement strand
ATATCTTAAGCAAGAACTGTGCCGAACGACGCCTAGATAAAAATCTCAGTTTAAGAAGAGAAGATCGCTTCCTGAGCTCGAAATCTGGCGTTAACTCGCCGCGACAAGGAATTGAGCAACTTCAAAATCAGGCTTGAATGTGCGGTTTCGCACGGGGTGGGTACTTGTCCGTCTGGCATGACAGCCTCAAGCGTGCTTGGGACGTCGTTGCTTCAGGGGAAGCGAAACGACAAACTTGGCCCCAACTCCGGCGTGCTCCACGACGACCAATTGGCCTTGGTGGGCTTCGACGATGCGGCGGCAAATAGCAAGTCCAAGCCCCGTGCCTTTTGTCTTGGTGGTAAAAAAGGGATGGAAAATTTCGTCTCGATAGTCATCAGGGACGCCTTTACCGTCGTCGAGCACGGAAACGGAGAGCGTTGGTTGAGCGGGCACCGGCGACTCGACTGCCTCAATTTCGACTTGGATTTTCCCGGGAGATTGGCAAGCAAATCTCGCGTTCTCAAGTAGGTTCCTAAACACCTGCCCTAATCGCTCACGGTCGACATAGCAGCTGGGTGGAACGTTCGAAGCGACCGAAATCGAAAACTCTGGCGCGACCGCTTGCTTGGCATCCAAAATTTGTTGCCAAGTCTCGGTCACGAGTTCCCCGAGATTGATTTGTCGACGCTCAAGGATAATCGGCGCCGAGTACTCACGGACTTCTTCCAGCAAGAAATTAAGATCGTCCAACGCCTTTTGGACTTTGTGAACTAGCGAAAGGCTCTCAGGCATGGACTCGAGGTCCAGCGTCAATTCCGCCAAACAAGCGTGGCTACGCTGGAATGCGTTTCGGCTTTCATGAGCCAAACCAGCGACCATCTGGCCAATCGCGGCCAAGCGTTCGTTGGCGACCAGCCGTTTTTGAGACGATTCAATTTCAACAAGGTGGCTTTTTCGTTCGACAATTCGGCTAATCAACATTCTAAAGGCGTCAGGATTGATTGGTTTCGTGAGAAAATCGTAGGCCCCACTTCGGAGCGCGGACACTGCGGTGTCAAATTCACGCATCCCAGTCACCACCACGATGGGAGAATTGGGAATCTCCTGTTTAATAATCGGAATCAACTCTCGGCCGCTGCCATCGGGAAGTCGCCAATCGACAATCACCGCATCGAAATGCCGGCTTTCAATCGCCCTGATCGCGGGCAAACAGTGAGATGCCGTGACGATTTCGTATCCGTCCAGCGACAGAATGTCTTCCATGTTGGAGCGGGCATCGTCGTCGTCTTCAATGATTAGGATCGAAAATTTGCTTGGCACGTTAGACTCCGGTTTTCAACTGCTACAAGGGCGCTGGGCAGTCGGTGGTGGGCATGCTCCAGTCATATCGGCGGATGCTCCGAATCGTTGGATAAAAAACATTATCATGAAAAACAATTGGTTAAATAAGTGCAAACGACGCGCCGTAAGCGAGGGGGTGGATGCCGCCGGAAACTCAGCCTTGGGCATCGCTAATGATGGTCAATAATTCTGGGATATCGATCGGTTTCTTGAGAACCTTCCAAGTCCCCGCGTCTTTGGCACGCTGAATTCCATCTTCGCCTGCAAACGCGGTAATCATGATGGCTTTGAGTCCTGGGCTACGAACGAGAATCTTTTCGTAAAGCTGAACTCCGTCCAAACCGGGCATTTTAAAATCCAACAAGCACAAATCATAGAGAGTATCGCCGACGGGGCAGCTTTCGATTTTAGCAATTGCATCTTGACCGCAAGCGGCCGTGTCGGTTTCGTAGCCGATGTCCATGAGGATATCGGAAAGGTTGGTTCGAATATCATGGTCATCGTCAACAATTAGTATTCGAAACATATTGCCTGGCATGCCAACTCGAGAACAAAAAAATCATTTAGCGGAAGAGAATAGGATAGCGGATATGTTGGTCGCTAAGCGTAGAGTGTATCATTTATCGCCCACGGCTCCCACGGGCTTTCTGCCAAGAACGCTTGAACGACTTCCCACAAGCTTTGGAAGGAGTCGCTGGATGCCACCGGAGGGTAGGCCCCTTTAACAGTTTGTACTAGCTCAGCTTGGATAGCTTGCCGAATGCCAATTCCCAACTCACCGGAACCCGATGATCCGGACTCCGGTTCCCATCTCGATTCCGACGCCCAAACTTCCGACGCCCAAACTTCCGACGCCCAAACGGATCATGAAAAATATCCCGACGAGCGACAGCTTCGCCTCGAAGCCATCGTCAACAACGCGGTCGATGCGATTATTACGATCGATCAAGTGGGAATCATCGAATCGGTCAATCCAGCGACCGAACGACTATTTGGCTATTCGCCCACTGAACTGATTGCTCAAAATGTGAAAATGCTGATGCCGCAGAATTTTCAGGTACAGCATGATGGCTACCTTCGAAACTATTTGACAACGGGCGTTCGCAAAATCATTGGAATTGGACGCGAGGTCACCGGCCAACGGAAAGACGGCTCGGTATTTCCGATGCATTTGGCGGTCAGTGAAATCACGTTTGGCAATCGGAGGTTGTTTACGGGGGTGGTGAGAGATATTTCGGACCTAAAAATTGCCGAACGAAAGCTGGATGAGCTCAATTCACACTTGGAAGATCGCGTACGAATTGGAACCGAGGAATTACATTCTGCCCAAGCCGAATTGGTGAGAAACGAAAAATTCTCGACACTTGGGAAAGTTGCGGGCGGAATCGCACATGAAATCCGAAATCCGCTCAATGCGGTCAAGACTTCCGCCTACTACCTGTTGAACGCCAAACAGATTTCGCCGGAAAAGACGCGAGAGCATTTGGAACGCATCGACCGCCAAGTCACCATAATTGATAACGTGATTACGGCTTTGAAGGACGTCGCCAAATTACCAGAAGCCGTCCTTGTCCCAGCTGAAATCGAACCAATTTTAAGATCGACAATCCAGTCAATCGAGCTGGATTCGAATGTGATCGTGGAATTTGCTTTCCCCGTGGACCTTCCCCAAGTGTTGATTGATGAGAATCAGATCGTGATCGCGTTAGAAAACATTATTCGAAACGCGCGCGATGCGATGGCCGACGGAGGGACACTTAAAGTGTCAGCGTCGGCGGAAGGGGAAGAGGTTGAGCTTTCGTTCGCGGATACCGGATGTGGTATCTCCCCTGATGACTTGAGTCGAGTTCTAGAGCCTTTGTTTACCACCAAGGCCCGCGGGATGGGGCTCGGGCTTTCTATCACGCGGACGATCGTGGAAAAGAATAAGGGCCGACTTGGCGTCGAGAGTGAACTGGGAGCCGGCAGTCGGTTTTGGATTGTGTTGCGTTGCAAGTAAACCTTGGATATCAGCCTTCTGTCCCCCTCCGGAGTTTCGATTGAGTTTCGGAGTGACCGGGTAGTAGCTCGATTTAACGCTTGCAAGTTGGCGAATCCAGAACACGCCCTGCCGGTGAGCCGATTTCCATCATTCAAACGTGCGGATATTAGCGCATGCCTGGCGTCTGACTGACTCAACGTGCGAAATCGCTCGCCCCGTATATTTGCCCCACCGACCTACGAAGGCATCATTAGGGGTGCATACCAAGGCTTTTCCAACCCGCCATCAGCCTAGGGCTCGGGCCTTCACGACGAAACAATTTTGGAGCGAATTTCCGCAAACTAATGTCCGCAGCTTTCACAGAATATCGCTCCACACAGCCAAATAGGGCAACTTCAAAACAAACAAACTTGTTGATTCAATGCCCGGTTAAGTGGGTCGTTCATAGCCCGAATGCGTCAGCGAGGCAAAACCCTCGTTAGAGGCCCCCTGCGATCGTAATGCGCCCTCGCTGACGCGTCAGGCTACCATGTTCGCCTTTGACTCACTAAATCAACCCGCCCTAAAGCGTCGGGCTACCAAAAAAGTCACAGCCTCATCTTGAATCCCTATTTTTTCGTTTTCAGCTCGACATTCGATCACTCAATTCCCCACTTGAGCCATAACGCACGGGGAATTTCTTGCGTCCCCTTAAACCGTATTAGATGGCCGCGATTTGCGCCGTTGGGAAACACTTTTGTCGCATCTCAAGCATTGGCATCGAGTTTGCTTTCTCCGTCGAAATAGATCGCGGTTGTTAATGAGCAAGTTCCTTTGCCATTGGCGGATCCTCAAGTCGGAGGTCAGAGATCTGAAATCAAACGCCGGTGGTCCTCACTTGGTCCTGCCGACGCGACTTATAGGCGAATGAACTAATCATTTTCGAAGAACAATCTATGAACGAACCCATTGCTGCAGGCACGGACCCTGCAGGCCAGTTACTGCCGCCTCAAAAGTTAGACCAGTTTTCGTATGACGATCATATCGTTCGGCTGTTTGCGTTAGCCACGCTCGTGTGGGGACTCGTCGGGACTCTGGCAGGCTTGCTCGTGGCGGTCTTGCTGGTCATGCCTCAGTTGTCGGTTCACGAATACATTTCGTTTGGCCGACTTCGTCCGGTGCATACCAACGCGGCGATTTTTGCGTTCGCCGGCAATGCCATTTTTGCGGCCGTCTACTACTCCACCCAACGATTATGCAAAGCCCGGATGTGGAGCGACAAGCTCAGTCAATTGCATTTCTGGGGATGGCAGCTAATCATTGTCGCCGCCGCGATCACGTTGCCGATGGGATTCACACAGGGTAAAGAGTATGCCGAATTGGAATGGCCAATCGACATTGCAATCGCACTCGTGTGGGTTGGATTTTTCGGTGTGAACTTCATGATGACGTTGGTCAAGCGTCGCGAACGGCACATGTACGTTGCCCTCTGGTTTTATATTGCCACGATCGTGACCGTAGCCATTCTTCACGTGTTCAATAACTTGGTCGTGCCATCAGCGATTCTCAAGAGCGTGCCGATCTACGCAGGCGTTCAAGATGCGATGATGCAGTGGTGGTACGGGCATAACGCAGTGGCGTTCTTTTTGACCACGCCGTTCTTAGGGTTGATGTACTATTTCCTTCCCAAGGCTGCCGAGCGGCCGGTGTTTTCGTACAAGCTTAGTATCATCCACTTTTGGTCGTTGGTATTCATCTACATTTGGGCGGGCCCCCATCACCTGCATTATACGGCACTCGCGAGCTGGGCTTCTTCGCTGGCGATGGTATTTTCGTTGATGCTCTGGATGCCGAGTTGGGGTGGAATGATCAACGGACTCCTGACGTTGCGAGGAGCCTGGCACAAGGTCGCTGAAGACCCAGTGCTTAAGTTCTTCGTCGTTGGAATTACGTTCTATGGAATGTCTACGTTCGAAGGCCCGTTGCTGTCCGTCAAAAGCGTCAACGCGTTGTCGCACTACACGGACTGGACCATTGCCCATGTTCACTCGGGAGCGTTAGGGTGGAATGGCTTCATGGCGTTTGGCATGTTGTACTGGATGCTGCCACGAATTTTCCAGACGAAACTCTGGAGCACCAAACTAGCGACTTGGCATTTCTGGCTGGGAACCATGGGGATTTTGCTTTACATCATTCCA
>JBLINZ010000426.1:0-5490 GCA_047639375.1 Mariniblastus sp. | reverse complement strand
AAAATAGAGTCCGCATCATTCGAAAGAATTATCGAACTTGGATTTCGTTTCGAACTTCCCGGACCCCGGGAATCTTAACGGCCACAGATTGAGCCACCTGCTTAAGGTAAAAAGAGCTCAACTCTCCACTAAGTAGCATGATATCGCCGACCACACTGCACTCGATCGAATTCAATTGAGGATAGCCGAGTTGATCAAATGTGGCGCGAACGGAGGATTCAAGCGATTCAGAGTTGGAAGTATCTAAGCTGGAAGCTTCTTGATTTTCTGGATTTTGGCCAGAATCGGCATTTGAATCAGAGTGGTTCATATCAATCGGTCGCACGGTAGATGGTCGCGGTCAGGGCTGCCTATAAGTGATAATTATTGGCGGCCATGAAGTCAAGACACACTGGTGAAATCAGGCGTGATCTAGGGCTTTTGTGTCAAATTTTTCGGCGGGCCCCGCGGGAGGTTTCGCGTGGAATGTGTAGCGGACGGCACAGAGCCTGTGCCTTCTACTCTAGCGGCTTCGTCCTGACTTGATCACTTCTTCGAGCTGCAACCTAAGCGACTTGACGACTTCTGGATGCTCGTTGTAGAGATTGTTGGTTTCCCCAATATCCGTGGCTAAGTTATAGAGCTGACCGACTGGACCACCGGGCACCGGCTTGACGTTTGCGGGTTTGGAGAATCCGCCGGAGCCGAGGCCCGTAATTAGCTTCCAATCGCCATCCCGGACGCTGTGAACACCCCGAGCGGCGATCACCAAATTCTTACGCGGGGGCCAAGCATCGTGGCTGTGATTGCCACTTGGCGGAACCAGCGTACTCAGGAAACTAAAGCTATCAGGACCGGCGTCTGCGGCTAACTCGACATCCACTATTTCGGCAAACGTAGCCAATAGATCGGTAAAGCAAATCAAATGCTCGGAAACGGCACCTGGCTTGACTCGCCCAGGCCAGCGAACAATGAACGGCATCCGGTGCCCGCATTCCCAAGCGTCCGCTTTCATCCCGCGGAGGCCGCCCGACGAATCATGATCAAATCGCTTGACATCTGCTTCGTACCAAACGGGGCCGTTGTCAGAACTAAAGATCACGATCGTATTATCAGCCATTTTCTGTCGGTCGAGTTCAGTCAAGACTTTTCCAATATTTGCGTCCACCATATTCGTAAAATCGCCGTACATCGACGCTTCGCTTTTCCCCGCGAACTCGGGGGCGGGCAGCCAAGGCGTATGCGGCGCTGGGTAAGCGAGATAGAGCATGAGTGGCTGCTGGGTCCCGGAGTCCGAGTGCGACTGAATGACTTGGATGGCCTCTTCGGTAAACCGCGGTAAGACATTTTTGAGCTCCAAGTCTGGAGCGATCCCACCGGCCCTCCAAAATTCTCCCTGGATTTGCGTCCAGCCCTCCGAGCTGTTGGCCTCAATTTGATCCGTTGGTGCAGCGACCGCTCGATCACCTCGAATGTAGAAGTAGGGCGGAATGTCAGTCGACGCCCTGATCCCGAAAAAACTCTTGAACCCAACGTCTGTTGGGCCGCCTTTCAATGGGCGGTCGTAGCCCTGTTCATCAAACCCCAGATGCCATTTGCCTACCATCGCGGTCGCATAACCTTGTGCGTTAAGTAGCGAAGCAATCGTCGCTTGCCCAGGTTCGATGGACGGACGAATTCTCCATTTTTCAGACGTGGCGCGAAACGGGTACCGGCCTGTCATTAGTCCGTACCGAGATAGATGGCAAAGCGCTCCGGGGGCATGAGCATCCGTAAAACGCATCCCGGCCGCCGCGAGGGCATCAATATTGGGCGTTGGTATTTTGGAATTTGAGTTGAAACAACCGGCGTCCCCGTACCCCATGTCATCCACGAGGATCACGACGATGTTGGGATGTTCAGCGGTCTCTGGCGGAGTTTCCGCGATTGCAATCTCCGCCACCCCGACGGACAACAGCAATAAGACAATCGTGGCTAATTGAAACTTCATTGCAATCCTTGATTTCAAGTGCGAGAGGTAATCAAATCGGTGCTATTCGTGAGACGCAGTACCCAAACGAGGCTGTGACTTTTTCGGTAACCCGACGCGTGGCGGTTTGTTGATTTAGTGACCGGTTAAGCGAGGACAATCATTGCCCGAATGCGTCAGCGAGGCTGAACCCTCGTTAGTGGCCCGCCTTCGATTCTAATGCGTCCTCGCGGATGCATTAGGGCTACTATGGCTGCCGCTTAATTTCGAATTAAATCAACAATCTCAAATGCGGCGGTTTGTCATGGTTGCTGCCGATTCCGCCTTTGGTCATTTACTTTTTTAGTTGGTGTTTACCTTTGGCGAACACAGTGTGGCATTGATTGCAATTGTCGATCATCAAACCGTATTGCTTGGTTGCTTCTTCAAAGTCACCCGCTGACTTGTAGAGTGCTTTTCCGGTTTTGTAGACGCCCAAAGCAATCTGCTTCCATTGCTTGGCTTTTTCGGGATCCTCGGGGCCACGAGCGGACACCAATGCACTCGTCTCAGCCAAGACCAAGGCGTGATTCTTGAATGGTTTCCAAGCCCGGCGATCTGCCGGTGCCTTAAGCATGATTTCCTTCAACGCTTTGTAGCTGGGCTCGCAAACGTATTCCATGAAGTGGTGCATGTCGTCAACCGGTTCGAATTCATCGTTCTCGGTCGCTGTATCGTTCAACGTGGCAGCGGCGGCCAAAACATTGGAAGCGACAGGTGAATCAACAACCTTGCCTGCTGTTCCCTGACTAACCGGCCAGGCCAGCCCGAGACTGACGATCATGATTCCTACGACTAGGGTTGGAGCCACCAAGGATTTAATCAACTGCATGTGAGTTCCGATGAAAATTAGCTTTAGAAAATGACTGAGAGGAACACCGTGAGGCATTTTGTCGCTGAGCGTGGCATCTGAACCTCACTCTCGACGACCCGTCAGCCCCCACGAAAAAACCACGTCGCATTAAGTTAGGCACCCACGGTCGCGAACGCCTTTTTCATGGCCTCGACAGTCGTTTTCGCGGCCGTCTGGTTATCCATGTCGTCCACGACTTGATTGAAGGGTTCGGCCCGAATCGGACCGTCGTATTTGATATCGACCAAGGCTTGCAAGAACGCTTTGATGTCGATCCGACCCGTTGCCATGGGGAGCTCGCGAGCCAATTGCGATTGCGTGTTGAGATCGATGCTGGCCGGTGCGTCACAGAGGTCAACCGCCACGACGTTGGCGTTTTCTAGTTTGAGAATTTCTTCCGCGTTCTCTCCAGCCGACGTCAAATGCCAACTATCCAATACAAGTCCGACATTGTTTTGTCCAATCACCGCAATCAGTTCCATCGTTTCCGCCATCGTGTGCAAAAATGGGAACTTCATTGAGGCCCAAATCGCTTTGGTGCCAACGTATTCCAAACCAAGACGCAAGCCATGCTGTTCGAGGACTTGAGCTATTTCTTTTAGGCGTTTGGAGTGTTGTCGGAAGTTTGCCCGATAAGTCAAAACGGCGTCACAGGGCATGATCCATGTGCCGACACGAGTGACACCTGCGGCCTGAAGGATTTTGGCGATCGCGGGTAAATTTTGCAGGTCGGTTTGATAGGCTTTTTCCGATTGACGAAAATCGACAGGAAGTTCGGCACATCCCCAAGTCAATTTTGATTCGGCGAGTTTGCTCTTAAGAGCCGTCGCTTTGTTTGCGTCGTAGGATTTAAGATCCCAGATGATTGGCTCGACAGAGGCGAACCCGTTGCCTTTGGCCAACTCGATCAATTGCTCCTGGGTAGCGTCGATGCCCACTCGAGTCGCACACAGGCTCATCGAGAAGGCCGGTTTTTCCCGGAACGAGAAATGGTGTGGATTGCAGGACATGGTGGCAAGCGGATTGAGCAGGCTGGCGCCGACCCCCAGCGAGTATTTCAACAGCGTTCGACGATTCATCAATTTCGATAATCAATTGGGCCATGGAGTGGTTCAGGACCCATTGTAACAGAAATTCCCATCGAAACCCAATTGCCCAAGCTCTTGAATTCTGACAAAAACCAGCGTTCCGTGGAGGAGCCGAGATAAACGTCTAGGATCCCATTTCCTTTTTTGGCTTGGCGGGATTCCTTTTTTTCGTTGACCGACCATTTCCAGGCTCTTTTTGGAGCGTTTTCAAGTACGCCACGAGATCTCTGATTTCGCGTTTTGAAAGCGTCTTCGCTTGGGGCATCATTGAGATCTTCTGAATTTTCTCATCATCGATTGCGTCTGCTTCGATCTTAACCTCATTGCCTTCGGAGTCACCCAACACGACGTACTCGTCGTCCTCGCGAATCAAGACGCCTTGGACCGTTTCGCCCGTATCCAGAACAAGCATGATCGTCTTGAATTCTTTGACGATTTGCGCACTGGGATCAACGATCGATCTCAGTAAATAGTCCGGGTCCGTTATCGCCGGTTCGCGCGTCGCAACCCCGGCGAGATCCGGTCCCACCGTGCTGCCTTTTTTGCCAACACGATGGCAGCGAACACATTGGGCATCGAGATGCGTGTTGAAAATCTTTTTACCGGCCTGTGGATCGCCCCCCGAACGGCACTCCGAATACGCTTCGACCGATCCATTTACCGAATTGGAATTGCGATTTATTTCGAACCGAATGAGTCGCTGTTCGATCGCCTTAAGCTCACTCGCATCGCCGTTATTTGCTGCATGCTGCTGGGCGCCCCCCCCAGCCACTAGGACTTCCAGCATTAACTCCGGTTGCAATTTGCCGTCCATCAAGTCGTCGATCTGCGACGACAGCAATTTCCTTGCCTGTGGAGTGCCCAATTGGCCAAGCACTTGGATGGCTAGCTGTTTCTCCGACCAATGGCGTGTTGATGACTGCAAACATGATTCAGAAAATCCTAGGGCTAATGATGAATCAAGTTTAGCAGCAAGACGCATTGCGTTCATTCTCATCGCAGAATTCGATGACAAGATCGCGTCCCCCAAGAATCTGGACTTCTCAGCCATTGGCAACGAAGATTGCAAGACGAGACTTTCAAGCGCTTCGATACGAATCTCGGACGCCAGCTCGGAACGATAAATCTTTTCTAGGTCACCGACTGGAATTTCGAGATTCAATTTCCGAAGTGCCTTGATCGCGGCGACTTGGAGCTCGGCTGAGGCCGAACCGATGACCTGAGACATCGCTTCGCGGACCAACGACCCGTTGGCTCTACGCTCCGCTGGTTGACCGCGGTGCCGGCCTGTAACGCGGTCGAGAATTGCGGAACGCTGCCACCCGCCGATCGCTCGAATGGCATCCCACCTCATCTCAGGACTGGCAATGTTTGATTGGGCGAATTGCAACAGACGAATTTGGCTGGCCTCGTCCCCAATTCGATAATTGGCATTGATCGCTCGACGCACGAAAGCAGACGGCAATTCTGGGCGGCGCCGCAGGGTTCCCGCAAGGTCGTCGAGGGCCGTTTCGATGGAAAAGTCATCGTGAATTGCGCGGGCGGCTTCCGTTGCCACAGAG
>JBLINZ010000425.1:0-5492 GCA_047639375.1 Mariniblastus sp. | reverse complement strand
TAACTCAAGATCCAATTTATCACGATTGGCAATCCGTTGATTCAAGGCAATTTCTGATTCAGAGTTTTGCACGACCGGAGTCAAGTCGAGGGTGTCGATGCCCACCATGTTACTGGGAGCAGCTTTCTCGTTGGGCTCGAGCAATTTCAGTTTCAAGACGTGCTTGCCACCCTGCAACTTCAAATCGGGCAAATCAAGTTTGATCGTCTTCAATTCAGGATCGTAAAAATCAAGTTTTTCAATCACAATCTGATCGTCAACGAAAACCTGTACGGCGCCGTAGTCACCGGCCATGGTAAACGTGATTGCGACGCGATACTCGGTGTCGGCTACGTTGGGAGCTTCGAATTCCAGCGCCCACGATTGCCCGGGCTGGCCATGTTTCCACCAATACTGCTGGTTCCCACTCCAAGCGAACTTGCCTCGTTTCTTGATCTCTTGGGGCAACGTCTCGCCGCCGTCGACTGATTGTTGCGTCAGTGATTCGCCTTCGATTTTGAGTGGCGGTTGTTGATTCCAGGCCGAATTAGCTCGGAGGGATTCTAAAGCAGCGTTGAAATAGCTGGCGGCATTTGACTGGACCGTCTGATCGTCAGCTTCACTTGACGCCTGGGCTGCGATTACTTGAGCGATCAATTTATCTGCGACCGTTCCACCGAGGTCGACGAGCTTAGCGGCTTCTTCAAATTTCTTTTCGATTTTACGCCCCGGATCCAACATCGCCGCTTGGCGTCGCGAGCTTTGGAGGAAACCGGCAAGTGCGTAGTAGTCTTCGGTTGAAATCGCGTCAAACTTATGGTCGTGACAGCGGGCACAAGCCACCGTCAACCCCAGGAAGGTCTTGGACATGACATCGATTTGATTGTCGATCTTACGGGCCTCTTCACCCTTGGAATCGACGGGCGCGTGTTTTGCTTCGCCCAGAAACCAGAACCCTGTCCCCAGAATTGATTCGTTGTAGTCCTCGGTTAGATGACGACGGGGGTTGGGTATCAGATCACCGGCGATGTGCTCGTGTACCAACTGTTTGTAAGGGACGTCAGCATTGAAGGCGCGAATCAGGTAGTCGCGGTATTGGTGGGCATAGGGAATGTTGTAGTCAAACTCGTGTCCACCCGTTTCAGCGTATCTCGTCAAATCCATCCAGTGCCGTGCCCAGCGTTCTCCAAATCGGGGCGACTCGAGTAGATGGTCGATGACTTTTTCAAAAGCGTTTTTTGAAGGATCATCGACAAACGCCTGAACCTGCTCTGGCGTCGGTGGCAGCCCCACAATGTCAAAATAGACGCGTCGGATCAGAGTTTGGCGAGAGGTCGCGGGAGCCGGGTTGAGGCCAGCATTTTCAATTCGTGAAAGCACGAAATTGTCTATCGGGTCTTGAGCCCATTGGGCGTCAGCAACTTGGGGGACAGCGGGCTTGCGAACTGGCTTCCAGCACCAATGTTCTGCCTTGCGTATCTTTATATCGAACGCCTCTTTGACGGCCACTTCGACATCGGATGATTTTGGCCAAGGGGCGCCTTCGTTGACCCATTTGGTCAAGACTGCGATTTGCTCGTCCGTCATTTTCGTGTCTGGCGGCATCTCGTAGACTTCGCCGTAATTGATCGCATCGATCAATAGACTTTCCGAAGCATGGCCGGGCACGATGGCGGGGCCTGTGTCACCGCCGGCAATGATCGATTTACGAGATGCCAAATTCAGGCCGCCCTCGATGGGTTTCGCGTCAGGGCCATGGCACTCGTTGCAGTGCTCAACCAGCAGCGGGCGGACTTTGCTTTCGAAAAACTCAAGCTGTTGCTCGGTGAATTCGATGGACGCTTTCCCTGTTTCTTCCTGGGCCACTACCGAGCCTGAGGCAAGGGTTAGGGCGGTTATGATCAACAGGGACCGCTGAAGAAGAGAGCGAGTGATCGACGAGGTGTTCATGGCTGCCTTGGGAACGCTTGAGAGTCTGCACTTCAACCCTTCAGTTTAAAGACAATGAGCCCCAGCGTCAAAACGAGAATTGCGTTATTCGTCCGGTTGAGCGGTGTTGTCGGTTCTCAAAAACGCCGCGAATCGCAGCCCGCCTGTGATTGATAAAGGCGTATTTCCATTGGGTGGCAAGATGTCGCAGGGAGAGATTGGCGAGAGCCGCGGGAAAACGCGACAACCTTGCGGTTGAAATGCCAAGCCCACGCGTAAGGACTTGCTGATTTAGTGACCGGTTAAGTGGGGCCAATCATAGCCCGAATGCGTAAGCGAGGCAGAGCCCTCGTTAGTGGCCCGCCTTCGATCGGAATGCGTCCTCGCTGACGCGCCGGGCTACCATTTTCGCCTTCGGCTCACTCATTCAACAAGCCCGTTAGCGAGGAAGATGGTCGCCTTTCCCTCCGAGGCTGACATTAATTATCTTAGATTTCGCGTAGGTCGCTGGGCCTCCGTTGATCCTTTCAGGATCAGTTCTGCAAAAACCGAACTAACGCGGCGATATCCTGGTCGGACAGACTATCGAGCAACCCTTCAGGCATCAGCGATTTTTTTGTTTGCCGCTGAGCATCGATTGATTTGAGATCGATCGTCATCAACTCATCTTTGGTTTGCAACTGCATTGTTCTTTCGTTTTCCCCGATGACGACACCGGTGAACAACCGTCCGTCATCCAACTGGATCACGGAGGTTTGATAGCTTTCAGCCACCGACGCACTTGGGTCAACGATATTCTCGAGAAGATAGTTCAAATTCTTCCGATCCGCTCCCGTCAGGTCGGGTCCGAGTTTACCTCCACGGCCAAACATTGTGTGGCAATTGGCACAGTTCTTCTCAAACATGATTTGCCCGGTTTCCAAATCAGCCTGCTGAACAACGGCAGTGGAAAGCTTGTCACGAAGCTGCGAAATGTCGGCGGCGCGTTCGGCGGATGTCTGCCGAATCTCACCCCAGACGTCCGTTAGTTGCTTGGTCAACTCGGGCGATTGAAAATTCAGCATCTGCCGCGCGTGTGACGCATTGATATTTGAGCTGGCGATTTGCTTTCCCGCCACGGCGTTCAGGAGTTGCCTAGCCCACGGCTCGCGGGTGACCAATACATTGACGGCGACGGCTTGACCGGCAGGATCCATATGGCGATAGCGATTCAAGATCGCCTTGGCTGCTTGCGGTTGTTTGACGCGACTGAGTGCCTGGACGACCGCCGTCGTGAGGGCTTTATTGTTCAGATGCGGCTTGAGAAACTCAAACATGTCCGCCGACTCTTTTGACTGTGACAAGGTTGCAATCGCTCTGCGCCGCGTCGCCACATCGCCAGCATTGTCAGAAACGATGGCTTTAAGGTCCACGAGTGCCCGGCCATCACCAAATACGAGATCGAGTTTTTGGACCAGCTCGGTAACTTCTTCGTCGTCGCTGGATGCCAGCTGCTTGGAGATGGAAGCCCAATTCGACGGCGCTTTGGCTTGGCTCCAGCCGTTGAGCGCGTCGTTCATCCCGAGCAGGAAGTCAATTTTGCGTTCACGGTCTTCGGTCAAAAGACTTGCCGCGATTTGCTCGGCGGCACTCGGATCGTTTTCTATCTCGTTGGTCAAGCGACGCACAACATTTCGACGCAACAATCGTAGGGGGGATTCGTTGGCGAGCTTGACCGCTTGTTCAACATTCGACGTGACCAACGGTTCGAGGCCATACCACAGCAGTTTTGGTTGAACACGATCTTCGCTGTCTTCTGCGTGGGACGCTAGAGCAGCAGCCACGTTTAAGGCATCCGCGGGCTGCAATCGTGGCAATGAACTCGCGAGATAAAGTCGGACCAGCCCCGAGGGATCGGTTTTCGCAAGTTCAGTGAAAAGGGTTGCAACTTCGGGAGATGGTTCAACCAATCCGTCGGCCAACAATCGCACGGTCCAAGATCGAACGTGCTCATCGGGATCGTGGAGTCCCAGCCGAAACCAGGATTCGTGGTCTCCCCCGCAAGAATAAAGTGCCCACATCAGGCGGAGTTTCGATTTCGCGGATTTCGCGGATCGGAGGGCGGCTTTGAGTTTTCTATGTAAGTCTTCCATTGCGAATTCGAAGCGGGCAGATTTCTCGAGATCGCCTTGGACCAACCAGGCATCACGCGATTCAGCGAATCCAGCTGCCTGCTGCTGTAGTAATCGGCGTGCTTTGCGTGAGTACCATTCATTGGAATGATCCAGGGCCGCAATTAGTTCCTGTGTGTTCATGCTCGAAGGCATTTTGGTCGAGGGCTTGCTAGGCTTGCCATAGCTCAGCTTAAAGATCCGTCCGGACGTACGATGAATCCCATCGTTCTCGTGACATTCCCCGATATCCGACCAGTCCAGCAAAAACACGCCGCCATCGGGGCCGTAGACCATTTCGACACCGCGGAACCAGGGATCGGCAGTCTTGAAATAGTCGGGACCATGGTGAGCGACATAAGAGTTGCCTTGGCGCTGGATCGAATCGCTATTCAAACGTCGGCCGTGAAAGTTGGCGGTGAACAACTGGTTGTGAAATTCCTTCGGCCAATTGCCGCCTTGGTAGATCATCAAGCCCGTGTGCGCATGCCCGCCACCGGCCAAATCTGTTCCGTCGGAGAGGCCTTCTTTTTTTGCGGCCGCCCAATGCTCTTCGCTGGTGTCCCAGTGAAAATGATCGGCGGTTTGCTCGATGACTTGGTAGAGATGCGGGTTAAAGTGGGCCCCGTACATCCGGCGATACCTGGCATTGGGAACAATGTGAAACAGGTGTCCGATCACGGTGTTGATCATGAACATTTCGCCGTGCTCGTCGTAGTCGAAACCCCAGGGATTGGTTCCGCCTTGGGCTACGATCTCAAATTTATGATGCAGAGGATGGTATCGCCAGATCGCACAATTCATCGCGACACGTTGCGAATCCGTTGCGTCAGGCGGGCCGACGAACGAGGTCGCCTGAATTCCGTGCCGGCCGTAGAGCCAGCCGTCGGGGCCCCAGCGAAGTCCGTTGACGATGTTGTGCCGAATCACATCGCCTTCGAATCCGTTGAGCATGACTTGCGGCTCGCCATCGGGGATGTCGTCTCCGTTGGCATCAGGAATGAATAAGAGATTGGGAGCCGCCGTGACCCAAACACCGCCCATACCGACTTCAACGCTGGTTAGCTTTTTGAATTTGTCCCAAAAGACTTTTCTTGTGTCGAAGACGCCATCATGATCTGTGTCTTCAAAAATTACGATGCGATCGTTGAGCTCGGTATTGTAGTTTTCTTTTCGATCGGAATAGGTGTAACACTCCGCCACCCAGAGTCTCCCCTTGGCGTCGGTCGTGATCGCAATCGGCTGGTGGACGTCTGGTTCAGCCGCAAACAGCGAAGCAGTGAATCCTTCCGGCAGCTCTATCATCTCCAAGGCATCCTTGGCCGCCGTCATCGGAACGGCGAGGGGCTGGGTGTTGGGCGGCAAGGCAAATTGGACTTGGTCTTGCGGTGTTTTTTCAGCTTGCGCGACGATCGTCTGCGTGGCCTGGACTTG
>JBLINZ010000424.1:0-5493 GCA_047639375.1 Mariniblastus sp. | reverse complement strand
CTCGATCCAACATCGCGGTCATGCGTTGATGGGCTGCATCACGCCCAGTCAACAGTTTCCCCGAGAGCAACACCGTTTGGCCTGGCTTCCACGTTTGGATCTCGGCCTTGGTGACCGAATTCAAATCCACTCGCGTCGCGTCAGCTCCGGGGTCCCAAGTAATTTCTGGCCAGTCGTCAATACTGGGAGCGGTGAATTTTGCCGATCCGGAACCATCCAGGACAAAATGCAAGTGACGTGTCGCTGCGCAATTGGGAATCATTGCCACCGGTTTGGACGCGGCGTGGGTCGGAAAGTCCATGACCTTGACGTCCAAGACGGTCGTCAGTCCACCCAAACCTTGAGCTCCAATTCCCAATCGATTGACTCTGTCCATCAATTCCAAACGCAGCTCTTCGCACCGATTACTTGGGCCCCGTTCGCGCAATTCATGAATATCGACGGGGTCCATTAATGATCGCTTGGCCAATAAAACGGCCTTTTCCGCCGTTCCGCCGATGCCGATTCCCAGCATTCCCGGTGGGCACCAGCCAGCCCCCATTTTCGGGACGGTTTCAAGGACCCAATCCACAATGCTATCCGACGGATTGAGCATTGCCATTTTTGCTTTATTTTCCGAACCGCCACCTTTGGCCGCGATGTGAATCTCAACCTTGTCGCCCGGCACCATTTCATAATGGATCACGGCTGGCGTATTATCGCCCGTGTTTTTTCTCGCCCCCGCAGGGTCCGCAAGGATCGAGGCCCGCAACACGTTATCCGGATGCTTGTACGCTCGGCGAACGCCTTCGTTGATCATGTCGGTGACTGACATTTCCGCATCCCACCGAACGTCCATTCCGACGTTGACGAATACCGTTACGATCCCAGTATCTTGGCAAATCGGACGTCTGCCTTGAGCACACATTCGCGAATTGATCAAAATCTGAGCCATCGCCGATTTAGCGGCCTGTGACTCTTCACGCTCGTACGCTTCGTTGACCGCGGTAATAAAGTCCAAAGGATGGTAATACGACATGAATTGCAGGCTATCGGCGATGCTGTCGACTAAATGATCTTGGTGGATGGTGTTCGGCATATCAATCTCACGGCAAATGTGGTGCAGGTTGCATCTCTATTGTAATGGTTTCACAAGTGGTTCGACTACGGGATGCAGGAAATGCCGAGCGGCGCGTAGGGTGTTGGCTAAGGCTCTGATTCATTGGCGGAATTTTCTCCGCCGCAGGGCGACAAGAAAAGCTGGGACGCAAGTCTCAAGTCTATCCGAACTTGGATTTGCTCACGCAGGACTTTCAAGCCATTGATCAAGCCATTGATCAAGCCATTGATCAAGCCATTGATCAAGCCATTGATCAAGACTGGCGAATGCTGGCGTTTCGGTTGAGTCAAACCGACGGCGTGCCGTCCGCATGCAGTCGCTTTGTGGATGCGATTTCGAAACTGGATTCGCAGCTACGTCAGCTATTTGGAATGAGACTTTCGCTTGTTCGAAGTCCAATGGCATCAGATGCACGATTTGTTTCACGCATTCCAAATCCCTGAAGTCGACAATCGATTGGAAGATATCGAATTCGCCATGAACACGCTCAAGCAATCGTTTGGCGACAGTCCAGCGATGGATCCAAGCATGCTGACTCAACTCACTGCCAACCTCAACGGGATATTGCGGCAAACCTCATTTGACATCCATAACCGGATCACGGAACGAAAATACTCAGAAACGTTCCATAGTCAAATTTGCAGTCGTGCGGATTCGCTCAGTCTCATGGCAAGTCAAATTCACCAATCCGTAGTCACGTCACCCAATCCGTCGATTTCAAAGAACGATTTGAATAAGCTATTCGTCCAATGGAGAACGCTTAAGCCCATGTTCAATCAGTGTTTGGAACCCGACAAAACGGTTTTAAACCAATATCGAGGCCAAATCGAACCCCTAATGGTTAAGCTTCAGGTCGTATTTGCGGAATAGGTTGTAATAGACATTTTGGTTCAGCCTAGGGTTCGGTATTCTATAGGCCGAACCTTTTTTAATTAGTAAGAATTGAAGTCCCCATGGCCACCGAAACCAAACCGGAATCGTCCACCCCCGCACCTGAATTGAATGGCACGGACGCCATTGCGAAGGACATTCACGTCGAGAATGAACGTTTGGGAAAAAAGCCGATTCCGAGGCCAGAGGGCGTGACTTCAAAAAGCAAAATCCTGTGGTCCTATTTGATTCCAGTGATTCTATTTCACCTATTGATTCCCTTCGCCGTATTTCCGTTGTTTTCATGGTGGGGATTGTTGTTCCTTCCCATCGGTAATTACATTTTCACCTCAATGGGAATTGGAGCCGGATATCATCGCTTGTTGACCCACCGCGGTTTCGATTGTCCAAAATGGTTCGAGCACACCTTGGCAACGCTAGGGGTTTGCAGTTTCCAGGATTCACCTGCTCGTTGGGTTTTAGTCCATCGTGTCCATCACCAGCACTCCGATCATCAACCCGATCCACACACGCCACACGTAAGTGGGTTTTGGTCACATATGGGATGGCTGTTTATCGACAATACGGATCTCAGTACGGCTGCTGCCTATGACAAATATGTTCGTGATTTGATGCGAGATCGTTACTATATGTGGCTGCAAAGAGGTTTTAATTGGGTCCTTGTCTACGCCCTCCACGCCTTGGTTTTCCTCGGCATTGGATACGGCTTGTCGTTTGTTTGGGCGCCCGAAGCCAAGTTGATGTTCACGACTAAGTTTTTCTTTTGGACCGTGATCATGCGAACGGTCTATACTTGGCACGTCACGTGGGCAATTAATTCGGCAGCTCACATGTGGGGCTACCGAAACTATGAGACCCGTGAAGACAGCCGCAACAATTGGCTTTTTGCATTGCTAACCAATGGAGAAGGCTGGCACAACAATCACCATGCCGACCCTCGATCGGCTCGGCACGGCCATCGTTGGTGGGAAATTGACTTGACGTACGTCTCGTTGGCGATTCTCGAAAAGGTTGGCGTGATCAAGAATCTCGTGAGACCCAACAATTCTGCTCTCGACCGCAAGACGCTGTAAACCTGATCGGGAACCGAGCCAGGTCGCAATCGTCCTTCGCCCGGCCATCTAGCCTGTTGCTTGCCCAACTCCCATTTGCCGCGCGGGTCTGTCATACCGGATGCCTAGGCCCGTTCGACAAATTTCTGTCGTAGCCGGAGTCGCAAGACGGGAGAACCATCTGCGAACCCCGAACTGTTGCCAGACCGGCGACACTCAAATCGGACATTGATTGATCGAGCGATCCTTAGCTCACCAAAGCTCCGGACGAGTCGTAGATTCGCCGGACGAATTGGGCCTCAGGCCGAGCAAAACCGCTGAAGACAGGTTAGGGCGTCAGCGTAAGAATTTCTTGACTTAGGATCACGCCCAGCGGTTGATGATCGGTTCGACTCGCATCATGCCTTTTCGGCCACGTACAGCCGGACCGTGTGATCGGCAGGGACGGAGCGAGTTATTCCGTGACGCTGTGATGACTGGATGACTCGCTTAACAGTTCCGCCCGCAACAATCGTTCTAATCGTTAAGGTTTCACGCTGGCAGGCTTGAAAGCCTCGAAAGCACTTGTTTGCTGGCACATTTCGGCCGTGGTCGTTTGCCATTTCGACTCATCTTCGTCAGAATCATCTCAAGTCGCATGATCGGACGTGGTCAGGCTGGGACTCACCGCCACGTGCCGCCAAAAGTGTGCTTGGCATGCCAAGTGATGCGATCGACGGATTCGGGAATGGCCAGGGAAAATTGGCGACCCGAAACAATTGTGCTTAAGATGGACAAGGGTCCACGGCACACATTTTTTCGAGCTGTGATCAACTGTTCAAGGTCGTTTTGATGCAAAATCATTCAATCAAGCCGTTTATGATTCTCTTCTCGCTAGTGATCGCGCTGCCGGTCTCGGCTCAGGATCCTGTCGGCTACAAATTTGAACCGAGAATCGTAACGGAAACCGCACCCGTCACGTTGACGAAATGGGTGGATGAAACCGTCAACGAAAAGAAAACGATTACGACGTACAAACACGTCACGCAAACAGAAACGCGTTACCGAACTACGACTGAGTACCGCCCTGTTCAAGAGACCAGCGAACGGGAAGAGCGAACGGTCGTTCAGAAACCAATCCAGGAAACTAAATTCCGCCGGCAAGAGACCACCTCGACGACTTATGACACAGTTACGGAAATGCGAGACGAAAAGTACACCGTTCGCAAACCAGTCATCGAAACGCAAATGAGATCCGAGCAATACACTGTACGCAAACCAATCACAGAGCAATTGATCGAAGTTCAGAAAACGACAACGTTTAAGCCAGTCACAAATCAAAACGGTAGTTACACCCCAGGCTCGGCAGTGATCGCGTTACGTGCAGTCGCTGATCCGAACCAACGCCAACGACTTCAGATGCTTGCCCCCGGGAACTACACCGACCCAGCCACAGGACAAACTGTTTATCGTCGTCGCGGACTACATTGGGTTCAGCCATCAATGACAGTCGCCGAAACTGCACCTACATTGTTTCCCAACAATGCGAACTCCGTCACTTACGTCCCGGAGACAACAGAAGTCCGCAAGCCAGTCGAAATCACACGCTACGTCGACCAGACAGAGACACGGCAAGTTCCGGTTCAAGTCCAGAAAACGATCGAACAAGTTGAAACGCGAAAAGTCCCGGTCACCATTCGAATCCCTCGCACCAAAACCGTTGTCGAAGACGTGCCCTACACCGAGACGACTTATCGTGATGTTGTCACGGTCACCAAAGTCCCTGTCACAACAACGACCTACGAAAAATTCCAAACCAAAGAACCGTATGAGGTCGAAGTCTCGCGTTGGATTCCGGTCACCGAGGAAGTCGACGTCCCTCGCACGGTCCGCCGGAAAGTGGACTATACGGAGCAGCGTAAAGTAAGCAGAACCGTGATGTACAAGATTCCGGTCGATGCTTTGGGTAATCCAGTTGGGAAAGCCACTGCTGTCAGAATCGAAGAAGCAGCGACGCCACCTACGCTTGAATCAGAATTCTCAGAGGGATACGGCACGACTCGAGGCAAGCCTAGAACTGAAAATTTCAGTCCTTTGGACAGCACGAGTCGTGGGAACGAGAAATCTATCCTTGAGCGCAACAACGCCGAAGAGACTGAAATCCCTGACGAAGATAATCAGTCGAGCTATCGTGGCACCCTGCAATGGGCTCAACCGATAACGACTCGCAAACCGACCATCGACGTTCCAGACACGCGGACAACCGCCGATTCGATGGGTCTCTCGCGAATTGTCGGCCAAGGCGATGACGCCCCGCTTAAGGGTGCCGCACCCGCAACCCCAAAAGCGACCGACGCAAATACCAAGCCAGATGTCATCAAGGATGCTAAGATGCCTGAAGATGTCCCCAGCGAAACCGGCAACGAAAACGCTGGTGGACCGCCAGTTAACTAGTCTGTCGTCGACTCATTT
>JBLINZ010000423.1:0-5500 GCA_047639375.1 Mariniblastus sp. | reverse complement strand
TGATCGGTTACTTGATTGCCAAGCTGTCGCTGAAAAACTTTGCAGCCGAGAAATCGGCGGACGGCGTCAGCAAGAACAACCCGGTATTGGATGCGGATGTGTCTCGTTCGCTTGCCAAAACGATCAAGCATTTGCAACGAGTACGAAATAATTCCATTGGTGAGATGCAAGACAAGGCCACTTCGCTGTTGGCCGAAGCGGAAACGTTGCAGGATGAGGCCCTTGAGCAGATTACGACGAACACTGATTCGGCTGAGCTTAAACAAGTCGAGAAGATCTTCAGCGTGCTGCAGATCTTCACCGCTTGCTTGGTGGCGTTCGCTCATGGGTCCAACGATGTTGCCAACGCGATTGGCCCACTTTCGGCGGCTTATCAGGCTGTCACCGAGCATGCGATTTTGAAGACCTCCAACACTCCGCCGTGGGCCTTGTTGCTGGGCGGTACGGGAATCGTGATCGGTCTGGCAACTTGGGGTTGGAGAGTCATCAAGACCGTGGGTGAGAAGATTACGGAGTTGACACCTAGTCGAGGATTTTGTGCCGAGTTTGCTGCAGCGATTACCATCCTGTTTGCTTCGGTCCTCCCCATCGGATTGCCGATTTCCACCACACACACGTTGGTGGGAGCGGTTTTGGGGGTTGGCCTTGCTCGCGGAATCAACGCACTTAATCTCAAAACGATGCGGGACATCGTGGCGGGTTGGGCGATTACCATTCCGGCAGGAGCCGGTCTCTGTATGGTGTTTTACTTCGTGCTTAAGTTGGTTTTCATCGACTCGGGGTGGGTAGATTCGATCGAGCCGCCGATCGCGGGCTAGGTCTGAACGAAATACAAGGCGATTACCTGATTTCAATGAAGCTGAACGTTCCTGTCCATCGCGAGAATGTGGAGATGCGTTGAGCGGGTTTGCATGGAGTGGTTGGCGGTCGTGCTTGTCCTCAGACCGTAAATCGATGGCTTTCGCCTGTCTTGTCGAGAGCTGAAAACCTATACTTAGGCTCTAAGTATTCTCGCAATTCAACCGATACACTTCGGGATTTTTTCATGCGACGGTTCCCGCGAAATCGATTCCTGTTCAACGCAATGTGTTGGATGTTACTGGTTGGTGTTGCCAGTGGTGTTTTACAAAGCCTTTTGGCCTCCAATTGTGATGGCTCTAACGTTCGTGCCTCGAGTGTTGCTGCCAATAGACCGGTCAATCAAGACGACTCAGCAACCGATACCAAGCGTCAAATGTCGGATCGGGTTGGGTATCTGGTACGGGTGTCGTTGCCCATCGACAGCAAAGTCAGCCTTGAGGTTCGCCGTACACTCAAGCAGATTGTCGAGCGTACGCCGGCGGTGGTGCGTCCTGAAGATCGCCCCGTCGTAGTTTTGGAGTTTGAAACGTTGGAAGGGAAAACGGGGCGGGGGAGCGAACTCGAGTCCTGTATGTCGTTGGCACGGTATCTAGGTAAATCGGATTTGAATCGGCTCACGACGGTCGCCTACGTTCCGGCCAGCGAGAAAATCGGCCTTGACGACACGCCTGGTTTCTCAGGACAGCTCAATGGGCACGCAGTGTTGGTGGCAATAGCGGCGAACCAAATCGTGTTGGCCCCTAACGTCGGTTTTGGGAGCGCCGGGATTGACGACGAGACGCTTGATCCATTGTTCCGGGGTATTTACCGCAATCTAGCCGAGCAGAAATTGACGTTGCCAGTGCCTTTGGTGATGAGCATGCTGGACAAGCAGCAGCAGCTTTTTCGGGTGATGAGTTCTGATCGTGGCGTGTTGTATGTCGATGGCGATGAGCAGGCGAAACTGGACGCTTCGGGAAAAGCGACGAATTCAGAGACGATTGCGTCAGCGGGGAAATTCGCCTTGCTCACGGGCCAGCAAATGCTTGATTTTGGCCTGATTCGAATGACGGCGAATTCGCGAACCGAGCTGGCAAGAGATTTGGATCTTGCTCCGAACTCGCTCGAGGGCAGTCCGGCGAACGGCAAGAATTGGAAGGCCGTCGAATTCGATCTTCCCAAGGTGATCGACAAGAGGACCGCGAAATGGATTATCAGTTCGCTACGACAGCAGGTGGGTAGCGATGACGTGAACTTGGTCATCCTCAATTTTGAATCGAATGTTGGTGACGTGGACGCGTGTTTGAGCGTGGCTGAGCATTTGGCTGAGTATGACTCGAGTGAAACAAGAACGGTTGCATTCGTCAAAGGTCGGGTTACCGGGCCGGTAGGACTGATCGCACTTGCGTGTGGCCATTTGATCATGGATCCCGATTCAAAATTGGGTGGTGTCGCGTCGCCGGATCTAGCCGCTCAAGAGCCTGAGTTTGATGCGGAGGAGCTAGATGGATTGCGGCCGTTGGTTCAAGCGATTGCCAAGTCCCGACAAACGGATTGGTCCGTGATGATGCAGATGCTCGATCCGTCCTTGATCGTGACACCGTATCGCCATCAGGAAACCGGGCAAATTCGGTTGATGTGCAATCAGGAATGGGAGTCCTCTGAGACGCCAGAATTGTGGTCACCGCTGGATCCCATCGGCGGCCAGTTTGGGATTGATCCGGTCACGGCCGAGCGAATTTTTTTGGCGCGAACGATCGCTCAAGACAGCGGTCAGCTGCAAGCGTTTTATCAGCTTGAGGAAGCCCCGAGGTTGATCAAGCCTTCCCAAACAGACATTTGGGTAGAGCGGTTGTCTAAATTTTTGTCGTCTCCTTTTGTGGCGCCTTGGCTGATTTTCGGAGCGATGTTTTTCTTTTCGACGGAGATGTCGGCACCGGGTTTGGGAGTGCCAGGGTTTTTGGCTACGATTTGCTTTGTGTTGTTCTTCTGGAGCCAAAGTTTAGGAGGAAATGCCAATTGGCTTGAGATTCTGATGTTTGTCGTGGGAGCGATCTTCATTGGAATGGAAATTTTCGTGATTCCAGGATTCGGGGTGTTTGGAATCGGCGGGCTGTTAATGGTGTTGGCCTCGTTAGTGTTGGCTTCCCAGTCATTTTTGATACCACGTTCGTCGGATGATTTTGTCCAAATGGCGTATTCGTTGTTGCCTGTGATTGGGGCTGGATTAGGGGTGATTTGTGCGGCATTTGCGTTTCGAAAAATTATCCCGTATTCGCCGTTCTTGAAAGAGATGATTTTAATGCCCCGGCAAATCGTCGACACGGGTTTGCCCGGACACGATCCGGAAGCGATTGTCGATTGGAGTCACTTGAATGGCCGTGCGGGCCAGACGATTACTCGCCTCAATCCCTCGGGCAAGGCTCGCATCGGTGGGAGTGTCTACGATGTCATTTCCAAAGGCCAGATGCTGGGCAAGGGCGAATCGATCGTGGTCATCGAGGCGGTAGGCAATCGAATCGTCGTTCAGGTGGCCGGGTCAGTCAAAGTAACTGATGAATGACGTTGCACGCCATGACGCCGTGAGGTGTTTTGTGGCCGTCGTCGTCGCTGGAAAAATCATGCTCGCAGGCGTATGATGATCTGAGTTAACCAGCTATTGGAATTGGTTGTTCATCATTCGACGAGTCTTACATGTTGCTTTATTGGGCGCTCATCTTATTGGCTGCTGGCCTACTCGTAGTCGTGGTGGAATTGTTCCTGCCTTCGGCCGGCATTCTCGGAATCTTGGCGGGGATTTTGATCGTCTCGAGCATCGTCGTAGGTTTTTTTGACGGGCTTTTTTCGGGCGCCTTGATGTTGTTGCTGACGGTAATTTGTTTGCCAGTGCTGTTGTACGCCATGGTCAAGTTATGGCCGCATACACCGTTGGGGAAACGGATTTTGCTGAAAGATCTCAAACCGGAAGATGTCCTGCCGAACCATTCGCACTATGAGAACAAGAAGTTGCTGGAAGGCGAAATTGGAATCGCCAAGACCAAAATGTTGCCCAGTGGAACGGTTCTCATCCAAGGCGAAAAGTACGACGCGGTGAGTGAAGGGTTTGCGATTGAGGCCGGGGATTTGGTCAAAGTGGTTGCGGTTCGCCAGAATCGAATTTATGTTGAGCCGCACGATGGTTCGGTCAGCGATGACCTAGAACCATCGACACGGGCACAAGATATTCTCGCTCAGCCAATCGAAGGCCTGGGGTTGGATCCGATTGATGATCCATTGGGGTAGTTTCTCAACAAGCAACACTCCCCACCTGCCGGCTAATCTTTGAACGACGCCGGCGACGGGTGAATTGCAATGCCGAATCCTAAGGCGTTTACCATTCGTCGCCGTCATAAATGGATTCTTTGGGACCGACGATTTCCGCATCAAGATCTTCAATCACTTTTTCGTTCTTGCCGGGATAGTCTAGTCGGTCGAGCACGAATCGAAGTGTATTGAGACGAGCTCGTTTTTTGCAGTCCGAGCGAACGACTGTCCAAGGAGCGACGGTGGTGTCGGTTGACATGAACATCGCTTTTTTGGCCCGGGTGTATTCGTCCCACCGAGCCAGTGACTCCATGTCGACCGGGCTCAGTTTCCATTGTTTTAGTTTGTCGGTGGCTCGAGAAAGGAATCGTCTTAGCTGTTCTTCGCGGCTGACCGAAAACCAAAACTTAAACAGGATCACACCATTTTCGATAAACATGTTTTCCAGCTGGGGAACTTCTCGGAGAAAACGATGGTGTTGCGATTCTGTACAGAAACCCATCACAGGTTCGACGACGGCTCGGTTGTACCACGAGCGGTCGAAGAACACGATTTCGCCAGCGGTCGGCAAGTGCTTGATGTAGCGTTGAAAGTACCATTGGCCTTGCTCTTTTTCGGTTGGTTTTTCCAACGCAACAATTCGGGCTGAACGCGGATTCAAGTGTTCCGTGAATCGCTTGATCGTCCCGCCTTTGCCTGCCGCGTCGCGCCCCTCAAACACTAGCAGAATTTTCTGCCCCGTTTGTCGGATCCAATGCTGGGCGCGCAGCAATTCGATTTGAAGTTTTCGCTTGTTTCGTTCGTACGTTTCTCGACGCATCTTTTTGCGATACGGGTAACTGTCGCAGATGATGTCTTTCTTGCGCGAGCTGCGAATTTTGGCCATCAACTCGGGTGGAATGAGCCCTGCTGGAATTTCGAACCCTGAAGGTGCCTGAACGCTGAGGGAAGATTCAAGTGTTTTGGTGTCCAATGATTTCTCCATGGGTGCCGTCAGCCAGTCTTGGCTATTGCTTTTAGCCGCAGGATTGAAAGCTGCGGTAACAGTGAGATTGATTTCATAGCCCAAAGGCTCTCAGACCTTGAGCAAAATCAATGCCAATTGCGGGAAGGTGAGATTAAGCGGGGCTGTTGGGATTTGATCCGGCGTGATCCGGGTGATGTCCGAGGTGGCGTGCGGAGCCGCACGCAGTGGCGCGCCCATGGCTTCAGTTGTAGATCGCAAATGAGCTCGCTTGCTTGGAGGAAATGCGTGTTTTCTTGATCGAGATTTGGCCTCAGCCGATGAGACGCGGCATGGTCTGAAATACGCTTGGTGAGATTGGCTGTCCTGCTAATAAACTCTTCGCGGAATTGA
>JBLINZ010000422.1:0-5506 GCA_047639375.1 Mariniblastus sp. | reverse complement strand
TTTTGGTTTTTTCGTGGCCATCAATGTTCAACTTTTAGTCTGATCAAAATTCACAATTAACACGCCAATTCATTTGAACCGCCCATCGCAATTTCATCGATAGCAAAATTCGGTTTCATTCACAACTTGAGCCTGGCCCATCAGCCATCAGACTCAGCGTCGGATTCCCCAACGTAGTCAGCTCCGCACGACCAGCAAGCCCCGAACCCTTCGTCAACGTCTTCGCCACACTTGCAGGTCCAAGCCGGAATTTCGTCGCTGTCGTCGTCCAGGATGTCAACAATCAAGGCTTTGGCCTGCTCGAAATCATCTGCGTAAACGAACATCTCGATTTGATCCGGTCCGTCCAAGGCCGCTCCGAACGCTAAATCGTCTAGCCCTTTGACCAGCACATGTATTTTATTCTCTTCCAGTGCCGTTTTGAAATAGTTCGCTTCAACATCAGTATCAACGAACAATAAACGTACGAATTCTTTTTCTTCCATTGCCATCGCTCCGTGGCTGATTTTATATGTTCCTGATTCCGCGAAACGGAACATGGTAACCCGAATGTGCATGCGAGGAAGCGCCCTCGCTAGTGGTTCGCCGTCAAGGGGCAAGCCCCAATGCCTACAAACGACCTGCGTTTGACACGGTCGCCTGCCGGCTAATCACTAAACGATCCATCATCTCGCATTTTAAGTCAACAAACTCTAACGCGTCGGGCTGACATGCTCGCCTTCGGCTCATTAAATCGACACGCAATTTCCGCGCGACCGGTTACCCAAAAATGCCAACCTCGCCATCTAACAAGAGTCCGTGGCTTGGGTTTTGGACAGACCAAGCCGATTCAATCGTACTGGATTCGACAATTCTATTTCCCAAAATCTTGGGTGCCTTCATCTTTCGCCCAGAGCGAAGGTGGAAGTTTAACGGATTGGGTCAACCGATCAATTTCGGCTAATTCGTCTTTGGAAAAATCACGATTCTCCAAAGCCTTGCAGTTCTCCAAAATCTGCTCTGGGCGACTGGCGCCACAAAGCACACTGGCGACTTGGGGTAATCGCAACACCCAGGCGATCGCCATTTGCGCCAAGCTCTGGCCTCGATTTTCTGCGATCGAGTTAAGGGCCCGAACGACCGCCAGGACTTCTTCAGTCAACTCGGCCGGCCTCAAGGTGCCAGGAGAATTCGCCGCCCGAGAGTCTGTTGGAACGTCTCCCAAGTACTTGCCCGTCAACAAGCCTTGGTACAAGGGACAAAAAGCGATCATCCCGAGGCCGAGTTCCTTGCAAGTCCCCAACAAGCGATCTTCGATCCAACGATTGAACATCGAATAGTTTGGTTGGTGGATCAGAATTTTGGTCCAGCCGTTTAATTGGCAAATTTCAACCGCGTCTCGGGTTTGCTCCGTCGAATAGCTGCTGATCCCAACGTACAGCGCTTTGCCCTGATCGACAGCCGTATTGAGCGCGCCTAGCGTTTCTTCCACGGGCGTTTCAGGGTCAAAACGATGGCTGTAAAAGATGTCAAAATAATCAACATCAACCCGAGCCAACGATTGATCGAGACTAGCCAGTAGGTATTTGCGGGACCCCCATTCGCCGTAGGGCCCTGGCCACATGTCGTAACCAGCTTTCGATGAAATCAGAATTTCATCGCGCGGTAAATCTTTCAGGATCTTGCCGACGTTGATTTCGGCGCTTCCATAGGGCGGGCCATAATTGTTCGCCAAATCGAAATGCGTGATCCCAGCATCGAATGCCGTGTGAATCATCGCTCGCTGATTGTCAGTCGTCGAATCGCCACCAAAATTATGCCAGAAGCCCAAAGTGATTTCGGGAAGCTTCAATCCCGAGCGTCCGCAGCGCCGATACCCCATCCGCCCATCGTAACGATTCTCGTCCGGTTGATATGAATTCACGTCGCATCAACTCCTGTTCAGGCCGTGTCAATAAATTGAAAACGCTTATTCTCGAAAGCCAATTCCGTTTTGGCAAGCCTCTCAACAGATTCTGATTCCGGCGTTTTCGAACCCACCCCCTGTGTCCATAAGGTGAGACAGGCGAGGTGGGGCTTTGAGGGTCTTGTGTTTCGAAATGACTTCGGGTCGTTAACATTGACCTGATCACAATGGCCAGCCGCTTTTTTGCTTACTGGGATTCTGCTTCTCGACGATTATGAGGCTATGGGAAACAGCCCCAAACGCCTAAGATAGCCGCACGTTTGAGAATAAAAAATGAAACTGGAAAACGCAACTATGACCACTGCTGCGACTCTTGCTGCCGACCAATTGCGAAATGATCCACGATTGGCCGAAGCCAAAAAACTTATCCTTGAGGCCGTTGCCGAGCATCAACAGACGCTGGTTTCCGTCCGTCCGCCCTGCCCGGAATTAGCCGTCGATTACAAACGAATGCTAGACGAGTTTGGAGCGTACCGTGGTGGCAACATCTTCTTTCCGTACTTGGGAAGCGGAATCGGCAATGGGCCGTTTGTCGAGCTCGCCGATGGAAGCATCAAGCTCGACATGATTACCGGCATCGGCGTGCATGGCTACGGTCATAGCCACCCCTTGATGATCGCAGCCGGCATCGACGCCGCAGTCAGCGACACGGTCATGCAGGGCAACTTGCAGCAAAACACCGACAGCTGCGACATCGTTAAACTCCTTGTCGATACGGCGTGCGAGACAGGCGCCGACTTGAAGCATTGCTTCCTCTCCTCCAGCGGCGCGATGGCGAACGAAAACTCACTCAAGATGGCGTTCCAACGCAATCACCCGGCGAACCGAGTCATTGCGTTTACGGATTGCTTCGCCGGCCGAACGCTGGGACTCGCTCAAGTCACCGACAAAGCCAAGTATCGAGTCGGCTTGCCTGACACGATCGCGGTAGACTACATCCCGTTTTATAATTCTGAAGCACCCGAAAAAAGTACTCAATATGCGGTCCGTCGGTTCAAGCATCACCTTGAGCGACATCCGGGCAAACATGCGGCGCTGTGGATGGAACTGGTTCAAGGAGAAGGCGGCTACTACCCCGGTTCGACCGATTTCTTCAAGGCCTTGATCGAGGTGGCGAAAGAACATGGAGTTGCCGTCATCGCGGATGAAGTCCAAACGTTCTGCCGTACGACTCGCCCCTACGCGTTTCAGCATTTTGGTTTGGACAAACTGGTCGACATCGTCACGATCGGAAAGATCTCGCAAGTTTGCGCGACACTGTTTACGGACGACTACAAACCGAAACCAGGCCTGATCAGCCAAACATTTACCGGCAGTACATTTGCAATCACAGCAGCCCACGCCATCGTTTCTGGCTTGATCAAGCAAGGAAATTTTGGAGCCGAGGGCAGAAACGTCGCGTTGCACAACTACTTTGCCGCCGGACTCAAGGCCATCGGCGAGAAGTTTCCAGGCTCAATCTCCGGCCCACATGGGATCGGAGGAATGGTCGCATTCACTCCGTTTGACGGAACCCCCGAAGTCGCCAGCGAGATGGTCAAGCGCATGTATGACGCCGGACTAATGGGCTTCATGGCAGGCGGCAAGCCAAGCCGAGTTCGGTTCTTGATGCCGCTGGGCTGTGCGGAAGAATCTCATATCGATATGGCCTGCGGGATTCTTGAAAACGTCGTTTCAGAGATGAGCGTCGCTTAGTCGAAAACCAGGCCACGGCGGTGCCGCTTGGGTCTCCAAGCTTCACCGCCACCTGCGGAAACCTCACGACCATTCTCATTCTCACGTGTTACACGCGTGAGCGCTTTAAGCTCAACGGGCTCAAATCAGAGCTATCATCCTTTTTGTTTCGAATGGCACCCATGTTAATCGTTCGCCGAGTTCAAGAATCCGACCTCGATCCATTGTTCGAGCTAATTCAGAAATCCGAATTTGGCTTGACAACGTTAAAGATTTCCAAAGACGAGCTCGAATCGCGAATCGAAAAATCCACGTTTGCCTTTCGCAAGAAATCCTCCAAACCCAGCGGCGAACCCTACGTATTTGTGATGGAAGATTTGAACAGCGGAAACATCGTGGGGACCTGCTCGATCTACTCAAAAATCGGTGGTTTCGAGCCGATGTATTCGTACGAAATTAAAGAGTCGCACCACAATTCAGACGAACTCAATGTCCACAAATCGATCAAGGTGCTGCATCTTCGAGAAGAGCACAACGGCCCCTCAGAAATCGGCAGCCTGTTTTTGTCGCCCGATTATTGGGGCAGCGGACACGGACGGCTGCTAAGCCTTTCTCGATTCTTATTCATGGCAGAGTTCAAAGAGCGATTCGAAGAAGAGATCGTCGCTGAAATGCGAGGGGTCGTCGGAAAAAGAGGCAAGTCACCGCTCTGGTCGGCTTTGGGATCGCACTTTTTCCAAATCGATTTTCCAAAAGCAGAAACGTTGACCAGTAAATCGAAGAAGTTTATCGCTGACTTGATGCCGAAGCACCCGATCTACATCCCGCTGTTGCCCAAAGACGCACAGAACGTGATCGGCCAAGTCCACGAGAACACCCAACCGGCGTTGGCCGTGCTGCAAAAAGAAGGCTTTGAGTATCGTCAGCTGGTCGATATTTTTGATGGCGGCCCCACCATGCATTGCAACATCCATAAGATTCGAGCCATCATGGAGAGTGTTGCGGGTACCGTGCAAGCGATCGAAAAAGAAGTCGAAAATGGACATCAGCAATTGGTGTCCAATGCCCGCATGGACTTTAAAACTTGCCTCGGTGAGACACGCTGGAACGGTGATCAAGTCACCATCGACCAAGTCACGGCGCTGCGATTGGCACTCAAAGTCGGCGACCGCATTCGTTGTGTTGAACTCAGACCTGAAGTGCCACCCTCGGATTCATAACAAAGCAGCACAACACAGAATCGGCCCCCTCTCGCATAGCGACACTCGTCAAGAGTTTCGGCCACGCGTTTTACCGAAAGTCTTGACGACGTTCGCTACGAAAAACTGGGCTACCTGCTCATCGGATCCCGCAGCTTTTCAAAACCCAAGCTAATCCGCTAGCAGATGTTCGACTTGAGCCAAAATCTCAATTTGGCTACAAAATCATCGTAAGTCTGCGCGAGAAATAGGTCGCCAGGACTTGCTTCACACCACGACTCGAATGGAATCAAGGACGATTCTTTCATGCGTAACACAACCCAAAATTCATTTTCGCCCCTCCGATTCTCGACTGCCGTCGCGATCGTTGGCTGGCTCGTCGTGGCCATTGGGTGGAGTACACCCGCGTTCGCGCAGCCCAACGAACGAATCAAGTTTCCTTATCAAGCCCTTGTCTTGATGGAAGATTCTACCGTTCATAGCGGCCCAGGCGATGTCCATTACGCGACAGCGGCCCTGCGAGAAGGAGCCGCCGTCGAAGTCTACCGACATGATCCCGGTGGGTGGTGTGCGATTCGGCCAGGCGATGGAAGCTTCAGTTTAATTCCGGAATCGACACTCCAGATCGTCGCAGACGGCGTTGGTGAAATTCTCGAAAACGGTACCCAAGCGTGGGTCGGCACGAAAC
>JBLINZ010000421.1:0-5514 GCA_047639375.1 Mariniblastus sp. | reverse complement strand
CTGTATCATATCGGTAAATTTCATCGTGCTGACAATTCTCCCCTCGATTATCCAGATTGCCAGCCCAATATGCACATCCGGAACAAATGATGCGTGGGGCTTGAAATAGGCCCGGTAATTCCGTTGAAGGTGGGTTGGTGTCCAATAACCAATCGCGGCTGTCTGCAAACCGAGACTCAATTGAGATGCTTACCCGCTTCGATTGATGGGAAACAATCATTGAATCTGCTTTGAATCTCCCAATTTTGTTCCACATTGCACAAAATGGGCCGTGAATTCATTGAAATCACGGCCCATATACTGGAAACGAAACTTGGTCGGCGTTATTTCGCGGTGGCTTCGGTTAGTGCCTTCGCACCACCCACGACAGGAATCTGGATCGAGGTTGCATCCAGGTCTACGGTAAGCTCAGTCCCCGGGGCTGGCCAAAGCGTGAAATCTCGATCGCTCGAAAAGATCATGAGTCCGATTTGTTGACCGGCTGGAATGATCTGATCGTCAGGTTCGAGGTCAAAGCTCAGCTCGTAAAAATCACCCGGAACCAATTCTTCACTTTCGGTCAGCGATTTGTGATTCTGGGGATCGGCCCAGCCGCGCGTGATAATGTTGTCATTCAACTTCATCGACGGTGTGAAGGGTAGCGAGACCATCCACACGGAAAGGTTGGCCGCTGACTTGTCCGACGCGACTTTGATTGTAAGCTTCGACGTGCCGGAAAGATGGAGGGGTGTGTTGAGGATCGGAGTCGAATACAGCAATCGGTTTTGCGACTCGACGGCTTTGGCCAGTCCGCTTCCGCTAATTCCGACGTCATCGATCAATGACTCTGTACCCTGCCCTGGCTTAGCCGAGGTGGTTAGTTGGCCGGACTTGTTTCCGCCTTGGTTCAGATGAAGCGTCACCAATTCGGCTTCTGGGTTCGGGTATTGCTCGTAGGGGGTCGGGTCCTGCGGGCGGGCGTCTTCGCGAACGACCCAAGACTTGGCGTCTTTCTCCACGTCGTTTTCGACACCGTGCAAATACCGAGTGAACCAGCGGTTCATCAATTTCATCGGAACGTAGCCGCGGTGTCCGCCTTGGTGGAGGTAAGTCTGAAGAGGAATTCCTTTTTTCTTAAGGACTTCATGGATCCGAATCGTGTGGCTCGGCATGACGTTCCAATCGTTAAAGCCGTGGGCCATCAGCGTGGCGGCTTTGTAGGGTCCCAGTGCGTGCGTGTAGTCGCGGCCTTTCCAGAAATCGTTGTAGTCACCGGACTTGCGGTCTTGGTTGAGCATCATTTCTTTGTCGCGAACGTCGCAATCGCATTTTTCTCGCATCCCCGGATCACCACTATGGATGAAGTTATAAAGCACGTCGACGTCTTCTCCCAAGTATCCACCGGGATGGCGGACCAGCCCATTGGCTCGGTAGTAGTGGTAGTACGAGGTGTTGGGGGCGATAGGAATGATGGCTTCCAATCCTTCGACTCCGGTGGAGGCGGCGGCGATTGGAAGTGTTCCGTTGTAAGACGTGCCCGTCATTCCGACTTTACCGCTACACCAATCGGCCGTAACTTCTTCATTGCCATCGAGTGACGTGTAACCCTTGGCGCGTCCACAAAGCCAATCGATGACGGCTTTGGGGGCTAGTGATTCGTTGATGCCACCGACGGTTGGGCAGCCCTGTGAAAGACCCGTTCCTGGCGAGCAGGAATGTACGACGGCAAACCCGCGCGGGACCCAGGTGCCTTTGTGTGAATTCGAAATCGACGGTCGACGACTTTGGTGTTTGATCTGAGGTGGGTTTTTTCTCACTGGTGGCTCGGCGCCAAGTTCGTGTTTAGGGTCCCACATGAATTCTGGGTCGGTTGAGCTAATGCCGGCGAAGTACGGACTCGTAACATAGATCACAGGAACCTTGAGTCCTTCGCTCTCGGTTTGCTTGGGGCGTGTGACTGAGACGTGCATTCGGTCAGGTGAACCACTGTCGTCCGAGTCGAATTCGGTTTCCACGAACAAGTCATGATGGATCCACTGGGAAGGATCGTTGAAGGCTGGTACGACTTGAGATTCGCCATCCTTGAAAATCGGACCTGCTTTCTGGGGCTCTTGCTTGGGATTTTTCTCGACTGCTTTTCCAACTGCTTGCTCAGTTGTTTGGGCGTTCAAATTCGGTTGCAGACACAGTGAGACTAAAGCAATGACGCATGCAATGCGTAGACAAAATCGATAAGGGCTCATTCAATCGCTCGGTTCGGTGAGGGGCCGTGCGTTTGTACAACAACTCTGGCCCAGGACAGAAACAACAGCGATTCAATTTAACATTGACCTTTCCGAGTCTCAATAACGAGTTTGGATTCCGGCAGCGTTTCCCCACATTCTTTCAAGGCGACGTGGAAAATGTCACGTTTGTGGTTGTGGTAACGCTCTCGATTTCGTCGGTGCGCCAGTTGATTCAACGGTGAATAGGCAACTGAATTGGTAGCCCGAGGCTGGAGGGTTTGTTGATTTAATGGCAGGTTAAGCGGCAGCGACGGTCGCCCGAATGCGTAAGCGAGGGAGAGGCCTCGTGGGTGGCTTGCCGTCAAGGGGGGATCTCCCACACCTACAAACGCTCTGCGTTTGTGACGGTCGCCTGCCGGCTAATCGGTAAATCATCTGTCGTCTTGTATTTTAAATCAACAAGCCTGGGAGCAAGGACGAACAACCACCCAAGTCGAGACACTCACGAGGGGCTCGTTCGTTTCCGCGTTCGGGTTGCCATTGCTGTGGCTAAACCAGCCAATGAATCAATGCGTCCTGTCGCGTTGAGTTGCCGATTTGCATTAGGCTTGGTGTGTTCAGCAAAGTCAAAAACTCAACGGATTAGTCGACGAGTTAGGGCTAGAGTTTGCCGCCGCTCTTGGATTTTTCTCGCTTCTTTTTTTCTTCCAAGAGTAGGTCCAGGTATTCGTCGAGGCTTGAGGAGAGGGGGGCAGCATTCTGGGTGGCTTTTTCTTGAATTAGGATTGCTCGATCAAGATTGTTTTCTACCATAAAAACGAGGTGTGCGAGTGTATCGAGAATCTCTGGATTGTAAGGCGAGGCTTGGGCGGCGATTTCGGCGGCCCGGAGCGCGGACTTAAGTTTTGCTTCGGAGACGTTGCCGTTGGCTTCGTGTTTTTGGAAGGTTGGCCAAGCGAACTCGTTCAGTTTCACAGCGAGCGCGTCATGCAGTGGTTCGTAGTCTCGGTCTTGAAGCATGTTAACAATCATATCGATCGCCGCTTCATATTCGCCCTCAGTGAACTTTTCTTGAACCCGACGCGTCGCGTTATTGAGCTTGCGACGACGATTCATGGATTGAGCACTGATTGATCTGGCTTCCTCGTACTTGATCGCAAACGTTTCGCGGTCCCATTGGTCAGCCACAATTTGTTTGAGCGGCTCGTCGAGGTTCATGGGTGAGCCAATCCATTCGATCAGACCTGTCTTGCCGATGATGAAGGCGGATGGAATTTGGTTTTGGTGGGACGCATGAAAGTAATCTTGTTTAGCCGATTTATCAGGGTCGGTAGTCAACGAAACGAGACCACTGAGATCACCAAACGTCCGTTTCAGATTGTCGCGGGTGACCGAACGCTCTAGGAACTTTTCGACGACTTTCGGGGCTTCGTCGCCAATGCAAATGACTTGCACTTTCCTGTCAGCGTACTCTGTTTGCAGATCGGCGAGGTGCGGTATGGCTCGGAGAGAAGAATTGCTCCAAGTTGCCCAGAACTCAATCACGTACACATGGCCGGGCTTGAATTCGGTGGTTGGTTCAAATCCAGCATTGTGGTCACCGATCCAATGTTCGACGTCGATCGCTGGGGCGTGGGAGCCAATTTTGATTTTTGTGGGCGGAGCTTGGGCCTTAATGAGAGTGGGCATGCAGGAGATCAATGCGATGCAAGCCAACACAAGCCGTGGGCTGAAACCGTCTGTAAAACTGCGCACTTGATATCCTTCGCGTTAAGTTGGCAAGCATTCGATCCAAATCGACTATTGTTCTCAGCGATGAACCAGTCGCATGATACGGGATGAAGTCGGGTTCGCGAAGCGGAGACGGTTGTCTGTAGCGAACGTGGACGTTGATCACCGATCGTCGGAGCGGTAAAAGTCTAAAGACCATCGCCATGCCGACGTCGCACCCGCTCTAGCAAGAGCGGGCATCAACTGTTTTGGCTTGGTTGGAAAATGTGCGATTGATGTCCACGAGCCAGTGTTTGCACCGGTTCAACTTCAGTCTTTCGGAATCGTCCATTCGGTTCTTACTACAGCGGACGTTGTTGTGCAGAAAGCTCAAACCGAGACCCGCCGGTTTCTGACACTGCACCGGTCTGCACGAATCCGTTCTTGACGAGAACACGAACCGATTGAGGATTTTTCCACTCCGTTTCTGCGACAGCAAGAGAGCAATCAGAATGGCCGAAGGCCCATTCAATCAAGCCTCCAACAATCTCAGTCGCATACCCCGTGCCTTGGTGCTCGGTGATCACGGAATAGCCGATTTGGACGATTCCTTCGTTCGGCGAACCCATAAAACCTCCACCGCCAACTAGGCTCGAGGCGGCCTGTTCGCTTGGCTTAGTCACTGCATACCAACCCGACCACCCAACTCGATGCGAACTGGACTCAACATGATCCAAGAAGAACGGAAGAGCGTCGACGGTAGATTCAGGTGGCCAGGCAGTTGAAACGTTGGTCGCCAATAAACGTGCCAGTTCAACATGGTCGCCTATCTCGGCACGAAGGAGTTCCGCCGAGTGAGGAATTAAAGTTAGCCGATTGGTAGTAATCATACGTTGAGTAACTAAAGCAAGAAGGGAGAATTGCGATCGATGCGGAGACGGTTTCTCATGCGGCGAATAGATCGTCCGTTGTGCTAAGCCTTCTAAGCGTGTCCTGCGGTTGAAGAATCGATTCACGCGAGTGATCGTTGGGAACTAAGTTTACCGCTTGGGCAGAAACGGTTCAACTGTTTTTGTTTGATTCCTTGGACGTCGATCGTTCCGATGGTGAATGGTAAGGCTCTAGCCTCCGGTTCAAATTAACACCACGCGTATCAGGTCGATTCATTCGGTGATGAGCCTCCGAGGCATGAACCACCACTTGATATTGGTCTTGTTCAGAGTCACTGGGTAGTCCAAGTGATGAGAATCGAAATTAGATCTGAGTGAGGGGATCTGTCGATTTGTGGTGCCGGATTCCAAACTGATTTGTCGCACAGAGGATAAGAGCATTTCTGAAATTGTGAGCTGTATGGAGGTGGCGGGCGGCTAGGTTGTACCAAGATTAACTGGCCATCGTAAAATCGGCGGCTAGCGCCTGGCCGCTCACAAGATTGGGGAACCGGCGGCTAGCGCCTTTCTGCCTGTGGGATTATTTTGCTGCGGCCATCGGAACTGGAAGCCTCGGAGGACTCGCCGGATGTTGCCAGGGAATTTCAATGCAGGAACGCTTGGCTGATCTGCGCTGGTACGTGCGAGGTTGGGTCGACTACTTTGGAATG
>JBLINZ010000420.1:0-5527 GCA_047639375.1 Mariniblastus sp. | reverse complement strand
ATCTTTAATTTTTTAATCTGATTCGCCCCCCGCAAACCAACGACACGCCTCGGTAACCCGGGGCGTTTTTTTTGTTTGCCTAGCGAAGCTGGCAAACCCAGTCGGTGCTTGTTGCCGACCTCGCCCCGTTCACGGGGAAGAGAATCCGATTCGCAAGGGCGTCACTGGCCAACGGTGAGGTCTGAAGGAAGCGATAGGAAGATGATGGAACGTAGCGTAAGCGAACCTGTTTCGGCTGGCGGTACGGGTGAGTTTGCAAAAAGTGACGAAGCCCGATTCGTGGACAATTACCGTTAGTGCTTGAGGACGTAATCATCATTAGGGAGCCAGTGCAGTAACTGGGGAAGCCTGTCATCATCCTTGCCGCGTTAGCTCTCCCAAAGGCGAATCGTGAGAAGCGGGTAAGCGTGCTTCAAGAGGCAACTCAAGAACACGTGAAGTGGTGTGAGGTGGCAGATGATCCTGTAGTAGTGAATAAGTTCCGGCCTGTGAAAGCGGGTAACCGTGTGGAGGATAAAACCGGAATGACAACGTGCAAAGTGATGTTTGGTAAATGTTGCGAGTCACGTTGAGTGGCTTTGGCTCAAAAGGCCATCGCTAGATGCGAAGGGGTGAAGTTTCATGATGGACTGGAAGGAACGAACTAACTTACAACTGATGGCTGACACCAGCGGAAGAGATTGAAGACTTCCGGGAACGATCCACAGTGGCAACGCGTGAAACCGAAGCTGCTCGACTCGTCCGTCAGCGTGCATGATAGACACCACAGCTGCTCGCGATTGTCCTTTATTGGAATAGCACACGACGCAGTCACGTCTTGAGATGGCACACCATCGATCGCAAGTGAACTCGAACTGAACCAGCGAAGACCAACGGACAGCAAATGCAAATCTGGTACACGCTCTACGATCGATTGTTGGACTACCGGGCCTTGGCCCGAGCGTTCGCGAAAGTCCTCGGCGCCAAGGGAGCTCCTGGTGTGGATGGGCAAACGCTTCAATCCTTTGGGAGTGAGTTACGCGACGAGCTGAACTGTTTGTTGACCGAACTGCGGACCAAGACTTACCGGCCTCAGCCAGTTCGACGGGTTACGATACCGAAACCTAACGGCGGCCAACGGCACCTTGGTATCCCAGCAGTAAGGGACCGAGTCGTTCAGCAAGCTTTGCTGAACATTCTGCAACCGATATTTGATCCGACATTTCATCCATCAAGCTACGGTTACCGACCGGGTCGCAGCTGCCAACAGGCCGTTGCCAAAGCGACGATGTTCATCCGGCAATACGGGCGCAAGCACGTCGTCGACATGGACCTCTCTAAATGCTTTGACCGCTTGGACCACGAGTTGATCATCACGTCGATTCGTCGACGAATCACTGACGGGAGCATCCTGAACCTTGTTCGTTTGTTTCTTGAAAGTGGTGTGTTGGTCGATGTTGTTTACGAATCTACGGAGATCGGCAGCCCTCAGGGCGGCGTGATTAGCCCGTTGATCGCGAACATCTGCCTTGATGCGTTTGATCAGGAGATGAAGAGTCGAGGGCAGCGAATCGTTCGATACGCTGACGACATTCTGATCCTTTGTCAGAGCAAATCGGCAGCTGAGCATGCGTTGCAAGTGGCAACCAAGATTCTGGAAGTGGACCTGAAGCTGACAGTTAATCGCGACAAGACGCACCTCGCTCACGCCAGCAAGGGTGTGAAGTTTCTTGGTGTTATCATCGGATCAGTGCATACTCGCATCGTTCCGGAGAAAGTTGTGAACTTCCAGCAGCAGGTCAAGCGGATAACGCGACGCAACAGTCCCGTGAATCTGGCGAAAGTCATCGCTGACTTGAATCCAGTGCTACGCGGCTGGGGCAACTACTTCCGGATGGCCAATTGTAAAAGTGTATTCAGAAACCTTGCAGGATTGATTCGACGTCGATTACGAGCCAAGCAGTTGGCATTGTGGAAGAAACCCAACCGACTGATCCGCCGCTTGCGGCAGGTCGGTTGGCAGGGCGACCTCCAGAAAATGCGAATGACTTCGTGGCGTACGTCACGAAGTTCTTACGCCAGCATGGCTATCTCCAATAGCTTTCTGGCAGAGCTGGGCCTCTACGATTTGGCGTCAATCGAGACCGGAGTCCTTCCCGACCTTGGTTAGCATCATAAAACAGGAGCCGTATACGGACCCGTACGTACGGTTCTGTGAGAGGGATGAGTCAGCGGTCATACCGCTGGCTCACCCTACTCGATGTTTGGCGGGGAGAAGGGTTGGGGTTGAGGGGAAATACGGATTCAGAAAACCAGGATAGACTCAGTCGATTGGGACGAGAGCGTGAAACTCAAGACGCCGAGTTGAGGCTGGAGAACCGCTTGCTCCAGCCCCTTCTCCTCAGGAATTTGGCCTACGTTTGACGAAGTGGCCGTGCGGAATCGTCGGAATTCCAGTGGAGAGGGGGGATTCCCATTTTGGAGGGCGATGAAGTTCAATTTTCCGGTTAGCCGAAAACTACGACAGCAAACATTTTCGTCAGGCTCCCCAGGGCCCCAGAAAAACGCCTTCGGCACAAAAGTGCGCAACTTCAAAAGGTGGAGACGGGGCTTCTCGTTTGCTTAAAAGCCGATACCATCTCAATGATGCTCCCTATTTTTGGCTGACAAAGAAATGCAGGAATTTTCAGAATTCGAATCTCAGCTGGCTCGTCCCAGCGTTGACAAAAACCGCGAGTTTGAACGCCAGGGGCGTTTGAAGCATATGATTGCCGCCTCGCAATTGACGCCCGCGTTATTGGACAAGCTATGTCGTTCCGCGGATTTGATTCGGCGGATGAATCGAAACCCAGACGGCAATCGCAGGCTGCGAGACTTGTTAGCCCATAAGCGCGCCATGCTCTATTTCACGCAGCCCTCGACGAGGACATTTCTCTCATTCATGGCCGCGTGTCAGATTCTGGGGATCACTTGCAATGAAGTTCGTGATCCCAAGACCTCGTCGGAGGTTAAGCGAGAATCGCGAATGGACTCGATTCGGATGTTCAGCAGCTATTTTGATGTCATTATTATGCGGTCGCAGATAAATGATTTTGCTGAGTGTTGCGCCTACCTCATGAACGACCTCGAAGGCCAAGAGCGACGATCAGTGCCGATCATCAATGCCGGGGCGGGAAGCGATGAGCATCCGACACAAGCCTTGTTGGATATGTATACGATCATTCGGACGTTTGATTTCGATGAGAATTCTGAGTCACAGCCGGCTAGGTTGACGCAGCTTCGGCGGGACTACCCTGACTTGACTCGTGGGCCGGCCAACAAGACTTACGCTTTTTGTGGTGATATTGGTCGGGGCCGAACCGTTCGCTCGCTGGCGACGGTGCTGTCCCAGTATGAAGGCGTCAAGCTCGTTTTCGTTTCGCCCGAACATGACGTGTTGGCGATGGATGACGAGTTGCGGCAACGGCTCAAGACGACTGGAGTCGAGTTTCATGAGCTTCATGGCCTGGATGCGAACTTGGGTGGCTCGAGTTTACTCAGTCAGCTTGATTGTCTTTATATGACGCGAATTCAACGCGAGCACAATTCGAATCAAACCGAGACTGAGATTGCGGCGATTGATCTCGAACCATTTCGCTTGACTCAGGAGCGCACGAATCAATTGAAATCGTATACGCCGATTCTGCATCCATTCCCTCGTGATAGCGTGATTGGAGAGATTCCGACTGAAATCGACGCCGACCCCCGAGCGATGTATTTTCGGCAAGCCCGGAACGGGATGTGGGCTCGGGCCGCGCTATTGGTCCATTTGTTTGACGCCGCCGACGATTTGTATTTTGCCTATTCAGATGTCATGCGAACGCGTGTCTGATAACGCGTCCGCTGCGGCTCGGAGAATGCTAACCTAATGTACCTCGTCAGGTACCGCTTGCTGAGTTCAAGCTCTGAGTAACAAGCGTATTTCTGGTGCTTTGACAAAGCACTCGTCAATTGCCTTTGAATAGTGAGAGGAGTTCTCCATTCCTACGATCGAACCAGATTTGGATCACGACCAGCTTGGTGAGCGAGACTCTCAAGGGTTGCGTTTGACGTTGGTTGTTGGTGTGGCCATGGGCGGGATCGTGGTAACGTTAATGATGGCGATCGCAGAACGTCACTGGTTGGCAGATCTCTTGGTGCAATTGCGAGTTCAGTGTGCGATCGGGTTGGGGGCGGTGGCGATCTTGTTGGTGCTGTTGAAGAGCTGGCGTTGGTTGGGAGTTTGTTTGATCGCGCTTCTGATTAATCTGATTCCAATTTGGCCCTATTACTTGGACAGCCACGTAGGTTCGCCTCGCAGTAGCCAGGCGACGTCCTCGACTTCAAGGCCGCTAAGACTAAGAATTCTCTCGCTCAATATCTTAACCAAGAATCACAGATACGGTCAGGTGCTGGACTTGATTGAAGCGGAGGCGGCTGATTTCGTGGTGCTGTTAGAAGTCGATGCCAGTTGGGAAACGGTGCTTCAGCCGCTGAGTGATCTCTATCCTTATATGCGTTTCGAATCACGCCAAGACAATTTTGGGATCGCGTTACTCTCCAAGCACGCTTGGTCGAGTCTCGAGGTGTTTCATTCGGAGGAATTGCAGTTGCCATCGATTGACGCTCAGTTCGATGCGTTGGAGGGTTTTCCGCCGCTTGGCCAACCGTTAAGAATTATTGGGACGCATCCTATTCCACCTTTGGGCCGAGCCAGTACCGAGGCGAGGAATGGGCAGCTCCTGAGGGTGGCCAAGCGTTTTGGGGGCGAGACGGACAATTTGATGGTAGGTGATTTCAACCTCACTCCCTGGTCACCAGTTTTTGATGCCGTGCTCTCTGCAGGTCAGCTGAATGATACCGGGATGGGTTTTGGCGTCAGGCCGACTTGGTATGTGTTTCCAACGTGGGCCGGTGGTTTGAAAATCGACCACATTCTGTCCAGTCAAAACATTGCTGCGGTCAATTATCGAGTCGGCCCCGATGTTGGTTCAGACCATCGAGCCGTCATTCTTGATTTTCGAATTTCGAACTAGCCAGCGACGTGGCTGTCTCCTTGAGGGGCAATGTCCGCGCCATTGGCTTGCGTTTGAAGAAGTGACCATGCGGATTTGTCCGAATTCTCGCGGAGAGGGGGCTTGCCGTTTGTGAGGGGCGATGAAGTTTGATTTTTCCGGTTAGCCGAAAACTACTACAGCAAACTTTTTCGTCAGCCCACCATTGGCCTCGGTAGCATGTCCGGGGCGTTCGCTTGGGCGAGTCCCTGCGGCGTCGCTGGGGCTCACGTTTGTGTTTTTTGGGTGGGGTGCTTTTTCTACCTGTTGTCCACGATTGAGAATTCTGAGTGGTGGTTAGGCGAGCCTATGAAATCATGATCGGCATGACCGGTCAAGTCGGTCGATTTTCCCGTAAAAGGGTGGGTCGATAGTCGTAACGATTGCAGGGGTGATGCTCGCGAAACCGCCATAACCGGGGCCGCTGGCTTATATTTCAGGCAATGGCAGGGAATCGAGGGAACCTAACAGGGTTG
>JBLINZ010000419.1:0-5529 GCA_047639375.1 Mariniblastus sp. | reverse complement strand
GAAGAAGCTGACAAAATTGAAAGATATCACCGCCCCAGCTTTGGCGCAATCGCCCCGACTTATCAACCGCCATTAAAGCGCGATGTTCTTGAGACAAAGGATGTGCGAGAAAAGCAAATTTCATCTAATTTTGACTTCCACTAATTAACCGAAACAAGATCCAACTCTCAAAGCAATCCAGACACGCCGCTGGTGGCGAGCCCAATCTGAACCGAACCCTTCAAATCCTCCATCCAAGCAACGCCTCAGCTTAACCGTTTTTCACTTGAATTTCGCCCCAAAATCGCTGAACCACGTCACGACGATCAAGATGCCTCAAGACTTGGCCACGCCGATCTTGGAGTCGTCGCTGTGCCACTTCTGGACAAAGGTTATGGCAATGGATCAACCAACACAAGACAATCGTCGAGCTCCGCCCTCGTCCAGACTTGCAATGGACGTAGACCGTTTTACCTAACGCTCGATATTGCTCAATAAACTCGATTGCCGATCGAATTTGCCCCAACGTCGGCTCCGTAAAATCGACCACGGGGATCCGCAATTGTTCAATATCCAGCCGTTCGTACTCCGACAACGGACCTTCCGATTCCGCACACGTATTGACGACTGCTTGGACGCCGGCCGCGAGCAGAGCCGGAAGATGCCGACGATGAGGAAAAGCCCCCAAAATCAAAAATTGATCGATTTCGTCCCAATGGTGCAGGCCACGAAATATCCGACAAACGACAAAGTCCCACAATAACGACGGATAATACAGCAGCTTGGCTGCCAATCTCGATTGATAGAAGCGTGGTTTCAACGTTGAGCCGTATCGTGTTTGGGAAGGTCGTCAATCGTACCAATCACCTTCAACTACGCAATCGCCAACAAGGAACATTGTTGCTAGATTCATGAGTTGCGTTGAGGTATCGATGAATCATCATTGTCTCTACCGCTGCCGACGAAACTGGCGTAGCATGGTCCAGTTCCTATTCCCACTCCACGGCGAACATTACATGAGCCAACACCCGACTTCAGGGCATTCAGCTGCGCAAAACTGAACGACATCATGAACTGGACGCCCTCCGTGGCGTCATGCTGCTGCTTGGCATCGTTCTACACGGCGCCCAAGCTTATCTTGGGTCGAGCCACGTCATTCGAGAACCAGATCGATGGTATTTCTATGACGTCGAAAGCTCTCGTTTCATGGCTTTTGTATGCGGGGCCATCCACGTGTATCGGATGCCCGTTTTTTTCGTTCTCGCCGGGTTCTTTGCTGGCCTCTTGATTTCCAAACGCGGCTTGCGAGGACTGATTTACAACCGCTTTAGTCGAGTTGTGATTCCATTTGCGGTCGCCTTATTGACGATCGTTCCGGCCATTTTCGCCGCCCAATTTCTCGTCGACAAAATTGCATCGACTCGACCAGATGTGGCGTCTAGTTCAACTTTCCCCCTGGCAGGATTGGGCGGACTGCACCACCTCTGGTTCCTGTGGCATCTAATTCTCTTCTATGCACTGACCGTTTTCGCCATCGTCTGCGCTCGCACGATTGTTCGTCCTCAAACGGGGATTCATCGCGTTAGTCTGCAGCTTGCCAGCCTAGGCGACCGCATCTTTAATTCCGGTTGGGGGACGATCTTATTTTGCTGCATTTCTCTGTTTTTTCTGGCTCCAATGAAAACGACGCCCGGCTCGATCGACTCTTCGTTCGGCGTCCTGCCTCATTCCAAAGTTCTCGGGATCTATGCATTGTGCTACGCCTATGGTTTGCTGCTTTTCAGAAACCGCGGCAGACTGGAACAACTCAACCGAGGAGCCCAGTACCGCATCGGATTTGCAATCGCAGCACTCGGCACCTACCTAGGCCTCTTAGGCTGGGCACTTGCCAATCAACACGTCGACAGATTTCAATGGGCACTCATCGGGCTAGGTTCCTTGGCCCTTTGGACAATGGTGGAGGGCTGGCTGGCCTTGTTCCAGGTTTATTTTTCCGCCCCCAACAGACTACTCCGCTATCTATCCGACGCGTCGTATTGGATTTACTTAGTGCATGTCCCTGTCATGTTGCTCGCCCAAGGTGCCCTCGCCAATATCTCGGCCCCAGCATTGGTGAAATTTTCGTTAGCGATCCTGCTGACCGCGTGGGTTTGCGTGACAAGCTACCACTTCCTTGTTCGTAATACGTTCATGGGAGAACTGTTAAACGGACGGCGATACCCCGTCAACCTACGATGGCGGCGTCAAAAATCCATCGCGGCCGCCAAAGCCGAGAGCTAAACCTTCCTGCTTCGGTATCCAATTGGCGATTTTTGTTGTTGATCCGACACCGCCTGCGAGCCGGAATTCGACGCCCCTCCTGACCAGGCACCTACGCGACCGTCATCGTCACCCAAGTCGATCGCCAGTCAGCTTGATAGCTAATAAGAAACACTAAATAATAGTCGGATGTCTCAACTCGACTTTTACCGTACTTTTTTCGATGCTAAATGGAGCGACCGAGCAAGTCACTTGGACCGCATCAATCGCGTCCAACAAAAACGCTTGCGACAACTCCTAACCCACGCCTTCCAACACGTGCCTTTTCAAAAACGTCGTTGCGGAGGCCGCATGGTTGACGACTTGAAAGCGATTCAGCCGACCGACAAGCTAGAGATGCTTGAGTCATTTGTGGACACGCTCGACCAAGTCAAAATCGGACGCTGGGGATTTAGCCCTGATGAGCTGTGCAAAATTTTGGAGAACCCAAAGTCTTTTCCTCCATGGCATAAAAACAGACTGCTTGTCTCGACAACCAGTGGCACGACAGGACAAATGGGCATCGTCATCAATAGCCGGAAAAGCTGGGATCGGCAACGAGCCGCAGTATTTTCGAGAACGTGCCGGGGTGCCATCCCGGTTTGGCGATTCAATCCATTGAAGCCTTATCGTATGGCTTATGCGGTCATCGGCGATCCTTGGTCGGTCTCGTATCACGCCGTTTTGGATTCAATCAGCTCAAATTCTGCGTTGGCGAAAATCAAGATGTTTCACATCGAAAAATCCATGGACGAACTGGTCCAAAACATCGGCAAATTCAAGCCAGATTTCCTGCAATCCTACCCGAACTATTTAGAACTCTTTGCGGACCTACAACTCAACGACCGAGTATTCGATTCTCCCCCGAACGTGATCTCAAGCGGTGGAGATCTGCTCTCTGAACAGCAACGCACCAAAATCAAACGAGCGTTTCCCAAATCGCGAATCGTCAATCACTATGGAGCTACTGAATGCCTTCCCTTGGCAAACACATGTCAGCATGGAAGTCTGCATTTGAATTCGGACTATGTGGTCGTTGAACTTGTCGATGAATCGGATGTCCCGGTTCCTGTCGGCCAATTCTCATCGCAGATTTTGATCACCAATCTGTTGAATTTCACGCAACCGTTCATTAGGTACCGCATTCCTGACACCGTCCGGATGCTTGCCCAACCCTGCAATTGCGGCAGCCCCCTCCCGGTGATTGAAATCAAAGGACGAAGCTACCCATTACTGCATGTCTCCAACAACTGGGATCAGAACTCTTCACTTGAGGGAACTGCAATTCTCTCCGCCATGCTTTCCGTCGCTGGGATTTCGAAATTCCATATCGAATACCACCGGGTGAATGAAATCGAGATTACGATTTTTGAAAAGAACTCCTCAACAACCAACCACCCGCCAGGACGGAACTCAGCCGGGGATCGAAAGCAGGCCGTCCACTCAGCCATGATGCGTCTGTTGGCGGTGAACGTTTGCGATCGTTCGGTTCGCGTTTCGGTTAAATTGCTGACAGACACTGGCCCTACACCTAATACCTACAAAAAAAAGATTTTCATGATTTCCGTCACACCACCGACATAGGCTATAGATACGTTTTGGCAAACATCGCGACGACTTGAATCGGCGAACGATCGTTGAAGCCCCGGACACAGACTGACGACAACCACTTTTTTGGGATGGACTCGATTCCCTGGCAATCATGAACCAGCGAAACAAGTATGCGGCAGAATTCATCGGCACTTTTTGTCTTGTTTTGGCTGGAATCGGCGCGATCATCGCCAACGATCTCCATGGCGGAACCGTCACCACGGTCGGAATCGGACTGTGCTTTGGATTGATCGTGATGGCCATGATTTATTCGTTGGGAGACATTTCCGGCGCCCATATCAATCCGGCTGTCACGATCGCGTTTTGGATTGCGAAGCGATTCGAAGGCGTTCAAGTTATCCCCCATGTTTTGGTTCAACTTGCCGGCGCGATCGCGGCCAGTTTAGTTCTAAGATTCGTGTTTCCGGAGCACGAAGCGATTGGCGGCACAACTCCGGCTGGCGGCTGGCAATTGCTGGGGATGGGGAGTTTATTGATCCTCGCATCGTGGCAGCCACGATCGCTTCACCTAGCCCATCCGCAAAGACAAAGGGACACGGGAAATTGTGGACGCCAGTTGGAATTGACGATTGGCAATGGCGACAAGATCTGCTTTGAGACAAACTCAAACGACAATGGCAATCTTAAGTTGCCAAATTCCAACGGTGTGGTGGTAATCAATTTGATCTGACCGACTCGCAGCCGCCTTCGAAGGTACTGACTATTTCGAGTTGCTCAGGCAATCATTAAGGTTCAATAAACTTTGCACTCAAGACGATGCGTTTGAGCAAATAGCGAAATTCCCAATCGTTGTCCGAAAGGTCAACCAAAATCGCGTCAATCTCGGGACGATCAGAGATCTCTACCCGACGCCCCAACGCGTAAGCAAACATCTTCTCGGTCAGCCCTCGTGCAAACTTACTTTTTTGTTTCTTAAGTGCAGATTTGAATTCGACGATGTCCTTGAATTTCGAGCCGTCGGTAAGTTTCCCGGACGCGTCAACTTTAACACGTTTGGCTCCCTTGCCGCCCTTGTAGGAACTTCGCCATCTGCCGATCGCATCAAAGTTTTCTAGTGCAAACCCGAGTGGATCAATCTTGCGATGACATTCAGCACACGTTGCATCATTGCGATGTTTTTCCATTTGATCCCGAATTGTTTTTGCGCCTCGAATATCGGGATCAAGCGGTTCGATATCCGAAGGAGGTGGAGCAGGAGTTGTGCCAAGCATATTTTCGAGGATCCAGACACCCCGCACGATGGGCGAAGTGTCGACGCCGTTGGCGGTTACCGTCAATAAACTCGCCTGCCCCAATAATCCACCTCGTCGCTTATCCGTAACGGTGATCTTGTGAAAATCCGGATCATCCCAATCAACCTCGATTTGATAATGCCGGGCAAGTTCACGATTTACAAAGGCAAAATCACTGTCGAGGAAAGTGTCGATGCTCTTTTTTTCATCAAGAATATGACGCGTGAATAGTATCGTTTCCTGCTCCATCGCCTGTTCAAGATCGTCAGTGTAGTAAACCTCAAAGGCACCACGATCCGGCGGCGTTTGCCCCAGCTCACCCAGCGTCAACCAGCTGCCAAGAAACCCTTCGATGAACCGATCGGACTTTGGATCCTTCAACATTCTTTCGACCTGAGCTGACAACACC
>JBLINZ010000418.1:0-5551 GCA_047639375.1 Mariniblastus sp. | reverse complement strand
GTATTAGAACAACGCGATCAACACGCATGAGCGACCTGACAGACTGACTAATTTTATGAATAAACGTCTTGGAATCGCAATCCTGGCGATCGGGGTATCGATCGCGGGTTTCTCCAAAATACAAACCTGGAATCAACGTAAGATCGTTGAACCCGGTTCGCCCGTTGAACAAATGGACCCGACGTCTGTAGACTCATTCTCGATTCGAGCTTGGATGTCGATTGACGATCTAGACGAAACTCTTGCCATTCTGGAAACAGTATTTTGGGATCCACGGGATTCGATTAGTCTCCGCAAATTCATTCGCAAGTCTGATGTTTTGCGAGGAAAATCCGTGCTTGAAATCGGAACGGGCTCTGGCCTGCTTTCACTTTGCAGCCTCAAAGCCGGCGCGAGAAATGTAGTGGCCACCGATGTAAATCCCGCCGCCGTGAGGAACGCCGTTTTTAATTCAGAACGCTTGGGCCTCAGCGAAGCCTTGGAAGTTCGCTTGGTCCCGTTAGATAACACCAGTGCCTACTCGGTGATCGGTCCGCACGAAAAATTCGATGTGATAATTTCCAACCCACCTTGGGTCAATCAAACGCCAAAAACCATTGATGAATACGCGCTCTATGATACGAATTTCGCCCTGATCACTTCATTGCTTGATGAGCTGCCTGCCCATCTCAATCCCGGCGGAACAGTCTTGCTCGCGTACGGATGTGTCGATGCGATCAATACCCTGAAACGGGAAACCAGCGAACGCGGGATGTTCCTCACGGTGCATGACACTCGCAAATTGGATGAACTTCCGGAAGAATTCTTACCCGGAATGCTGTTAGAAATCCGACTGACCGAGTAAACAGTCGTGAGTTTCCTCGGAGCGATAGAGACGATCTTGATCCTCAGGCATCACAGACTTTAGGGGGCTGTCGATTGAATCGTAGGTTGCTCACTCTTGGCCGACATCCACAACGGTGACGGGCAAGAAAGCCCATCCTACTGACATTAAAATTTGTTTCTGAAGCAAATCAACAAACCATTAAGAGCTCGTTGGCCGGCAAAACCACTTGCCCTATCGGGCTACCATTTTTGATCCATTTGCCGAGCTTTCGTGAGCCGTCGGCTTACGCGTCACGGCCCATGGATGCCTTTTGTTCCCAAAGAAAAAGAACCCAATGCGTCCGTAACGAATGTCGTCAAGACTTTCGGAATTGCCAGCCAGCCGAAACTCATGACGAGTTGCTCTGCCACCAAAACTGGCATGAATTCAACAAGCCTTTTTAGCCGGGGGTTGAGCGCAGCGACACCTTCGGAATGTGTGATACCTGGGATCTGCATCCTGAGGGGATGCCAGAATGTACTCCCGCGTAGTCGACTTGCCATCCGAGAAATTCTGGATTGCGTTTTCTAGCATCCGTGCCGGGATGCGGAATGTCTTAGGGAAGATTTTCGCCCAGATATTGCTTAGCGATTTCCCGGCCCAGCCAAATAATCCCCGGACTGTCGATCACCAATTGCTTCTTCTGCGGGGGCAAATCTAACGCGGGGAAGTGAAAAACGTCCTTGTCAGCGTCAGCCAATGCTTTAAACGCCGCCAGCACGTCGATGCCGTTGACGCTTTTGTGATCAGTTGGCAGTTGCTGTGAGAGAGACCAACGAAGATGAGGAAGACCAAGGTCTTTACGCGAGCTTTCGATCATCGCACGCATCCAATCCGAGCTGCTTTTTCTGTACGACGCCATCGACATCTCGTTTTCGCCGACGTGATAGAAAATCCCAGCCAGCTCAACTTCGTGTCCCCGATTTTCAAGATCCCGAATTGATTGCTTGATGAACTCGATGAATTTAGGATAGATGTGTCGCGAAGTCGCCATCGACCCTGCCGGTGTCCAATCGTTCATTTGAGAACCGCTATGGGTAAATTTGCCAATGGCGATATTTTCGTCAGGCATTTCTGCTTTCAACGCACTGGCAAAGCTCAGTTCAGGCCCAAAGGTGTCGAATAATCCGACTTGCCCAAGCGGTTCCCACCCATCAGAAACCCTGGCTCCGCCCCCAAGGTCGTATTTGAACGCGATGCTTGGATCATTCTTTAATAGTTCGAGATCGGACGCCGGTACCGATTGCCGAAAGGCACGTTCGCCTTCCATGTTTCGATGCCCCGCCATGACAAAGAGTTTAATTTTGCTCTTTTCGAGATACGGCCAGCTTTTGAGCGGTCGGGAACTCGTTTTTTGCTTCCCAATGTTCGCTAGGTAGGCATTCGCATACGCGACGCCATGCTCGAGTTGCCCCAGCGTGCCATAATGGTAATGCAATCCAACACCACCGCCAATTTCAACGCCATGATGAGAGGTTGGGATATACGTGGCGTTGTCGTCCTCGAGCGTCGCCGCTTTCTGACCAATACTAATGGCATGCATTCTTGGACGAAGATCCATTCCCCAAATTGTTTTCGTGCAAAGTTCGCCAACGTAAAACTTAAGCTCGGGGGATTTGAGATCACGACGCCAACTGGCCATGAAATTCATTAAGTTTTTACCATACTCCGCCATGTAAGTTTCATTGAACATGTCGTTCTCTCCCTGATGCCACATGAAACCTTCAATGCGATAGGGAATTTTCTGACGGTCAAATTCAGCGAGTGACGTTCGGATAAGCTCGAGCGTCAAGGGATACATTTTGAATCCTTCGGGCAAATCAGGATTCCAGTCCCCTCCCAAATGCGTTCCACCGGCCGCACATTTGATGATTGCGATCGGTGATTCCGATTCTTTTGAAACGGCGCGGGCAAAACTTAATTCCGGCCCTACCACATTGTTGACCGGTTGAAGATCAACCCAGCCCTCAGATTTGAATTTAGTGTCTCGCCCGATGCTGTATGAAAACCGAACGTCCGATTGCGGTTTTTCGAGGCCGACAAACGGAGGAAAATTTGCGATATCTTGCACTTTGGAATCGGAGCCAACCATATTCGATTGACCCGCGAAGATAAATACACGAACCGGTCGATCGTCTTGGGCATAAGATTCTGTAGACAAAAAACTCACGAGCAGCAACAGGAGACTGAGAATTCGAAACATGGCACTTTGCGATCTAGCTAGAAGATTCATACGATTGCGTGTCGGTTGATGGGAGTTCCAAGCCGGCTAAGTACTTGATGCCTCGCGATTCGGTTTTATTTCGTTTTCATCCAATTGAAACTCGGAAATCAAATCGTGATCATTAGTTTCGTCAGCCGTAAAGAAAACCAGAATCAGGACCCAGAAACAGAGAATCAGGTTTTGAACGGGCAATTGCAACGCCAAGGGCAAGCTGTAGATCATGATGACCGCCGGCAACCAAACGCACCAATTGGAAATCAGGGCCGGCAACACTTTTCGCACGTACCATCTTTCGCCCAAACTTTGTCGAGTTTTTGCAAACGAGTAGCCATTGTCCCGCCAAATGTAGAACAATACACAATTGAATAACCCAATGGCCGGTGCGTAAATGACCAAGTCCACGAAAACTTTTGCTGCAATCGTCGAGATATCGACTCGGTTACCGAAAAGCCAATCCTGGATGCGATAAAGCACATCAACTTCGATGCCTTTGACCGCCCAGAATATCATATTACTGACAATCAATCCGGCGAGCCCAGTCGTTCTTGGTTTGCGGAACAACATTGGTAACACGACCGGCAGCAATCCACCGAAAACCGATGTTGAAATGATCCCAAACCACAGGCCCATTTCAGTTTTCAATTCACCTACGTACTCAAAAAAATTCCGAATGGGTGGAACGCTGAAGTACCCTAGAATGACGGTGAGCCCAAACATCCATAACAAAGCCCCCGGCCAGCGATTTTGCCATGCCGCACGCTTGCCTTTTTCCAATGCAATCCGCCACGGAGATTCCTCTCGTTGAATTGAATCCGGATCGTTCAAAGCAGTTCCTATTTCGTTGCAGGAAAGCAAAATCGTAATCTTGCTCCCAAGACTATCATGATGCCGCCATGAAACCAGTGGTTCGTAAATTCTCAATTTTGACCGCGAAGCGTTTGTCACATTGAAGACGAGCAGCAAACGAGGGCTACCACTTGCCTAATGTTTTTTCCAAAATAAAAAAATGTTGGCCTCCATGACGAAGACGTATCGAAACCAATAAAGATTGGCATGGTTCAATACTTGGAAACCTTACTGGACTCACGCGTATTCTCACCAGCAAAAATCCATTGGCTTATTAAGTATGATCGTCGACAGCGGACGTCAAGGTCAACCATCAGAACCACCGGAAGAAGCTATTTGGAATAATCCATTTTCTCGATGCTTGATACATGGAGCAATCATGATTTTGAACGGCCTGGAAAGACTAAAACGGATGCTTAGACCTGTCATGTCTGGCTACAGCGTTTTTCTGATTCTGTTGTTCGCGAGTCAAAGACCCTGCATGGCTCAGAATGATTATCGTGATGCGAACCAGACGAATCATTCGCCGATTACATCACGAAATACATCCGTGGCCACTGAATTGGACTTGGATCTGGACATTGACCAACCACAAACTTTGCCGCTTGGTTTGATTGGGAAAGTTAGCATCTTGTTCGATTTCAAAAAGAATCAAATCACCTTGGTAGGCTCAAAACACGACCTTGCGATCGTTCGGCGAACCATCCTGCTTCACAATGAGTCCCTGAAACGCAATCCCAGTGTGATCACTGCTCGTGTCAAGCTCGAGAACCAGCTCGCTGACCAGGTGGTTACAATTATGGAAAACTTGAGTCAGTCCAGCTCAAATCAGCCCAGGCTTCTCTCGATTGCCGCGATCCACTTCCCAGAATCGGTGCTTTTGACAGGCTCAAAAATCAACGTTAGCAGAGCTCAGGCAATGATCAAGAAAATCGACAGTGCCGAGACGAAGTGACCCAACAACAATCGGTTGCTTTCTATTCGAAGCATACGGCTCGGCGGCATTCGTAACCGCCCAAACAATCACTGGAATTTATTGCCTGGCAATAAAGCTTCAGCCACCTTGGCGGTTGATGTCCCTGATCCCGATTTCACTTTTCAACCGCCGCAACTTTGCAGGCATTCGCTAACTGCCACGCGAGATAGGCTGCTTGGTATTCTGGAAACCCCTGATCAACACAATTTGCCGACTGTTGGAATGATGGACAAGACGCAACTTTGACTCCCGGCGTTTCCAAAAACACCCGCGAATTCCAACTCAATATCTAACATTTCATCACGTCGCAGCGAACAATTTCCCCGCCAGGGAAGGGGACCATGCCAAATCTAGTGATCAAAACTGGAAACCGCCAAGACAGTCCTGTTAAGAAACCCGCAACAGACGTAATGGATCAAGCCAATTCCCACGGCCTCATGCATGCTGGTACCGAGGGAAGCCACAAGTAAGTCATGATGACATGCGCGACAGAAGCCCAACGCTACTTTATGCAAGCGCGCATAAAAAAAGCCGCTCACGTTTTCACGTGAACGGCTTTATAATAAATCCGGCGATACCTACTTTCGCACTTGCAGTACTATCATCGGCTCAAAGTGCTTAACTACTGTGTTCGAGATGG
>JBLINZ010000417.1:0-5558 GCA_047639375.1 Mariniblastus sp. | reverse complement strand
CCCGTTTTGGTTAGTGCTTTCGCGTATGACAATTCAAGTTCAATCGTTTTCGGCTGGTCACTGTCATGAGAAACGAGCAATTCATACTGCCCATTTTCGAGCGAGATGATCCGAGCTTCCTTGTCGTTCACTGTCGCGTTGCGAATCGCTGCATTGGCTAACCGGATGGGGACTCGGTGCCAACCTTCTCTCAGTAATTCGATTTTGATCTTCGCGTCGACATTGACGATCTCCTTGCCAAGGGTGGCAGTACTTTCGATGTCGGTGATCAGAGCCCCCAGCGGCGCGGTAGAATTCGGCTTCTTGGGCTGATTCCGCCGGGCCTCTTTCCATAACTGTTGGAATTTGTCATAAGGCAAGAAAACGCCACGACCGTCACGTTCAAACACCTCTCGGAGTTTTTCATAAGGGACGTAGATCGTTTGTTCGTTTATCGAATCGGTCTTGTCGGTCCCCTTATCGGATTCCTGAGCGAACCCGGTGGATGCAGACAAGACAGCCAGTAAAACAAGAAGCAATTTGGCAGAGGATAAGATCATCGTTCTCATTTCGACTTGATTCCATTAGTTTGGGGAAGTCTCAGTTGCGCATCGGTCGTGTGTGCAAATTGGGGCGTTAGCGCCGTCTTTATGGGGCTGCACCCAGCTTCGATTATTGTCGATACAATCGCGGGAGTCTGGCCGGAACCAACAGCTTGTTACAAAAAGGTTACATTGTCGCTGTCACAAGTCTATTCGCTCAAGTCGCAAAAGAACCGCATCCTGAAATTTGCAAGGATCAAGAATTCGATTCTCAATTGGATTCGGCCTGTAAGTAAAGCCGTACTGTTACAACGAGGCAGGACGTGTGTTTGACAGTCGTTTTTTGGAATTATGTGACAAATTTGTGAGGTTTTCCGGTTTTGGTCCCGAAAAATTTGCTTTTGATCCCACAAAGCAACTTTGTGGTTTCATTGTTGTCGGGCCGACGTAGCTGGTTAACCTTGAATTCGACGTTGCCGGAGAAGGTCTGGCTTTGTCTTCCCCAGTAAGGAATTGAAAACATTACTGTTCGGATTTCAGCCATGGCTTGCATGCGAGTTGGGCGAAATAGCGAAAACTTCTCTGACTCAAATCAAAATGGATTTTGAAGTGGATCCGGCTGGGAGAGAATGGATCTTGGTTTTAGGTTCAGCCAGTATTTTTCGGCGTGCATTTTGATTTGATCGCCTCGGAGCGATTGGATGGATCGTTCTCCGGTTAGCCGGTTGGATTCTGATGAAACTTCGATATTAAAGATTCTAAAGTCTTTGTGTTTCGCAATGGACGCCATCGAAACCGCAAACTGGAATCGGGCTTGGGGGTACACAGGAACGCCAAGTGTTTCGTTGGACCAAACAACGGGGGAGGAAAGTTCAGCTGGAGAGTTGGCTGAAGATTTGTGGTATTCTACCCGAGCCCGACTGGTCCGAGGTGCATAGACTTGCCAAGCGGGCCAATGGTCGCAAATGCCTAGCGGTTGGGTCAACGGAAACGCCAGCACGCCGATCGCCAAGGTTGGTCCGAGCCATCGCAATGGGAATGAGCGTGACGGTGATTGGGTGTTTTTAAACAGGCTTTTGCGGTTCCAGAACAGCAGTGGCGTTTGGACGATGAAATGCAAATTCCAAATCAAGACGCCCAGCGAATGGCCAGCGAACAATAGTGTCAAGAAGATACTCACGTGCATCAAGCAGGCTGTGACGACCGCCGTTTTTCTGAGTCGAGGAAAGATCAATCCCACGGCAACCAGCAACTCGATCAGCGGCAAACCAATCGTGACGAGGTTCCTGATTTCAGGGGGCCAAGTTCTCGCGTCGAGCCCCAATGTGTTGGTTAGGCTGGTGAGGATCCCGTCACCGACTGTCATCACAAACTGGTAATCAAATTTGCTGATCGCTGAATAAAAATAGATGCTGATCACGATCCAGCGGATCCAAAACAGAGCGGTTTTGGGGGGCGTGCTCGCGATGATGATTGCAAATACGACGAACTGATAGGCCCACGGTTGAAGCCGGTGTTGGTTTAGCAAGATTAGGATCGTGGCTGAGGCGGCAAATAGCCACAGCGGTTTGCGATCGGCTTGGCCGGCGATGAGGCATCCAACTAATCCAGTCACTCCGAAAGCTATCGCAATCCAATCGATCCAGCCGGGGGCGTGGATCAAGAACTCGAAGAACGGTATCTGGGGAAACTCCGTTTGAGGTGTCCAGAGTTTCCAAGTTGCCAGGAACAGCAGCAAAGCCGTGCCGGCCATGAGTTGCTTGAGTATCTTGAGCCTTCGCTCGTCAGAGTCTGTTGGGCTGGGGGAGTGGTTAGCGATGGCGATCTTTGGTTGGGGATCACTAGCTGGTTGGGTTGAAGGCTTCATCGACGATTTCTTCTGCCGTCATCGCCTTGCCGCTGGGAGGGTTGAAAATCAACTCGCTCACATTCGGATGGGGGACGTTGGATTCTAGTTTGCCAAGCAGCGCGTCGACATCGACGACACACCCACTGGTGGTCATGATATGCTGAACGAGCCGCACTAATTCATCGCGATTTAGATTTGCCATCAACATAGAATACGCTTGATGGCCCAGATTGCAAACGGGCGCCTTGTGCTTTCTTAAAGCTAAGAACTGGGGTTGGTTGCGCCAGCCGTTTTAACGCTTGCCACGGTTATTGCAGCTTCAACCGTGTCTACCGCTAAAACGGCTGAACCTCAAATTTCGCTTTGACACAACACTAGGTTCCGATGGCAGCGCGGGTGGGCAGCGCTTGACCGAGCGGCAGAACCATTTGGTGTCGATTGCGTAATGGAGAAGTGGGAAGCTCTGGTTTTGAAATGGCAATCGCACTGTTTTGTTGGAAATGGTAACCCGACGCGTAAGCGAAGACGAAGATCGATTGAAGGCGAGCCACCAACGAGGGCTCTGCCTCGCTTACGCATTCGGGCTATGATTGCCCCCACTTAACCGGTCATTAAATCAACAAGCCCTCACGCGTTGGGTTACCATGTGCCGCTCACGTACGCTTTGGTTATGAACAGCGTACAACGTTAAAATGTATCATGAGGATTGAACTCGAGTGGCTCGATGAGATCTCTCAACAACTTTTGTTTGAGTCCCTTTTCTGAATTTAGCGGGCCTCGACCATCCAACGTCTAACTAACAGCGAGGGACCAGCGTGAACTTAGAATCATCAAGGCAATCCATTTTTGGGTTGAATCGACGTTGCAAAACGTTGTGGCACATGGTGACTGGATTGTTGACGATCGGCTGTTTAGTAGGATTTGCCGAGGGGGCGATGGCTCAAATCGTCGAAGCACGTTCGGAAGTCTCGAAGTCTGAGATGGACGCCAAGGCCGCGGATGAAGCCTGGAATCAATGGGGCCAATGGCGAGGGCCGATTGGGACTGGGGAGTCGCCCACCGCGAAGCCTCCCACGCGTTGGAGTGAAACAGAAAACGTCCGTTGGAAGACTCGTCTCCCGGGGATGGGCCATTCGACTCCGGTTGTGTGGGCCCAAACGGTGATCATCACAACGGCGATCCCGTTTGGCCAAAAATTCGAGTCGATCCCTGATTCGGCGCCTGGGACGCATGACAATTTACCCGTCAGTCAGGAATTTAAATTTGTCGCGGTTGGGCTCGATCGAGCCAATGGCAAAATCAAATGGCAGACGGAGCTTCACACGTCCATCCCGCATGAAGGCTCCCATGTCTCCGGATCATTGGCTTCTGCCTCGCCGATCATCGATGGGACTCATGTGATTGTTTCGTTTGGGACCTACGGAATCTACTGTCTAGATCTTGACGGGAAATTGGTTTGGGAAAAATCGCTGGGCAAGATGAATACCAAACACGGCCACGGTGAAGGCGCTTCCCCTGCTCTGTTTGGCAACACGTTGATTGTGAATTGGGATCACGAAGGCCAGTCGTTTATTGTTGCCTTGGACAAGCGTACGGGGAATGAGATTTGGCGTCAGCCGCGGCGCGAAGTCACCTCTTGGTCGTCGCCGGTTATTTATACGCACAATGATGTCACCCAAGTCATCGTCGCTGGTTCGAGTGCGGTCCGAGGGTACGATTTGAAGACCGGGGGGATTCTTTGGGAGTGTTCTGGGTTGTCGAACAACATTGTGGCGACTCCGATTGCGCGAGATGGGATTGTGTTCGTGGGGAGCAGCTACGAGATCAAGTCAATGTTTGCAATTGATCTTGAGGGCGCCGTGGGTGACATCACTGGGACGGAAAACGTGATTTGGAAACGTTCGACTCGGACTCCCTATGTGCCTTCTCCCCTGCTCTACCGCGGCTCGTTGTTTTTCTTGCGGCATTACCAAGGTGTGCTGTCGATCGTGGATGCGAAAACCGGCGAGGAAACAATCGGGCCGTTTCGGCTCAACGGGATCCGAGATTTGTACGCATCGCCCGTGGCGGCGGACGGGAAAATCTACTTAACCGACCGTGACGGCATCACGCTGGTGATCAGCCAACCTGATCTACCGCGGCTGCTTTCAGCCAATAAGCTTGATGACCGATTTAGTGCATCCATTGCGATGGCCGGGAGCGATTTGTTTCTTCGTGGCGAAAAGTTCCTTTATTGCCTGTCTGAGGGGCAGACGCCGGACAAACCGTAGCAGATGCGTGATGTTTGCGCGATCGGTTTTTAGGGCGAACTAGGTCATTGATCGGGCTTTTTGAAATTAAGACGAGCGTCTGCTCGGAACGACTCGGATTGGTGCAGGAATTTCAGATTTATCATTGCGGCTCGGGACGTCGCCTCGCTATACTGCTTCGATAGGGATTTGTTAGCCGCTTGCAGCCTTTATCTGCTAAAGAGCCTTCCGACATTCATGCACGATCGTGCTTGAATTTTTACCGATGCGTTTCGGTGCTTTTTCGCAGTCCTCTGATTGACGTTGATTCAATCGAGTTGGGCTTGTTGGTGACTGGCGTTCCTGTTTTTTATTCGTGTAGTTTCGCATGGTTATTTGCGGCTACGATTAACGACGAGCAAGCTATGTCAACGATCAATCAGGGGTCCAATCGCGTGTCAGCATCCCAACCGAGTTCTTCGAGTCCCACCCCACCTAGCTCTGTTGGAGCCGAAGGCACCCCCAGAAAGCAAGGCGTTTCGACGGTTGCCGTGCACGCCGGGGAAGCGAGACAAAAGCCGATCAACTCGATTACCGATCCAATCGTAATGGCCTCGACGTTCACGTTCGAGAACACGCAATCGATCATCGATTTCATCGAGAACGATGAGGATCGCGGTGAGTACGGACGTTATGGTGTGCCGGGCGAAAAAGTCGTTGAGCGGAAACTTGCGGCTCTCGAAGGTGCGGAAGAAGGGATTTTGTATTCCACTGGAATGGCTGCTCTCGTGGGGCTTTTCAACGCCAAGCTCAGTGCGGGTGACGAAATCGTTTTCTTTGACGAATGTTACCACCGTTCCCGCGAGTATTGTCGCAAGCATCTTTCGAGATTCGGGATCGTGACGCGGCAAGTCAAGACGGGTGACTATGTCGCGATGGAATCCGCCATCAATGCCAACA
>JBLINZ010000416.1:0-5571 GCA_047639375.1 Mariniblastus sp. | reverse complement strand
CGGATGGCATTTTGGAATATCGAAATACATGGGAGCATCCTGGGTTAGTCGATGGGTCGATCTTCCAGCCTTTGTTTGGCCATAAACTGGCCTGCATCGGACGTGGCCAAGCCAGAACGGTTGAGTCTTGGGGCAACGTTGGGCGCTGCGAAGTCGTTGGCTTGCCACGTCTGGATTCGATTGACCGAGATCGAATTCCACCAACCAAATCCGAAGGCCCGCTGCGTATTTTGGTTGCGACAGCAACCACACCTGCGTTTGATCAAAACCAACGACAAACAGTCGTGGAGTCATTGCAGCAACTCAAGACCTGGGCGCTGGCGAATCAATCTGTCAACGGACGGCCCATCGAGCTAATTTGGCGGCTAAGTGATGGATTGGAATCCCAAATCGGAGTCGGCGACGATGTAGACCTGGAATCGCGAACTCCGCTTGGCGAAGTCATTGAGTCGGTGGACGCAACAATCTGCACGCCGTCGACACTATACCTCGAAAGCGTAATCCGCCGACGGCCGACGGCACTGCTTGATTTCCACGGATCACCTCAGTACGTTACCTCGGCCTGGACGATTTCCGCTGCCCAACACTTAGATTTCGTTATTCCTGAATTAGCGGCTCCACCACAAGCGAAAATGCTGTTCCAAGAATCTGTCCTGCTAGACCAACTGGAGTGTCGAACGCCGGCCGCCCCACGCATGCTGGCGTTGGCCGAACAAATGATGGCAGCGGGACAACAAGCCAAGCTCGACCATGCAACGATTGAGTTGCCAGATCGAATTTTGACAGACCTGCAACAGGGATTCTCAATCGTCCCCAAAGAATTCGATTTGAGAACGCTGTATGCGAACAATGAGAGCTTCGACCACCAAGACCAACATCGCTTGCAGATCGAACTCGATGCGGCCATCAAACGGCTGGGTCAATTGCCCCCTGAATTGGTTGAAAAGTCACAATACATTGGAAAACTTAACCGGACGCTCGACCGCTCGCGAGTCCGCGTCGAAGACATGCACAATCGCGTCGTTGCGATTCGAAAACGTTTCGGGGTTGAGCCGGCTAAACCTGAAATGGATGGACGAGATATCTCCGACGACGCCAACTAGGCAGCCTAGGCGATGCAGGATGTAAACAAGGATGTAAACAAGGATGTAAACAAGGCCCTGAACCAACGGGCCTTTGAACAACAACTTGGTTTCGTTCAAATAGTTTGGGATGCAGTTGATCGCTCTCGCGGTTTACCCGCATAAATATGGATTTGAAGATGCGAAAATACGATCCGACCCAACCCCTGATCTACACACATATCCCCAAATGCGCTGGCAGTAGTGTCGTTCGACTATTGCGCCATTGGTACGGAGCTGAATATCACAAGCTAAATCAGGATGAACGGCAAGATATCATTTTGCCCAGAGTCGCGACACGCGACACCAAGGGTCGCTGGTTGCCGAATGTGAAATGCATCCACGGGCATTTCAATCACGGTCGCGGCTACGGATTGCCTTATTTTTATCCTGAACTCAATCAGTACTTTACGATTCTACGAGATCCGTTTGACCTAGCGGTATCCATGTACTTTTTCGCCAAGGGTAAGAGTCGAGCCGGGAAATTTTGGTTTCGAGGCGAAGCCGTTGACATCAACAAGCAGTTTCCCAACGTAGAAAGCTACATTCATGCTTACCCTTATTGGCTGTTCGACCATTTGCCTCAAGACGTAACACTGGACAATTACGAGGCAAAGATACGGTCTCGATTTGTCTACATGGGAATTTTCGAGGACCTTCAAACGACCATCGATAATCTGGGTAAGGTTCTGGGTAAAGAATCAGCGACCTTGCCACATTTCAATGTATCGACTTACGATGAGACGATTCCCGAAGGTCTCCGAGCCGGTTTTTATCAGGACTATCCATTATTGAAAAAGGTCTATGACTTGGCGCAGGAAACCTATCAACTAGAGGGATACGCGTTTCCGCCGGACGGCGGCCCGGCAATTCCACCCGCCAGCCAAACTTGATTGACGTTTTGTAGGCTGGGCATTCAACGTCGCGATTGAAACAAAAACATTTGGCAGGGAACTCCCTGCATTGGAGCACTTGGTGAAGTTCGGTTTTTATTCTTGTATGAGTGGAATGCCTTGGGGCGGCAGCGAAGTCCTGTGGCAGCGCGCGGCACGGAGGCTTCAACTGGAGGGTCATGAGGTTGCCGTCAATTTCAAGTGGTGGCCCTACAAGGCCCCGACGCTCCAGCACTTAGAAGATCATGGTGCGTCCCTTTGGCTGCGCGATAAACCACCTGAGAAATTGCTCAAGCGACTTTTCTCATCGAACGGAAATCGTAAACACTGGCTCGACGTTGAAAAGCCGGACGCGGTTTTAATAACCTTGGGATATCACCCCGACCCGGTCTTGATCGCCGACGAATGTCTTAAACGAGGCATCCCTTACGCGATCAATATCCAATGTGCGAGCAACTTCTTTTTCATCCACGGCGATCGAGTTGAAGAGTATCGACAATGGTATCGCAACGCTGAAAAAGTGTTTTTCGTTTCCGATGAGAATCGCCAAAAACTCGAGAACAACATCGCCATGCGGCTCGAGAACGCTCAGATCATCGCCAATCCATTCAACGTCGACTTCGACGCCAATCCGGATTGGCCATCAGCCGAACCAGAATTCCGAATCGCGCTCGTCGGCCGCGTGCATTTTCAATCCAAGGGCCAAGACATCGTGGTCGACGTGATGCGCCAGCCGAAATGGCGCAAGCGAAATCTCAAAGTTGTATTTTACGGACACGACCAAGGTAACAAACGACAGTTGATGGAGTTGATCAAAATGCATGGCCTTGCAGATCAACTTGAGTTCAGCGGATTCTCTGAAAGCGTTGAAGCGATCTGGGAATCCAACCACGCGCTGCTGTTACCTTCGAGATACGAGGGAGCGCCACTGGTGGTGATTGAAGCGATGCTGTGCAATCGAATCGCGATCACAACTGATATTGGGCGAAACCGTGAACTGATGGACGACAATGAATCCGGATTCGTCGCTTTGGGAGCAACGGTTGAACTCCTGGACGAAGCGCTAGAACGAGCGTGGCAACAACGCCATCAATGGGAAGCCATGGGCAAGCTCGCAGGCGAACACATTCGTGCTCGATATTCGGACGATCCTGTTAGAGATTTTGCCGAGGACATCAAGAAAATCAATCCTGAGAAAGCTGGATCCTCACAAGCCAACACGGTTGGCGCAGGCAACTGACTCAACCCCAATCGATCGGTGGTGTCGGATCAAAGTTAACTGCCAACGTTGATTTCGGTTTGATCATCATTTCGGTTTGACATTCTTATTTGCATCGGAAGCCAGTCCATGTCACCGCAAGTCATCAAACAAGTTGACATTGCGATCTGCACCTGGAACCGTGATGCCCTTTTGGCTCAAACGTTAGACAGCATTAGCCGCGTGAGAGTCCCCGCTGCGGTTACCGTTTCCGTGCTGGTCGTCGACAATAACTCGACCGATCACACCTCGAGTGTCGTGACTAGTTTTGCGGTCGCAGCGAAAGACCGGCTGTCTGTCGAAAGGCTCACCGAATCTCAGCAGGGCCATACGGTTTGCCGAAATCGAGCCATTGACTCGGCCGTCGGTGACTTGCTCGTGTGGACCGATGACGATGTGATCGTGGCCCCTGAATGGATCGAACAATATGTCGAGGCTGCCAATTCGAATCCTGAAGTCGCTTTTTGGGGCAGTGTGATCGAGCCGATTTTTCCCGATGGATGTCCGGATTGGATTCAACAAAACTGGGAGAACGTAAAAGGTTGTTATGCCGCTCGTGACCTGGGCCGGCAACCAGTTGCGTTCGACGCCAATCGATTACCTTATGGTGCCAACTACGCAATTCGTACGTCCATTCAAAAACAGTTCCCGTTTTCGACCCACTTGGGGAGAAGCGGTTCTTTAGTGATGGGCGAAGACGAACTGGATGTCTTCCGGCGTATCCTTGCGGCAGGTCATCGAGGCCACTGGGTGCCAGACGCTAAACTGCAGCACGTGATCACGTCGAACCGCACGACGGAACGCTATGCCTATGACTATTTTGTAGGACAGGGACGAGCGCTGGTCGCCAAACAGAACGCCTGGCATGACCAAGTCGAAAAATTCAAATCCGAAGCTCGAGCTGAGTACTGGAAATACAAACTCAAACGCCGATTTTCGGCCTCTCCAACTTGGGTCAGCCACCTGCTAAGAAGCGCCCTAGCTCAAGGGCAATATGAGGCCTTGAATGCAAAACGCCAACCGAATTGATCGATTGGCGTTGGAATTTAAAATGTCAACTCAGACGTGTATTCAAACTAGCGACGACGTCGGAAACCAATCAGGCCCAACGTAGATAGCATCAAGATGCCGGTTGAAGTAGGCTCTGGAACGGCTCGCAAGTTAAAGTTATCAAGATAGCCAGATTGATTGGCACTTCCTCCGTTGTCCTCGCCACCCCTCATCTCGACAAATACTTCCAAAGTATCAGTAGCGACAATGCCGTTGAGTCGAAGATCAAACACGTTGGGACCACCTTGAGAGCTTAGAATCTCGTCAAAGTTTCCAACAGCTCCTGTCGCTGCCAATAGATCAAAGGTCAACGAATCTGTTCCGCCCAGCCCAGACTTGCTGAACGTAACGGTCCAAACGGTCGCTTGAAAGTCCGCTTCTCGCGCCCAGTCTACTGATAAAACAAAATCGTTGTTGCTTCCGGCGGCGACTGACTGAGAAAGCGTCCCCTCGGCCAGTGGATTACCTGCACTCTGTCGTCCTTCAAAGGGGCGAAACCAAAATCCTCCGCCATCTCCAGGAGCGCCATCACTTCGCGCTTCGGCGGATGTTTCAAATTGCATCGCCCAATTCACGCCATCAGGCCGATTGACGACGTCGATTCCAGTCTGCCAACCTGAGTTGGACGTGACGGTGCCAGACGTAGCGAGATTGAACTCACCGTCGTCCAAAATGCCCTTGCTAAGGTCGGCGTTCGCCACAGGCGAGAACAGAAATACAACAGCCAAAGCAATTAAGATACGATTTAAAATCAATGCTGCGTCTCCAAGCTACAAGTGTTTCCCAAATACTATCCGCGTCTTCAAAGAGAATTTCCATGACGCGAAATGGATGATCTTGACAATCAGCCATTACAATCAGTTGAATCCTTGCAAGCACCAAGATCATCCTAATGCTCGCAAACACCCCAAACTGAAGCCCTAGTGTATCTGGCGGACTGCGAGCAGGTCAACCATTTAATCAAGATTGATTTGAAAACCCTGAGAAAACAGGAGATTCTATCATCTGGCGTAGCCGTTTTTAGTTATTTCGGGGGGTACTAAGGCAGGTTGATCGCAAATCGATCCGAATGCGACTTTCATTGAAGGGCTGATCACTCCCGAAAAAGTCGATTCACTCCGCCGGTTCATGGAGAACGCTAAGCCGAGTTATTTCGGTCTTTTGCTTGATCCGCCAGATGATCGTCTCGAAACTCATTTCGAATCGCTGCGTCGCTTCCTGGCACCAACAGTGGACCGGGTGAATTTTC
>JBLINZ010000415.1:0-5582 GCA_047639375.1 Mariniblastus sp. | reverse complement strand
GGAATCATCAGCATGAACACGATCTCGGACATTTGCCCCAAGGTCATCGTTGCGGCTGGAGCGGCAAAGCCGGTCGCCCCCAAGTACTGACTTGTGCTGCCGTAGTAATAGGCCAGCGGAATACAGACCAAGGTCGAGCAAACAGCGAAGATCAGGAAATTCCAATCAGCCAACAGCTTGAACGCATCGACCATGAAAAGTGAACGTAAATTCATTGGCTTTCCCTTGAGCGGTGGCGGTGTGCTTGGCAAGAAAAAACAAAACACGCCTAGCAATAGCGAACAGATTCCACCCAACCAAAAAATCGTGAACTGGCCATCCCAAGCCGTGAATCCAATTACGAGTCCCGCCGCGATCCAGCCGATGGTTCCCCACACGCGAATCATCGGGAATTTGTCTTGACTGCTAATGTGCGTGAATGCGATCGTGTTTCCCAACCCCAATGTCGGCATGAAACACAGCATGTAGGCCAGAATGAGCCACCACAATTTGTTGCCTGCTGAATTGTCCGTCGTCTGAATCGCAGTAACCTTTTTGCCAATCTCATCCGCCGAGAGTCCCGGATTTTCCAGTTCAACTTGGGCCTGCGTTGCGACGGCAAACTCAGAGGCCGAATTCGCGAAGCCAGGAATGAACAACATGATCACACCGGCGATCAACATCAGCCCGCCGAACACTTTTTCTGAAGCAAACAGCCGGTCAGCGACCAGGCCTAGAAACAGCGGGGCGACGATTGCAGCCAGTGGAACGGTCGCGTAGCAGCCAGCGATAAAGGGGCCTAGGCTCCCGTTCGACATCGCCAATCCAAGCGTGGCGAACCAGGCTCCCCAAGCGAAAAACTGCAGGAACATCATGATGGAAAGCCGGAGCATCGTGCTGCCGGAATCAGTCTTGATTGAAGTCATTGATTGTTCTTCAAAAGGAAATCGGAATTTGTTAGTGGCTCATGATAAACGAACGTTTCCGCTTGGACAGCATTCAAAGCGTTAAAAAGTCGTCAGTTTCCACCGGAAGACCAGCCCTTCGCCTGAGCGAAACGCCTAACCGTCAAGGTTTTCCATGTTTTAAAGCGAAGGAGACGACAACGCTGGTAGCAATTCAGCGAGATTTGACAGATCGTGGCCGATCGCCCTTTCAACTGGATTGATGACCTGACGCGAGAGAGCGTTCTGATTCGTAACCGATCCATAAAATGCTGGTTGTCGACGGACCAAGGAGGTATTTGTACCAGCGAGAAGGAATGTCAATCGACAGTCTTTCGCGGAGCGAAAGGCGACCATCGATGCGTCGGATTCCCATTGTTGCCTTCGGCTGCGGCTCGTGAGGGAAATTCAAAACCCCGTCGAGCTACGAATTTCCATTAGCGCTACGAATTTCCATTAGCGGCATCCGCATGAGACCGAGACGTTTCAAACACCCCGCGACTCAAGACAACCATTTAAACATTAAACAAGAAATGGCAGATATCTCCGTCTTGGACGACGTAGTTCTTGCCCTCGACTCTGAGTTTTCCGTTTTGGCGAATCGCAGCTTCGCTTTCATGCGTCTCCAAATCTTCCAGCGTGTAAACTTCGGCACGGATAAATCCCCGCTCGAAATCCGTGTGAATCACGCCTGCCGCTTGAGGCCCCGTGAAGCCTTTGTGAATCGTCCAAGCCCGGACTTCTTTTTCGCCAGCCGTGAAATAACTTTCAAGACCTAACGTTCGGTAGGTTTCGCGCGCGACGTTGTCGAGTGCCGGTTCCGTTAACCCAACGGCTTCCAACATTTCGCCTCGTTCACTCTTGTCCAGCTCAGCGATTTCAGCTTCGATCTTCGCACAGACGATCGCCACGCGAGCGTTGACACTCTCAGCATGCTGTTTGACTTTTTGGACCAGCGGCGATTCGCCTTCCAAATCGTCTTCGGCCACGTTGGCGATGTAAAGAATCGGCTTGGCCGTGAGCAGTCCGTAGCTGCGAATCGATTTAGCTTCGGGCTCGGTTAAATCCAAACTTCGGAGCGGGGTTTCCGACTCAAGATGCTTAAGGCATTTCTCAATGGCCGCCAAGGTTTGAATTGCAATCTTGTCGCCAGATCGCGCTGTCTTAGCGGCTTTGGTCGACGCGTTTTGCAGTGTCTCGATATCGGCGAGCATCAACTCCATCTCGATGATTTCAATATCAGCAACCGGATCGACAGCACCACTCACATGAATCACATCATCGTCTTCGAAACATCGAACGACTTGGAGAATCGCATCGACCTGCCGGATGTGGCTGAGGAATTTATTGCCCAAGCCTTCTCCTTCGCTGGCGCCTTTCACGATGCCGGCGATATCGACAAGCTTCAACGATGCGGGAATGACTTTTTGAGGTTTGATGTAACGCGTGATTCGTTCCAGGCGACCATCCGGCACGCTCACGATCCCTTCATTGGGCTCGATCGTGCAGAACGGATAGTTCTCACTGGCAGCAGCTTTAGAAAGTGTGAGGGCGTTAAACAACGTGCTCTTGCCAACATTTGGCAATCCAACAATTCCGGCTTCCATGGACCACGTGTCCTGATGATTTGACTGATTGGGGGGTGAAAATAAAAGCCGGAAGAGAATCCAAATTCCCAAACACGTACTTGAGGAACGATACCTGAACCCTCAAGTCAATGTAAGCAATTTCAAGTTCTCTCCGGCAGCCTCACAATGTATCGAGAAAATGATTTTGGGACTACGCCTAGTACACCCACCGAGCTGATTTGAAGTATCCAGGGTTAGTGAAGTATCCAGGGTTAGTTTTCGCAATGGTTGACAAGATCAAGATAACGCGGCAAGGCAGGGCTCGGAGGCTTGTCCACGACCCAAAAACTCGCATTGGGGGAATGCTCGCTGATGCAGATTCAGGATGGAGTCGATCGACGAAGCGGGATGAGGTCCTTGTTTTCACTCGGTTTTTCCGCCTCGGTTCGCTGCGAAGCGTCAAGAATTGTCGCCAAATCCGAAATTCTCGCCTGCTCCGACTCATGCATTTCGGAATTGCCCCCGGAAGCAACGAGCGTATTTCGGCTCCGCACAGTCCTTCCCCCAAAATCGCTACGCGAACCAAACGTGTCTGCCCAAGCGTGACTGAAGGAGGCCCCTAGGAATACCACCAATCCAGTCATGTAGACCCAGATTAACAATACAACCAGCGAGCCAGAAACGCCGTAGACTTCGCTTGTCGTTGAAAACTCAAGATAAATCCCAATCAGATACCGACTGGCTCCAACCAACAGCGACGTTAATATTCCGGCCGGCCAAACGTCTTGCCATTTGATCTTGGTCGCTGGGAAAAACCAAAACACCAGCGAAAAAATTACTGGCATCAAAAGGTACGAGAGACTTCGGTCAGCCAGATTGATCCAGCCTTCGACCGTTGGGTGTCCGACTACCAAAGTATTGATGTAGGCCACCGCGGAATTTAACAGCAACGCTACGGTCAGCATCACGCCCATGATCACCACCATCGCCACGCCCAACAACCGTTTCTGAATCGTGAATAGAATTGGTCTTTTGATGTCCTGCGAGACATCCCAAATGTCATTGAACGTGTCATAAATCTGAGTGAACACACCGGAGGCGGCAAACACGAAAATGCACAAACTGATCGAGCCCGCGACGATTCCAGATCCAGGCTGGACTGCGTTCGCGATCAAGCGGCCGACTGTCTCGGCAATGACCGGCGATGTCAGCAATTCGACTTGTTTTATAATCTCCGCTTGAGCCGCTTGGTCGTCGTAGACGTAGCCTGCAATCGCAATCGTGATCATCAACAATGGAGCCAATGACAGCATCGTGTAATAAGTCAGCGCGGCGGACATCCGGGAAGCGTTCGCATCTCCCCAGATGATGAACGTCGAAGAGATCAATTGCCAAATACGTTGCAGCATGATTTTACTGGGGCGGGAAGCGGGAACGCGAAGTATTGTAGCAGTTTCAAGCGTCCATTGAACGGCAGTTTTTCTGTGCCAGGACCTTGTCTGGTTATGTTTGCGTGTCAAATCTCGCGATTGATTGACTGCTATCGGATTCGTTGGTTCAGCTGGTAAAACGCCTCGCTGCTTTGCTTCCATTCAGTTTCTAATTTTTCGGTCTCAATCCAGACGCCTCCAAGCATTCGCTTCGCAATTGAGTTTCCGGCATTGGCGAATACGAAACAATCGAGCAAGCGATCGGCTTGGGCGCCGGCGATCACAGGACTGTGGTCGTCGACGACCAATAAATCGGCACGAGAACCTTTGGCAATGCTTCCAGTCTTGACTCCAATCGACGTTGCACCTCCGGCAGCTGCCGACTCGTACAATCGACGGCCTACTGAAAACTGCTCCGTTCCCAAGACGGCTCTTTGACGAAGCAACAACCGTTGGCCGTATTCTAGTGTTCTCAATTCGTCTCGCACATCGACGCTACAATGACTGTCACTCCCGATCGCAATCGAACCGTGTTGAGCTAGAAATAAGCGAGCCGGGAAAAAGCCGTCGCCAAGATTCGCTTCGGTGGTCGGGCAAAGTCCGGCTGTCGCGCCTGAATTAGCCATCGCCAACGTTTCGATCTCATTCATGTGGGTCGCATGAATTAAGCACCAGTCAGCATTCACATCGTATTGGGTCAATAAGTGCTCGACTGGCCGCTGTCCGGTGGCTGCCAAGCAATCGTCGACCTCCTGAGTCTGTTCAGCCACGTGAATATGGACCGGGCATCCTGGCAAGTCAGTCGCTCGATGCTGCAACACTGATCGAATCGATTCTTCCGAAGCGGCACGCAACGAATGGATCGCGATCCCTAGATTGGCGTTGGGTAAATTCGCGGTTCTCGAACGACATGAATCCAGCAGGCTCAGGTAAGCGTCGGTCGATAGCCCAAATCGTCGCTGACCTGCACTCATTGGCTTGCCGTCAAAACCGCCACGTTGGTACAGCACTGGCAACAAGCAAATTCCGAGCCCGGTATCGCGGGCGGCTTGAGTGACCGCATCGGCCATTTCAGCTGGATTGGAATAGCTTGCTCCGGTTTGATCGTTGTGCAAATAGTGGAACTCGCCAACCCACGAATATCCCGCCAAAATCATCTCGAGATACAATTGCTTGGCGATCACATAGACATCTTCGGGAGTCAATTTGAGCACGTAGCCGTACATCAATTTACGCCACGTCCAGAAACTGTCGTTGGCGACGGTTCGGTATTCACTCAGTCCCGCGAAACCGCGTTGGAACGCGTGGCTATGAACATTCACCATCGCCGGAATCGCGACTCCTGCGATCTGTTCATCTGCCATCGTGGGCTCGGCATCCGCCAACACGTCCACGATGCATCCGTCCGCGACAGAAATCAAAACGTTCGACAGCCAACTCGCGCCGTTGGCGGTTTGTAAAGATGGTTTTGACGGCAGGCCTTTCGCGGCGTTTGAATGGGAATTTAATTGAGGGCGACCATGGCATAACGCTGATTTGAAGAAGTACGTTTTCATCTTTCGTTTTGCACCTCCACAAATTCGCCTTGATAGCAAACAGCTTGGCAAGGGTTCGAGCCAATTCCGTACACGATCTCCGCGGGCGATCCGACGTTCCAAACC
>JBLINZ010000414.1:0-5593 GCA_047639375.1 Mariniblastus sp. | reverse complement strand
GTGGGCGCGTCTGCCCCGAGGCCCCCGGAATTGCCTGGGCTCGTTTGCCGGAAGGCCTCCGGCTCGATTGGCTTAACGGCACCTGCTGAAGCGTTACGAGGCTGGCGGGTCGAACCAGGTGAATGGGATGCAGGAGATTCGTTCGCATACACATGGCCTTGATGACTGGCTGAGTCAAATTGCTCGAGTTCGGTTGGCTCACAGCCAAATTGAATTAGCAAGGCTACGGTAATCGCAGCTGCCCCACCGGCAAATCGTAAAATATTTGACACGATAACCGCCTCCATGCGGATACTTCGTTTTATCAACCGGTGCGGATGTAGTATCCGATCGGAAACCCTGCGGCGCCGATCCGGCTCCTGCATTCCTTTCGTAATCCATTACACTCGTGACAGGAATGACTTCAAAAAGCTAACCCAATTCGGATTGGTAAGCCAGATCAGTTCTGCAGCCTGTATTCTCTGGAATGTGACCAACCAAAGGGCGACTGGCGTTAAACAGAGGGATCCTCGCCGTTTTTGATGCCCCGCCTAGCTCTCGGGCCAATTCCTTCCGATAATCTGGTCTTTTTAATGGCCACCATTTTCGGATGTTGATATGAGTGCTGACCTGCGGCTTCAAGAATTGGGATTTGAACTTCCACCGGCTCCTTCGGCGGTTGGGGTTTATCAACCGGCAATCACGATTGGAAATATTTGTTACACGTCAGGGCACTTGCCGTTCATGACGGACGGCTCGTTGCTGACGGGGTGCGTCGGTAAAGACGTGGATCAGCAGCAGGGCTATGACGCGGCTCGGCAAGCCGGTTTGACGATGCTTTCGACGTTGAAGGCTCATCTGGGAAGTTTGGATCGCGTCAAACGGGTCGTGAAGTTGTTGGGCATGGTTTATTGCACGAGCGATTTCATTCAGCAACCGGCAGTGATTAACGGTTGCAGTGAGTTGATGAAATCCGTGTTCGGAGACGACGCTGGAGTGGGTGCTCGAAGCGCCGTCGGCGTGGCCGCATTGCCGCTTGGCGTGATCGTTGAAATCGAAGGTATTTTCGAACTCAACGACTAAATGATCTTCCGCCCCATCACCCCAAAACGAATTTATGTTTGAACACAATTACGATCTTCCGGACAGCCTATCGCAGCGTTTGGCCATTGCGATTCGGCACATTGAATTCGCGCGCGTTTACAGTTCGTCTTTGCTTCAAGACTTGACCGAGGACCAGTGGTACTGGACACCTGACTCCTACACGACCCATATCGCTTGGCAAGCTGGCCACTTGGCGATGTCTCAATACGGATTGACGTTGTATCGCCAACGGGGGCGAAATTTGGACGTCGACAAGAAATTGATGTCGAGTAAATTTCGCAAGCTTTTCATGCGGGGCACCAAGCCTGTGGCGGATCGTGCGGCTTATCCAGCGCCCAGCGAAATCATTGAAACCCTTGATCGAGTTCATGCTCAAATGAGGATCGAGGTCGCCACATTCTCAGAGGAGGACCTTGACCAACCGCTCGACGCACCCCACGCGGCCTTCGCCACGCGTTACGGAGCTTTGCTTTTTGCGGGTGACCATGAAATGATTCATTCTGGCCAAATTGGAATGCTGCGGCGCCTGATGGGTCTTGAACCACTTAGGTAGCCAGTAATTACCATGTCTAAAACGATTGTCGAAACCCATTCGCTGACCAAGCGGTTTGGTAAATTCACCGCGCTCAGCGAATGTTCGTTGGATATTCCAGCGGGCGAGGTGTTCGGGCTGCTAGGCCCCAATGGAGCCGGTAAATCAACCTTGATCCGGCTTCTCTTGGGATTCCTCAATCCCACCAGCGGCTCCGCCAAAATCGGTGGATCTGACTGTCAGACTCAACGAGTCGATGTTCATCGCCAGGTCTCCTACTTGCCGGGAGACGCTCGTCTATTCCGAATGATGCGGGGCCGAAAGACGTTGAAGCTGTTTTGTGGGTTTCGCGAAGATGCGAGCTTCGAAAAAGCCCTCCAGGTTGCCGATCGGCTGGAGTTGGATCTCTCGCGTTGGGTTGGATTGATGTCGACCGGGATGCGTCAAAAACTCGCCCTCTCGATTGCGTTGGCCAACGAAGCCCCGCTTTTGATCCTGGATGAGCCCACGGCCAATTTGGACCCGACGGTTCGTGGTCGCTTGATCGAGATGATTTGCGAAGCCAAAGCCGAAGGACGGACGGTGATTTTTTCGTCTCACGTTTTGCCTGAAATTGAAGACACTTGCGATCGCGTCGCCATCCTCCGCAGTGGGGAATTGGTTCATTTGGAATCCATGGCTGAGCTCAAGAAGCAACATCGAATTCGAGCCAATGTGCAAGGCGAATTGCCGGATGTTCCTCCTGACTTGGTAGGGCATTTAGAAATAAAACGCGAGGGCAAGACCGTTCAAATCGAGACGCCTGGAGAACTCGGGCGGGTCCTTCATTGGCTGGCTTCCGCCCGCCTCTCCGAAGTCTACGTGCAACCGGTTGGCTTGCGTGCGATCTACGATCACTTTCACCATCCCGTTTCCGTGGCATCTCAAACGGAGGTGAGCTCATGAGTCCGTTGATACGAAAATACATCGCAGAGGGATGGCTACTGTTCGTTGGGCTGGCGTTGGGCGTGTTTGTGTTCACCTGGTTTCGAGTTTGGATTGTGGGCGAGTTAGACACGGCTCAGTTTCGTCAGATCATCGACTTGTTGCCAAAAGACTGGCGGAAATTTGCGACGGTAGATTTTGATTGGCTGGTGTCCTATCTGGGGCGAACCTCCTTGACGCTGGACGAGCCCATGTTGATCACGATGGTTTGTGCGTGGGGGCTTGTTCGTGGCTCCGACGTCGTGAGCGGAGAATTGAGCCGCGGGACGATGGAAATGTTGCTGTCCCAGCCGGTCAGCCGTCGGCAAGTGTATTTGACGCACGCGAAGCTGACGATTGTTTTCCTCGTTGTGTTGGTCTTGATTGCTTGGTTGGGCATGGCAATCGGGATCTGGACCACCAGCGTCGAAGAAACGACCTACCGAGAGATCCGAATTCCAATCATCGACTATGCGATCCCATTGAGTTTTCTGACGCCCCGTAAGGAGACCATCGAAATGTCGGCGGTCGTCAATCCGTTGTCTTTCGCTCCAGGGCTATTCAATTTGTTCTGCCTCGGGTTTTGCCTCAGCGGTTTTGCCGCGTTTTGCTCATCGATTGATCGTTATCGCTGGCGGACGCTGGGAATTGCCGCGACGTTTTACTTTTGCAATGCCGGCTTGAAAATGTTGGGCATGGGATCGGAGCGGTACAGCTGGGTTGAGAATTGCAGTCTATTCGGACTATACCATCCGGCCAGTATTATCGAGCGAGCCCAAGTCGAGCCTGGTTCGCCGCTGTGGTTATTGCAATACGACGAAGCAGGGGCTTGGTTGGCCTACGGGACGATGTCGCACTATTGTTTGTTGTTAGTGATCGGGGCCGTGCTGTATTGGCTGGGACTGAGAGCGTTCGTCAAGCGTGACTTGCCGGCGCCAACTTGATGGGCATGCACGTTGCTTGGTCCCAGGGCCGGATCTAGGCTGCTGATCCTGCTGCAAAAAGTTGTCTTGTTTGGGACCTCGATCTGTTGCTCGAATTGCTTTCCAAGCAAAGGCTGGTTGTTTGTCAAAATAGCTTGGGTCTCAATCTCCAATTTCTAATTTTAGCAACCACTAGGATCGAGTGAGCCCCAAAAACTGCTTGGCGTTGTCATAGCAAATATTGGCGACCACGCCTCCGACCAATTCGAAATCGTTGGGGACTTCGCCATTGACCATGTCGCGTCCAAAAATATCACAAAGGATACGGCGGAAATATTCGTGGCGGGTAAATGACATGAAGCTCCGTGAGTCGGTCAGCATGCCGATGAATCGCGACAGCAGCCCGGTGTTGGAGAGTGTGTTGATTTGCATCTCCATGCCTTCTTTTTGATCAAGGTACCACCAGCCAGATCCGAACTGCATCTTGCCGGCCGTTTCTCCGTCTTGGAAATTTCCAATCATGGTGCTGATCAAATAGTTGTCAGTTGGATTCAAATTATAGAGAATCGTTTTTGGCAGCGAGCCCGTTTTATCCAGCCGATCCAGGAATTGTCCAAGCGAACGGCCTTGGGGCGTGTCGCCCATTGAATCGCAACCGAGATCACGGCCGACGGAGTCAAACAAGCGTGAGTTGTTATTCCGCCAAACGCCGGTATGAAACTGATTTGTCCAGCTTTTCTCGGCGTCCATTTTGGCCAATTCAAGCAACATAAACGTTGAGAATTGGTTGTGTTGATGAACGGTTGCCGCTTCGCCCTTTTGGGCCGCCGCAAAAATTTGATCTGCAGTGCTGAGATCACAAAAATCAGCCGGTACGAATTCGCAACCATGATCGGACAGCCGAGCCCCGAGTCCGTGAAAGAAGTCGTGTCGCGATTTCAAGGCCGTCAACAGCTCACTGACATTTGAGATCGAAACGCCTGAGGCTCGTTCCAGCTTGCCCAGCCAAACTACAAATTCAGCTGGTCGATGCACGAACAAAGCCCAGTCCGGTCGAAACGCGGGATAGACCGCCGTCTCAAAATCAGATTGGGCCAGTTGTTGATGGAATTCAAGCGAGTCAACGGGATCGTCCGTCGTACACAGAGCCGTCACATTGAATTGCTTGAGAATGCCCTGAGTCGTAAGTTCGTCTCGGCTGGCGATCTGTTCGTTGCACTGCTCCCAAACCGATTCGGCATTCGCTTCGGAGAGTAAGTCATCGATCCCAAAAAATCGGCTCAACTCAAGGTGTGTCCAGTGGTAAAGAGGATTTCGCAACGTCCGTGGTACTGTTTTGGCAAATGCCAGAAATTTCTCCTTGGGGGACGCATCTCCCGTCACAAACCGTTCCGAAATGCCGTTGGCTCGCATCGCACGCCATTTGTAGTGGTCGTGGTTGATCCACATTTCGAACAGATTTTCAAACCGACGATTCTCCGCGATATCTTGGGGCGAAAGATGATTGTGGTAGTCGATGATCGGCTGATCGGCAGCATAGTCGTGATAAAGTCGCCGAGAAGCCTCGGTGGTCAGAAGGAAATCGTCGTGAATGAATGTCATGATTAGAATGCCACAAGAAAAAATTAAACCAGCGTTCCATCAGTCGATGGCGTCCGATCGTTGTTCGAAGAATTTAATCTAGACTCGGGGTCGCTTCAACCGAACGCTTCGAAATGGACTGGAACAAGGCAGGTAAACTGCCGGCTTGCAATCACCGCTATTGGCCACGACTGGTTCTTGGTGAACTCGGTTCGCCCCGAGGCTGACCTCTTTTTATCACTGATTTCGCGAACCGAATTAGGGGCCCCGGACACGAAAGCAAGGGGAGTTTGGTCACCCGACACGTCAGCGGGGACGAACGACCAATGAGGCGAGCGTCAAACGCGGGCTCAACCTCGTTGATGGGCTTGTTGATTGAGTGAGCCGAAGACGAGGATGGTAATGCAACGCGTAATGGCTTGTTGATTTAATGGCAGGTAGTTCGCGGTTAAACGCCAGCGCTGGTAGCCCGAATGCGTACGCGAAGGAGAGCCCTCTTGGGTGGCTTGCC
>JBLINZ010000413.1:0-5595 GCA_047639375.1 Mariniblastus sp. | reverse complement strand
CGAGAATCGCTCAAGGCAGGGCATGGCATCATGCTGACGCCCAACCACCCGCGAACCGCAGACCCCATTGCGATGTATCATCTGGCCAACGAAACACCCTGTTCACTGTACACCATGGCCAGTTGGCACCTTTTCAACCAAACAAAATTTACCACGTTCATGCTGCGGCTCATGGGTGCGTTCAGCGTTAACCGCGAAGGCCTCGACCGCGCCGCTGTCGACTATGCCATCAATGCCTTGGTCACGGCCGAGCGTCCGTTGCTGATTTTTCCTGCGGGCGCCACCAGCCGCACCAATGACCGCCTCATGGCGCTCATGGAAGGCCCAGCGTTCATCGCTCGGACCGCAGCAAAACGACGGGCAAAAACAGGGGGTAAAGTTGTGGTGCATCCCATCGGCATCAAGTACCTCTACCAAGGCGACATTGAAAAAGTCGGCAATCAAGTCCTCACCGACATCGAAAAACAACTGACTTGGAAACCCGCGCCCCACGTTCCCCTGATCGACCGAATCGTCAAAGTTGGCAATGCGATGTTGACTTTGAAGGAACTGGAACACAACGCCCAATCGCCCCCCGGTGCCACGTTGAAATCGAGACAAAACGCGATGGTCGATCGCTTGCTTCATCCGCTGGAACACGAATGGCGGGGTGGCCCCCAATCGGGTGGAATCCAAACGCGAGTCAAAGGCCTGCGGATGAAGATCTTTCCCGATATGAGCCGAAACGAAGTCGACGAAACCGAGCGGGCAAGACGTTGGGAACAGCTTGGTCAAACCTATCTCGCACAACAAATCGATTGCTACCCTGAACGCTATATCACCGAATACCCCTCAGTTGATCGGGTCCTCGAGACGATCGAAAAGTTCGAGGAAGACCTCAATAACAAATGTCGAATTCATGGCGAAATAAAAGTCGTGATCGACGTTGGCGAGGCAATTGAGGTGACTGGAAAACGCGACCGAAGTGCAACGACTGACCCTTTAATGGCGACTATCCAACAACGTTTAGAAGAGAATCTGGCTAAATTGCAGACGGAATCTAGGACTTACACGGGAAAATCAAAGTGGATTAATTAAGATTTCTTGCCGGTAAACGAGGGGCAAACGCTGGGGAAGCCTCTTGTTTTGAATTACTATGAGGACCTCGCATCCCCCCGGAATCCACCACATGAAAACGCTACTCCCCCTTTTCTTGACGGCCATTTCATCGATTGGCGTCAGCCTTGGCTCTCCTGCGGTTTCTGCACAAACACTGACGACCGTTTTGGACAATGGAGCCTCGTCCAATCGAGTCGACATGGTATTTGTCGGAGACGGCTACCAAGCCAGCGAGATCGAAACGACCTACGCCAGCGACGTCACCGCGACGACCAATTTCTTTTTGAATTCAGGTGTCAATCCACTCCCGCGTTACAAGAATTTCTTTAACGTTCATCGCGTGAACGTGATTAGTAACGAGTCAGGCGCTGACGATCCCAACGGCGGAACTTTCGTCGACACCGCGTTGGACGCTACGTACAACACGGGCGGAACCGATCGATGCCTGTACTTTAATACCTCCAAAGCAAACGCGGCCGTCAACAGTGCGTTGTCAGGCACGGGCATCGATGTCGACATGCGATTGGGCGCCGTCAATTCAGCAAAATACGGCGGTTGCGGAGGCCAGTGGGCGGTTTGGTCAGCTTCCAATTCCTCGGCCTTGAATGTGGCCGTGCACGAAGTCGGCCATTCATTCGCGGGACTCGCGGACGAATATTTCTACGACGGTGGCACCTACACCGGTAGCGAGCCGAACCAAGTCAATGTGACGGCGAACCCCAATTCCGGAAAATGGGATCGCTGGCTGGGTTACGACGATCCCGATTCTAACATCGGCGTGATCGACTATTACGAAGGCGGTCGGTACAACGAATTTGGCATTTGGCGTCCCAGCGAGAACTCGATGATGCGTGCCTTAGGACGCCCCTTCGATGCGATTTCACGAGAACGTTTTATCGAAGAGATCTACGAAGAAGTCACCCCGCTGGATGACTTCCTCGCCGCTGGGACTTACGTCTCAGGAGAAACCCTCTGGGTCGAAACGGTGGATGCCTCGGTCATCAACGTCGATTGGCGAGTAGACGGAGTTTCCGTCGGCTTGCTCGGTGAAACGGTTGATATCGACAGTTTAGGATTGGCAGCAGGTGCCTACACCGTCGAAGCCTTCGCCTACGATGCCATTCTGGACCATTCCAACTCAGGCAATTCCCTCGACTGGTGGCGGCTCGCCGATACCTCGCTGCTGGAACAGTCGGCGTCTTGGACGATTAACGTTTCGGCGGTCCCAGAACCGTCCAGCCTCGTTGGATTAAGCCTTCTGGCGATCGGCATCTCAACTCGGCGACGCCGAATTCAAACTTCCGCGTAAGGTTTTCGCACCAGGGGTTCAACGATTGCCCCCAAGGCGTCTATCATGAAGCCCCGATCGTAAAACGAACGGTCCGCCCCCACAACTCAAATCATGATACGGTCATTCCATGTCGCTTCCTAAAAACGTCCTCGGCACCGAGCTCCAGTCTTGCTGCACGTCGCCTATGACTGGTTTCTACCGAGACGGATTGTGCCGCACCGGCTTGAGCGACCAAGGCTTACATATTGTGTGCTCAGTCATGACCGAAGAATTCCTTGCATTCAGCAAGCAAGTCGGCAACGACCTGTCGACGCCCATAATGGAATTCGATTTCCCTGGCCTCAGGCCCGGCGACCAATGGTGCCTCTGCATGTTGCGATGGAAAGAGGCATTCGAAAACGGATGTGCGCCACAGGTGGTGCTGGAAGCAACTCACATGTCGGCAATCGAGTTCGTCGAGCTGGAAGACCTCAAAGCCCACGCGTTCCAAGGGTAGGGTAGGGTAGGACGCTTCCTGTCGATTCCCCAAGCCTCCTATCAGTTCCCGCGTCAGCTTATTGAGCGAATGAGTCAGGCTGACGTAGCTTGGGAACTATTGCTCGAGCGAGTCGGCGCTGACAACTGACAACTGACAACTGACAATGTGCCCATTGACGCCTCGCTTCGATTGATCAGTTCGTGATTACGACGAAATCACGACCGACGGCATCACCTTGAGTCTCGTCGCTTCTCGCTTGAACTTCCAGCGTTGCATCACCAGCAATTTTTCCTTGCAAGGTGATCTTCCAAGTGATCGACTCCTGAGCACGCAAAGTGTTGACCCTGCCGATTTGCCATTCGGAAATGAAGCCCAGCGTTGTGTCCTGGCTGACCAAGTTCGAAAACTCCCAAGAATTCGGCAGCAGAACTCGCACGTCGACATTGCTGAATGACTGCTGGCTCGTGTTGCTTACCGTAAACTCCAATTCAACCTGTTGCCCCACACGAATGGTTGGCGTCAGTGCCCGCACGCGGACTGCCAGACTTCCTGGATCGATCGGAATTGCATTCTGATTTGTGTCTGGAATTCCAATCTGGCCGTTGCCTTGACCATTGCCAAAGTCGGGGCGGGTTCCGCCTGCCGGTGCATTGGTCGGAACCGCGATTCGCTGAATTGCACTGGCTCCCGTTGGATTCGTGACGGTGAATTCACTGTACGCATTCGCGTCTTGTTGCAAGACTTCATAGCCAACCTCAACTCGCACTTGTTGCCTGGCATTGAGTCGTCCCAAATTGATCCACAATTGATCGTTTCGCATCTCTGATTTGTCAGTCAAGCTAAACGTAATGGTGGCAGGACTCAGGGACTGGGGAGTCTGATTGATCAGAAAGACTTGTTCCAACGGAACGTCGCCGACGTTGGAGACGATCGCCTCAACCACCGCCAACCCCTTGTCATCGGGAGTTCGTCGCAGCTCGATTTGCAACGGCGAGTTGCCGATACTAGCACCTGATCCTCCAGCCGTTCCACCACCCGCCGGCAACGCCTTGACTTCGATACAACGCCGATCAATTTGTGGCTGCACACCGCGGGCACGAATCTCGACGTTGAGGCAATGTGTTCCTGGTGCTTGGACAAAAAACGTCAGTTGCGACGGCAAAGGTTGCGATTCGCCAACTTGAAGGATTGGATTTTCAAATCGAGCCGGATTACTTTTGCCCGGGCGGACGAGACCTGGATCGTAGCTGACGATGATCTCGATATTCTCCAACGCTTCGTCACATCGGTTTTCAACCGACAAATCGAACGAAATCGTGTCGCCCACATTAGCCGTACTTGGCCCTTGCAACCGATAGGCAATACAGGGCGTGATGATTTCTGTCTCAGCACAGGCTTCGGTCTGAAGCCGGTCAGTCGCACTCACGACTTCGAAACACATCCCCACGTTACCCTGCTTCTTGGACTTCATTTGAACGTTAATGATTTTTGGAGGACTGCCCGGCGCGACATCGCCAATCTGCCATTCGTACTGCCGACCGTATTCCGTCGGCTTGGGATTGCTTGAGATAAACTCAATCCCGTCGTCAAGGTTCTTGGTCCGCACGACGACACCGCGGGCAATTTGATCGCCCGGATTGCTAACTTCGACGCGATAATTAAACGGTTCATCGATCTCCGATTTGCGAGGCCCAATGGCTCGAATCGTCAGCGCCGGTGCACTCCACGTGACCGACGTGATTCCACTTTCGACAACCAATTCTGATTCCCCGTAGATGGGTGGACGCACGATGTCCACGCGGACTTGGGTGGTGCCTGGCTCAAACTGGCCAGCGGGCTGTCGAATCTGAACCGTCGCACGACCTTCGCTATCGGTAGTGGCGGTGGCGGTTTTTGAACCCGTGGGAGCAAACTCAGCCGGTGCTCCGCCCACGATTGAGTAGCGTGTTTCCCAGCCCTTGAGTCCGCCACCGTTGGTGCGACTGACAACCGTTGTCATCGGATGAACCGTACCCGCGGTGGCTTGGCTGGGAGCCGGAACCGCCCATTGCCCATCCACCCAATGGATCGTTACCGAAGAACGACGCTTGTCCCAGCCTTCTGCGTTAGGAGCAACGGCTGTCACGTAACTGGTCCCAGGCGAAGCCGAGGAAACGCTGATGTACGTTTGGCCTGAGACCAGATCAATATCATCGGCTGGCGTCGGGGTCCCGCGAGTCAGGACAATGTTTTTCAATCCGGTCCGGCCCTTGGCATACTGTCCGCTGAATTTCTTGGCCGTGGGCGGGATCAGCTGATTGAATCGCTTATGGTACTGGCCGCCAACCTCGACAAATTCTCCGACGCTGTTGTTCGAAAGCATCCATTCCAGCGGCTGGTTTTTGACGAAATATCCCTCGCCGCCACAAATTCCGGCTAACACAACAACTTCACTCCCCACGGGCGCAACGATGCGAGCGGGAGTCATGATGATCTGGCCATTCTGACCGGGTGACTTGGCGTCCGTTACCGTGGGCTCGTAGTACTTCTTCTGTTGCCATGGTGAGATCGCTGGACCGTCACAGGGTGGTGGAGTAGCCGGATGCTGGAATGCCGGCTGGTCCGGATACTGATTGCCGGTGTTCGCCGGTAGATTATTATTGGGTGGCGTAAATGCAGGTGGCTGAAAAACGGGATTGCCGGCCTGCCCGGCTGCCAAGCCGAACTGGTTTTGCTGAAAACTATTCGG
>JBLINZ010000412.1:0-5601 GCA_047639375.1 Mariniblastus sp. | reverse complement strand
CATCGAACGTCTGTCGTCCATCGCCAAGCGCTTGACGATTTCGAAGCTCAATCAAATTGGACAGATTTCGTGTGTCGCCAATGTCACCGGATTTAGACGTTGCGAACTTGTCGGGATCCTCGAGCAAGGCCGAATTGACCTCTATATTTCGAGACTCCGTTCCGTGGAAAAATGAATTGAGGCCCAAAGCCGTCAAAACACCCGTCGAATCCGGAACGGCCACTGCTTTCGTTGAAAACTCATCAGCAACCGCAATGTCACCTACGCTTAACCTGAGACTCACGCCATCCGACAACTCAATTTCCGAACCGGCTTCGTAGCCTTCGCCGATATTGATCTCTTTGATCACACTGCCAAACTGATCGGTGACCTCAGCCTTGAGCCCTGGCGTTTTGCCAATGATACCGCTACCCAACGCTGTGACGGTAAACTCCTGATTCGTGGTGCCTTGATAATTACCAGAAAGCGTTGGGACCGACGAACCTGTGAAACTACTTACGTCTGGATGCGTTTCCAATTGGCCCGCAAAATCGAATCCGTACCCTGGTTGAGCAATGATCGCGAGCTGTCCCGTCTGAGAATCGACGACGCCCTGAATATGGTCGACCGAGCTAATCTGAGCCGCTAGATCGTCCAGTGAATCAACGCTGGGATCAATGTCCAGCGTATAAAGTTGACGACGACCGTCCGGGGCAGTTACGGATACATGTAATTGCCCTGACTCAATCGAAAAAGGCAAACCCGACTCATTCAAGGGAACCGTTGTGTTTTTCGAATTCCGAGCACTGCGAAGAATGGAAAATGGCCCATCCAAACCGACACCGGTCGCATGAGCTTGATCAACGTCGCGAATGAGTTGTTCGGTCAGCGTGTCCAGCTTTTGCGAGTATTCGTCAATTAAATTGTTATGAACATCAACCAAGGCAGCGACTTTGCCACTGGCGAACTTGGTAGCCCGATCTCCCCCAACGGCTTGAAGCTGAACGTCGCCCTCGGGAGACGTTACCGTTTCGAACTGAACGGCAACAACCCCGATGGAAATCGAACTGCCTGCGATTCCTAGTCCCAGCGACCCTTGAACGGACTCGAAACGCTGGATATCAATTTTCTCAGCGATCTTATTGATTAGCTGATCGCGTTGATCCAGTAAATCATTGGGGGTACCTTGGAAGATTCTGGTTTTGATTTGGTTTTGAAGCGTGACAAGATTTTCAATGTCTTGGTTCAAGCCGTTGACCTCGATCTCGATCTGCTGCCGAACCGAGTTCTTGAGTTCAACCAACCCTGACGCCGTCTCTTGAATGTGCCCGGTCAGATTATTCGCTTGGTTGAGAACGGAGCTTCGCAACGACTTTTCGCCTGGGTTAGCTGATAGTCGCGCCAGCTCATCGAAAAATCCAGTCAGCGAATTCTGGACGGTACCTTCGCCCGAAAGGAACAAACTCTCAATCCGTGTCTCGATCGAAAGTCGTTGCTCGACCTCGCCAAGATCCGCAATAGAATTCGTGAACGCACTCTCGACGATCTGATCGCGAATTCGTTTGACGCCGGAAACCTCAACGCCGCTGCCAATTCGCAGACCGCCAATGGACTGCGATGGACGAGCCTGGAACCCGACGACTTGCCGATGATAGCCTTCGGTGTTCGCATTGGCCAAGTTTTGCGAGACCTGATTGATCCCGTATTGGCTAGCACGTAACGCCGAAGCTCCAATCCATAAATTCATAAGACTTGCCCTAACCTAACAATTTGTCTGAACGATACTGCCAGGAATATGGTTCTCGGATCGTCCGCTGGCGTTGTAATAACTGGATTGCTCCGTCCCACCAGAAAACCCGGCCAACAGACGGTTGTAAAAATCCAAGGTGTATAACAGCACGGCTTGGTTCCCCATTGAAATCGAATGAATCTGATTCAACTTGCTTCGAATTTCTATTCTCAAATTCTTCAATTCGCTTTTCCTTGGCTCTTGAACCAATGAGGCAAGCTCGGTCAGCGTCGGAGCCGATTTAGCTTGCAGATCGATCGCCGCCAGGGCTTGAATCATGCCCTTACGACCACCCACGATAGGATGAAAATTTGCTTCGATTGCGGTTCGCAAATCTTGTATCCGTTGTTCTGACCTTCGCTCCCGTTCGGCTGGCAGACTCGTGGAATCTGTTGCTTCCTCCGGCGCAATGCTGTCTTCCATTGAAACGGATTCTTCGGATGAGCTGGGAGCGTTTTCAGAACCCACAGGCCTCCTGCCTAACTTCCCCCGTTCTCGAAGAATGCTTTGCATCTCAGTACAAGATGCAATCACGGTTTCCAAGTATTTCGATTCTGCTTTTAGTTGGTGGGCAACTAGTTTGGCAATGGAATCGATACTGATATTTGGTTGTTGGTCATTCATGACAGCCTTTCAATTTCGTTCTTGGGCTGATGTTAGCCTTCAGGACTCACGTTGGTTTCACTTGGCTCAGCCACTGCCTTGGCAGCAGGCTTGTTTTTTTCGTATCCTTCAATCGCCTGAGCAGAATTGACGGCCTCATTCAGTGTTGCACCGCGACTGCGTTTGATCATGTCAGCCGTAATCACATGGGCGATTCCCAGAGGCGAACTATCCGCCAAGTGCTCTCCCATGAATTGATCAAACATCGCTCCAAACGTGTCACTCTGCTCTCCGCCAAACAGTCCACCTTCGCCGTTCTCTAGCGTATTTCGCATTTCTTTGAGCATCAGCGAGATAAACATCGACTCAAAGTCTTTGCCGGCCTCGACGGATTTTGCGGTCTCTCGCTCAACTAGAATTTTAAATTCATCTTCGCTCAACTCACTTGGCTTTATCGCGGGCTCACGATCGGTGGCGAATCGCTCAGCCAAACTATCGACAAGTCCATTGGCCGTGGCCGAAGCCGCCAAGTAATTTCCTGCGTCAAGCGTATTTGAAATTGAATCCATGATTTCGTCTTTCCGAGACTACTCGATGATTAGCTTGGCCTGTAGCGCACCCGACTGATCGATTTCATTGAAGACACTGATCAGATCCTGGGGCGACACGCCCAGCGTATTCAAAGCGTTAGCGAGTTCGCCAACCGTCGTTTGCTGTCCGAGCAAGTTATATCCACCACCCGTTTCCGTCACTGAAATTTGCGTCCGTGGCACTTGTTGAGTTTCGCCACCAGGAGCAAACGGCAACGCTTGACTGACTTCAGGAGCTTCGGTGGTCGTGATGATCAAGTTGTCCCGGGAGATAAGACTCATTGAAATGCGGACATTCTGACCAGCTACGATCGTCCCAGAGCGCTGATTGATCACCACGCGAGCCGGAATGTCTGGGGTCACAGTCAGGCCATTAACTAAGACTACGAAGTCCATTTTCGATTTCTGGTACTGGCGCGGAAACGCAACTTCTACGCTGCCTTGATCAGCGGCACGAGCATAGCCTGGCCAAATTCGATTGATCTCCGTCGCGATTCGATAGGCCGTGGCATAGTCCTTGTTCTTCAACAACAATCGATAGCTATTGTCTGGGAACGCCGGGCCATCGTAAATCGTTGATTCAATCGTCGCGGCAACCTTGGCCGTTGTCACATGATTCTTGGTGACGCTGCCGCCAGCGCCCTCCGCTGAATAGCCGCCCAAAATTAAGGGGCCGCGAGCGATCGCGTAGACTTTCTTATCCGCACCCACCATGAGCGGTGTCGACTGCAGTGTTCCACCGAACAGACTTTTCGCACCGTCGGTGACCGACACCGTCGCCATCACGGTCTGACCTTCACGAGCAAACGGTTCAATCTCAATGTTGACCATCACCGCAGAATTGCTCCCGGTCGACTCCAATTCAGTAACGATACCTTGCCGCCGATAAAGGTTGTTACTCATTTCCTGAGTCAATTGCAATTTTCCCCCGGTTCCGTTGAGCCCCGTCACCAACCCGAGGCCTTGGACGTGGTTGGAACGATGGCCATCGATCGACGTGATGTCTTTGATTCTGACTTTCGGAGGCGAGTAGGCTGGGGCCTGTCTCCTCGGCTGCCTCGGCTCAACGCCACGAGTAGTCGCCACCCGAGGATACGGGGCTTGATAAGACGTTCGACCTAGGCCCTGGTCTTGCCGATCATAGAATTCGCTCAGACCCGTTTGCGATGCTGCACGTGCGGGTTGACTTGCTTGGCGAACCTGCGGCGGTGCCACCAAACGCTGCGATTGCCTCAGCTGATTCGCGTTCGTGGACAGGGTTGCCATGTCTTGACGAGGAGCCGAATTGGAAAATCCATTTTGGGCCGTCGCAGTTTGAGCCGTGCCTGTCGTTAGAGCGACCGCGAACAGGACAGTTAATTTGGTGATGAATTCAATTGGCATCAGACTCTCTTTCACTCAAACGACTCAACAAAACGCTACGACAACGTGGAACCACCGTTCGGCAACCTTAGTGGGGCCAAAGTCGATTGAGCTTCTTGCCCAACCAACCCTGGTTGATAAATCGCTTCTCAGCCCCTTCGTCTTTGACTGTCTCGTATCGAATCGTCAAATTGGAAATCATTTTGGATGAAATCGTATTCTCGCGACTGACGTCGAACCCTCGCACGACTCCGGTCAAAACAAGTTTGCGACCATCGCCTTCCAGTGAGACTTGTCGCTCCCCGCTAATGATCAAATTACCGTTGGGCAACACGTCAACGACCATCACGGTAAACCGATCAGTGAATCCACGATCACTTCTATAATTCGCGTTCCCCGCGAAATTTCGATTAGCCGATGAATCTTGCGTGAACCCAAGATTTCCAGCAGCCGTCCCAACGTCACCCCCAGCGGCAATCGTGCCATTGGCATCCGAGCTCGAGCTGTTGGTTTTGGTAAGCGTTCTTTGGTCTTGGTTCTGTACGGCGGATTGTTCGTCAACGTTGACGAACAATAAGTCCCCGGCTTGGCTGGCCTTGACGTCTCCATACATATTGGCATTCGCGTTTTTCCAAATCGATGGAACCTGGGCAAACGCGCTAGCCTCGGTGAGTGCAAAAACGCAAACTGCGGCAGTCGCCATTAGAAATAGGTTGCGGTGGTTCATGGTCTGTCTTAACGGGCTTGGGTCACGAATTGAGTCAATCGTTTTGCGAAGGTTGGTAGATCTGCTTTATTTAGTATCGAACTTCAGCGGTGAAAGCATCGACGACTTTGGCGAGAATGATTTTTTTGGTTGCTGGATTCTCAAACGCGATTTGATCACCCACGTTCCCCTGATCCATAGCTTTCGCGTTGGGAAGCATCGCGATGAGCGAGCCACTCCGAACAACAATCTTGACTTTGGCGTTTCGTCTAATCAGATACCCACCGCGGGAGGTCGGTCCGCCGATTAGACTGGACTTAATCAACTCATGTTGTTGAACGTTGGATTGCACGGCTTGTCCAATCACTTGGTCAAACGACGCAAACTTAGCGGTCCGATCGATCACGGGACGACGAACAGAGAGCACGTTGTCTCGGCTAAAAATCTCACCTTTGGAAATGTTCTGGCGGGCGACTACTAGGTCTCGCATCAACGCCACCGTGACGGTCTCCCGCTTTTGCACCGACTGCCCCGTTCGATCGATCACGTACATGGACAACTGCTGACTACCA
>JBLINZ010000411.1:0-5605 GCA_047639375.1 Mariniblastus sp. | reverse complement strand
TCCGGGCGGATGGGCACCCAATCCGGGCGGATGGGCAGCCAATCCGGGCGGATGGGCACCCAATCCGGGCCGATCGAAAGCATCTTTTGGCGCTTCCAAGTTAGAATCCAAATTTGCCAGCGACAATTCCAGACCACCATTATCCGATGGAACCTCAGCTCCAGCGGCCCGCTCCATTCCAGGAGCCGATGCTTTGCTTGCAACTCCAGCAGCCTTCTTCTTAATCGTGGCCTGTTGCCCATCCGTCATTCCCTCGAATCGCTTGGACTTCGCCGCCATCTCGGGAGCCACGCCCGGATCCCTAAAATAGAAATTCGCGCCGATCATCAGCCCGACTAGGCTGGCCGCCAATACAATCGCCAACCAAGGCTTGCTACCGCCACCGCTTTGCGAACCAGAATCCTTGCCCGCAAATGAATCATGCCCCACAGATACAGCCACCGATTCCTCACGAGTCAGCTCTAACTCCGCCCGCTGACCATCCAACAGACTCAGCGGCTCCTCAGCCAAATACGCGGCCCCCAACAACGACACGGTTTGCTGGATTTCGTCGACCGCCAGCTTGAGATCAGATGACTCAGCAATCGCCAATCGAATTTCCGCGGCGTCCGCGTCATTCAATTCGCCCAGCACAAAGTCAGTGAGTCGGGGATCGTTTTTTTCAATCATTGGAAAGCCTTCAAAATTTGATTGCCACACCAGGAAAAATCCCGGCGGTCGCAAATCGTGATTCGTGATTCACAAAAATCAAACGAATCGAAAGTAAGTTGGAAGTAGTTCAGCTGGATCTAATCTTTCGGAACAACAATGCTTGGGGACGGGCATCAAACCGCAAGCGAACCCTCTCGGAGGGCAGCTATTGCTGGACCAGCCGTTGGCGTAATTTGGTAATGGCAGTGTGCAAAATGAATCCCACATTGGTACTCGTGAGCCCAGTAACCTCTGCGATTTCCTTGTAACTCAAGCCAGCGTTAAACTTCAAACGCAGGACCTCTTGCTGACGATTGGGAAGCCGCGCGATCTGGGCAAGCAACCCCTCAGCAGCTTCTGATTTTTCCATCGCAGCACTTGGCTGCAGCGAAACCGCATCGGATTTCTCCGCTAACTTGTCCGCCAGTTGATCTTCGGGGGCCAGCTTCATGCGACGCTCCTTGCGGCAAATATCGATCGCTCGATTTCGACAAACGGTAAACAACCATTGAGCAACCCGCGGACGAAGCTCTTCGTTGGGATTGCGGCAGAGCTGCAAAAAAGTGTCTTGAACCACGTCCCGAGCCAAATCTAAATCCCGTACGAAATGCTGGGCATAGCGCAGCAGAGCCCCCTCGTGTTTTTCAATCGCGGATTGAATCCAAGTTTCGCTCGCCTGGCCCTCCGTTTCCGAGTGCAAGTACGATTGCTCGGAAACGTTTGACCCTGTTTCGTCGTTCATAAAGCGTTCCGTTGTGTGGTCCTCCGCCATGTCCTGCAGCGACAGGGCGAGAAGCTGGTTCGCGGTTCAATGACAGATACGAATCGGCCAAAACATCATTAGAACGTTTTTTAAGAATTTTCCGAATTCCGAATTAATTCCTGGAACTAATTTTCCGGATCGACATGCCGTGTGCAAACAAAATGTGTTCGAGTTGGTCATTTGCAGGTTGTTTAGGTCGGGGTGCCCGCTACGAAATGAACCTGCTGATTCACTCGGGAAATGCTCAATACCGAACCACTAAAAATCGACCCAGCTCAAAAAACTAGCTCCCCTCTCCCCGTAAATTCGGACGAAATCGGTTTGCCATTTGATCACGCTTACTCCGAATTTGTGGAGAGAAGGGCTGGGGATGAGGGGAAATACAGATTCTGAAAATCTCGACAGACTCAGTCGATTGAGACGTGAGCGTGAGCGTGATACTCAAGACGCCGAGTTGAGCCTGGAGAACCGTTTGTGACGGGCGATGAAGTTCAATTTTTTTGGTTAGCCAAAATCGACTACAGCAAACATTTTCGTCAGGCTACCCAAGGCCCCAGAAAAACGCCTTTAACGCAAAAGTGCGCAACTTCAAAAACTTACGCATTCGGGCTGTGATTGCCCCGCACTTTACCAGTCATTAAATCAACAAGTCCATTGGCGAGGACGAACAACCGTTGCAGGCAAGCCACCCACAAACATCCACCTTAATCAGATACCCGATACCGCTGAGGAATGAACGAAGTCACCACCCACACAATCGCAGTCGTGATTCCACACAGCACAATCGTCAATCCAAAGATCGCGAACAACGGCCCCATCGTGCCCAACATCCCGTCCACCATCGAAGCCGAATTGACTCCCGAGAGCGCGAGCACAAACACCACCAACACCAAGATACCGCCGAACAAATAAACGCCCCGCGAAGCCCCGCGATAGTCACTCCCGCTGGGAGCCATGTGACTGCCCACGCATAAAACCAAATACAAGAACGTCCAGAACCTTAACGTCGCAAGATTCCCAATCGTAATGATGTTGCCGACCAAAGATCGAATCAACAACACGATCTTCTCAAACGCTCCAGTCGTGCTTTCCGCACGAGTCGCTTCGATCGCTCCCCATGCCGCATCGTAGTAAAACATCCACAGCAAGATCGCCAACACGATCGAGCCACCCAACAACGGCGCGACGCCGATGAACAGATGCCCCAACTCCTGATACCAATTGCCTTGCTTGAACGAGTGCCTGACGTATCCCAACCGCCCCGATTCTCGATCCGGCTCAAACAACACAATCTCGTCGACGCGATGATGGAAAACCCGGCACATGAACGCGTGGCTCAACTCGTGAATGGGCGTTCCCAACCAGCCGGTCCAAAGGACGCTTTTCCAGCCGAACCGCTCCGCCAACCGCCTTTGAGTCACCCGCTCAAACCAGTGAATGATGATGGCAAACCCCACGAACGGTGCGAGTAGGATCACCAGCAAACGAACCGCTTCCAACAATACGTCGGATAACCCAGCCCCCACCAATAGGCCTGAGCCGGCAGCCATGCGCGGCAGCTCCGCCGGAGCCGAAACCGGGATCTGCAGCAACTGACTGATAAAAACGCTGGAAAGTCCCAAACTTCTCTCGCAAAAATGGGGTCTCTGTTACCACAACCGAACCTTTGTTAGTTTTAGTCGTTCCTAAAGGCGGCGACGAGGGCAATCGCGACGCCCCGACTAGCCCCTAAAACACCTGGGCTCGATCGCGGACCGCCCCAAGTACTGCTCCGCTCGGCTCCGTTTTGAAGAATCTCAACCTCGACCCCACCAGCAACGATGAAAAAAAGATCAACCCAAGTCCAACGGCACGAGCTAAAACCGGACGAAGTCCTCTGCGATCATTGCACCGCCAAGTGCTGTCGCTATTTTTCAATGACCATCGATACCCCGGAATCTGCCAAGGATTTTGATTACCACCGCTGGTACCTGCTGCACGAAAAAGCCACGATCTTCACCGAAGACAATGAGTGGTTCCTGCTCGTCCACACGGCTTGCAAGCACTTACAAGCCGACAATCGCTGCGGGATCTACGAAACGAGACCCCAAATCTGCCGTGACTACACCACTAAAAGCTGCGAGTACGAAAACGACTACACGTTCGACCGATACTTTGAAACGGCAGAACAAGTCGCTGAATATTCCAACGCACGATTCAATGACCCTTCCAATTTTCGATCGCCGAAACCAGGATTGCCGATCCTCCCAAGTTAACGGCTTGGAACACCCAGCGAGTCGCCCCAACAATTCCCGGACCGTAGAACTCCCATGAACAACGAACTTATCACACCTCGAACGCTGAATGGATTTCGTGACTTTCTCCCGGAGATGATGATCCCCCGCGAGAAACTCATGGAGACCGCTCGACGGGTTTATCGGTCCTACGGATTTGTCCCGATTGACACGCCCACCCTCGAACTTTCTGAGATCCTCTGCGGCAAAGGAAGTGACGAAACCGATCGGCAAATGTATCGCTTTCAACACGGCAAGCACGACGTTGCGATGCGATTTGACTTGACCGTTCCCTTGGCACGATTCGTCGCCCAACACCACAATGTCTTGGGACTACCCTTCAAACGTTATCACATCGGCAACGTCTGGCGTGGCGAGCGGCCCCAAGCCGGGCGGTATCGCGAGTTCGCTCAATGCGATTTCGATACGATCGGGACCACCTCAATCGCCAGCGACATTGAAACCGTGTTGGTGATCAATGACTTGATGCGGGCGATTGGATTCGAGCGATTCACGATTCGGATCAACAATCGCAAAATCCTCAACGGCCTCCTGCAAAAATCTGGACTCTTTGAGAAAAGCGTCGTCGTTTTGCGTGCCCTCGATAAGCTTCCCAAGATCGGACGCGACAAAGTCAAATTGGAAATGCTGGAAGCGACCGGTGCCGAGGAAATCCAAGTCGATGAGATTCTGAAACTTGCCGAAATCAATGGCAACAACTCAGAGATCCTCGCCCAGCTCCAACCGATGTGCGCCGGCAACGAACTCGCTGAACTTGGCGTCGAGGAACTATCCCAAATCATCACCGCCACATCCGCCGTTGGCATCACCGACGAGAATCTCAAAATCGACGTCTCCATCGCCAGAGGCCTCGACTACTACACCGGCACGATCGTCGAGACGTTCCTGGACGACCTTCCCTCGATTGGTAGTGTCTGCTCAGGCGGCCGCTACGACAACCTCGCGGGTTTGTATACCAAGCAGAAACTGCCGGGGATCGGAGCCTCGCTAGGACTCGACCGCCTTTTGGCCGCGATGGAGAAACTCGACCTCATCCCCAAAACTCAAACGACGGCCGAAGTCCTGATCGTTCAGTTTGATGCCAGCAAGCTCTCAGAATACCTCCGCATCGCAGCCGACCTCCGAGCTCAGGGAATCGCCGTTGAAGTCTTCCCAGAAGCCAAAAAGCTAAATCAGCAATTCAAATACGCAGACCGCCGCGGGGCCAAAGCCGTGATCGTGGCGGGCGAGAATGAATTTGCCGCCGGTAACGTTCAAATCAAATGGCTGAGCGATGGCTCGCAAGCCGAAGTCGCCTTGAGCGAGGGGTCAGGCGAAATTGCCGAATGGCTGGCCGCTCGATTAAACGACCCGTCCTAGCCTCCAATGGGTTCCGTTCACAACAGTCATACCAACTATGCCGGTGAAACCAGAGAGCGTTTGAAAGAACGCTTACTCTCAAATAGACTAGTGCTTTGTCAAAGGCTGTTTCATTAGCCGTTTTGACGAAATACGCAGGCCATGCCAGCCGAACCGTCGGCAAGCATTCGCTAAGTAACACCTTGGAAAATCCCAGCCGCGATCGCCCACACACTGCCGATCACTACGAGACAACTTGATGTATCCACAAACTGAATATCTTTTGGCCTACGCTCTCGTATTTGCATTCTTGATCTTGGGAATGCTGATCGTGTGTATTCCCCGCCCGCGGAAAAAGGGGTTCGTAGATCCGGATGCATTGAAAAAGCAAAACCGAATCAGCGCCGGCAAGAAAGCCAAAGCCAAAACCCAAAAGATATCGGACAAGGCCAAAAAGAAGCGGGCCAAAGCGGTTGCGAAAAAGAAGAAGCAAAATCAAAAGCTTGGGGCTTGATCGGGT
>JBLINZ010000410.1:0-5651 GCA_047639375.1 Mariniblastus sp. | reverse complement strand
CTCTGCGGAAGGCGCGGAAATTCAAGTTTCCCCAGATCAAGAAACGCGGCGTCTACGTCGTTGATTTTATTGCCGCCGGGAAAAGCAGTCGGGCTCTGATCCGAAAAGGGCGGCTGCAGATGTCTGATCGCGTCACGCCAGTCGGTCAGCAATTCACGATCATCGATCAGGCGGGCGCGGTTGTAACTGATGCCAACCTGTGGATCGCGGGCGCTCGCTACAACGCTGATGAGAATGGCAAGATCATGGTTCCGTTCTCGACCAGTCCTGGACGCGTCGGGGCGATCATCAATCAAGGAGCGTTTAGTTGCCTCCAAACGTTCGATCACATGGCAGAGAATTATCAATTCACAGCAGCGATGGTGATGGATCGCGAGAATCTGACTCGCAGCAACAAAGCTCGAGTCTTGATCCGGCCCTCACTGCAGATCGTTGGTGGAAATCCGGTTCCTGTCTCAATGCTGGAAAAACCAAAATTGGTGGTGACCACCGTCAACCTGGATGGGATCTTGAGTACGAAAGTCATCGACAATTTGGAGCTAACGGAAAAGGGCGAGACAATTTGTGAATTCGTGGTGCCACCTCGATTGAAAACCGTTTCACTGGCCCTTTCCGCGGAAGTCAAAGTCCTGAGTCGCAACAAGAATATTCCTGTCTCGGCGAATCAAAGTTTTTCAATCAACGCAATCGATCAATCGGATGTGATTCAAGACCTTCATTTGCTACCAACCGATCGCGGGTACTTTTTGGAGATGCTTGGCAAAAGCGGCGAGGTTCGTCCTAAGCAGGCGATCCGGGTTAAACTCCGTTTTGAAAACTTTAAGAACGAAGTCTCGACGGACTTGCAATCTAACGAAGACGGCCACGTGGCCTTGGGCTCGCTCAGTAATGTGAGTTCGATTACGGCGACTCCTGCGGGCGGTGCCGCGAAGACTTGGCAGATCCCCACCCAAGATCAAACGTACTACCGCACCGTGCACGCGGAGACGGGGGCCTCGATCGAATTGCCGGCGCCTGCTGGAATCGTGGACGCGTCGCGAGAGTATGTTTCGCTGATCGAAATGCGGCGTGGCACGTATGTCGTTGACCACTTCGAGGCAGTCAAGGTCGCCAATGGGTTGATTAAGATCGAAGGTCTCGCGGCCGGCGATTATCAGTTGCGGTTGACCTATCCAGCCCGGCAAGGCGCTCGATACTACCGCGATGTAATGTTACGAGTGACCGCCGGCAAGCAAGCGGGCAACGTGTTGGTGGGTAAGCATCGGCATCTTGAAACGCGTGGTAACCGGGCGTTGCATGTTTCCAAAATCTCAACCAATGCTGACAAAATTCGAATTCAGCTCGACAACGTGGATGAGTTTACTCGTTTGCATGTGGTCGCGAATCGCTATCAGCCAGCCTTCAATGCATTCAACGTGTTTTCGCAAGTCTCGGATTTGGAGCCTTGGCAGCGAGCTCAATCGATTCGCCGTTCGGTCTACATGGAAGGCCGCAAAATCGGTGACGAGTATGAGTATATTCTTCGCCGTAAATATGCCAAGAAGTTCCCCGGAAACATGCTTGAGCGGCCCTCGTTGTTGCTCAACCCTTGGGAGGTTCAATCGACGAGTAACAATTCTCAAGTCGCCGCGGCTGGGGATGATTTTGGAAGCACCGGTAGCGATAAAGACCGGGCGGCAAAGCGGCAAGCCTCTGAACAAGGTCGTTCGAATGGCAACGAGGATTTTGCCAATCTGGATTTCATTGGCGAAAACGCAGTTTTGTTGGCTAACCTCAAACCTGAAAAGAACGGAACGGTCACCATCGATCGGGCTGCTTTGGGCAACAATCAACATGTGCGAATTATCGCGCTCAACGCGTTCAGTACCATCCAGCGAACGGTGAACTTGCCGCTGCATGGTCTAGCACCCGAGGACGCACGCCTGGCTCATGCTTTGGATCCGGATAAACACTTCTCACAATCCAAGCAAACGGAAATTCTCAAGACAGGCGACGAACTGTTGATTGAAGACATCGTTTCCGCCAAATTTCAGCAATACGATGACTTGGGCGATGTCTTTCAGCTGATGCTGACGTTGAATTCGAGGACCGCATTGTCGAAGTTCGAGTTTGTCTTGAGCTGGGATGAAAAGTCCGACGAAGCCAAGAACGAATTGTTTTCCAAGTACGCCTGTCATGAGTTGAACTTCTTCTTAATGAAGAAAGATCCGGAGTTTTTCCGCAGCGTCGTAACGCCGCATTTGCGGAACAAGCGTGACAAGACCTTCATGGACAAGTGGTTGCTTAAAGAAAACATGGACGAGTTCGCCAGCCCTTGGAAGTTTGCTCGGCTTAATATCGTCGAGAAGATTCTGTTGTCTCGGCGACTGGAAGCTCGGAGTGCTGATATCGTTCGAAATGTAGGTGAGTGGTATCTGATGACGCCGACGACACGAGCTCAGTTTGACGGGCTTTACGACACGACGATTCGTGGTCTGGGTTTGATGGATTCTGGTGTTGGTTTCGATCCGTCTAAAGGCGAGAGGCAAAGTAGTCTTCCAGCCTTCGAGGTGATGGCTCGGGATTTACCTGGCCAAGTTGATCAGCGCATCACTGGAAGGGATTCTGGCGGTATGGGCGGTATGGGCGGTATGGCCGGCAAATCGTCTCCGGCTCCTCAAAATCGACCGATGGAAGGTGGCCGTCGCGGGAGATCGGCTGGAACTTTGTATTCACTGGAGAAGAAACTCGTAACGGCGCAGGGGGAATCCGAAGAAGGCGATGAAATGATGGACATGGATTTTGTCAATGGAGCCGTCCCAGTCCCCAATGATTCGTTGAAGCGGCTTGATCAAAGCAATGAGTCCCTAGGGCTGAAGATTGCTTCCTTGAAGCTTGGGGCGGTCGCAAGCAAGCAGATGCTCGACAGGAATTTGAAAGAGAGCAGCGCGTCACAATTCTTTGATGATCAAATGGGTGCGATTTCCATTCGAGCTAAGTACAAGAATTTGTATCGCCGTTTGAGCCCGACCAAGGAATGGATGGAGAATAATTACTATCAATTGCCTCCTGAGAATCAAGACGCGAACTTAGTACAGGTCAATCGGTTCTGGCGTGACTACGCTAATCATTCTGGCGAGACCTTTTTGTCGCCGTACTTTTCTGAATCGAATCGCAGTTTCACGGAAATGATGTTTGCCTTGGCGGTGCTTGATTTGCCTTTGAAATCCCCCAAGCAGAGTTTTGATTACGCTGACAACTCGATGACGTTTACCGCGGGTGGACCCACGATCGCGTTGCATCAGCAAGTCCGAGAAGCGATTTTCGATCGTGGCAACACGACGATTCTTGTGAGCGAAAACTTCTTCCAGAAAAATGATCGTTTTCGCTATGAAGACGGCGTGCGATTTGACAAATTTGTCTCGGGAGATTTCCTGGCCCACACGCTGTACGGTTCTCAAGTCGTGATCACCAATCCAACGTCAACGCCTCGCGCGGTGGATCTATTGATTCAAATTCCGCTGGGAGCCGTGGCTTGTAGCGGTTCGCAAGAAACCCGCACCATTCAAATGGACTTGGCGGCGTTCAGCACCAAGACGTTTGAGTATGCATTTTACTTCCCCACGGCGGGTGACTTCGAGCATTACTCTGCTCACGTTTCGGCTGAAGAAAAAGTCATGGCAGTGGCCGACGATGTGACTTTTAAAGTCATTGACCGCCCGGCCGACGTCGACAAAGCGTCTTGGGAGTTTGTATCCCAAAATGGCAGCGAAGATGACGTGATTGATTATCTCAATCGAGAGAATGTTTTGCGACTTGACCTCAATAAGATCGCTTTCCGGATGAAGGACAAGCCGTTCTTCACGCGAGCGATCGAGACACTTCGCAATCGCTATGTTTACAACCATACGCTTTGGGCCTACGGCGTGAAGCACGATGATGTTTCGGCGATGAGGGAATATTTGACCCATGCCGATGGATTTGTTGCGACCTGTGGTCGTTATTTCAAGTCAGGCTTGCTAGACATCAATCCGATTGAAAGAAACTGGTACGCCCACAAAGAGTATTGGCCATTGGTCAACGCTCGTGCTCATCAGTTGGGGCCGAATCGAAAGATTTTGAATCCGAATTTCTTCACGCAGTATCAGCAATTGTTGGGCGTGTTGGCCAACCGTCGTTCGCTTTCAGATGACGATCATCTAGTGATCGCGTATTACATGCTTTTGCAAGATCGCATTGAGACCGCTTTGGCTCATTTTGACAGTGTCTCCCAAGACGCTTTGGTCAGCCAGATTCAGTATGATTACTGTGATGCATACCTAGACATGTATCGTGAGAAGCCCAACGAAGCGGCTGCTAAGGCGGCGAAATGGGCGGACTATCCAGTCGATCTTTGGCGGAATCGGTTCAAGCATATCTTGACGCAAGTTGATGAAATCCGAGGCGGCCAAACGAAAACCGTTGACGCGACTGATTCAACTCAAAATCAAACTGAGCTGGCGTCCAAGTCGGAGAGTATCGATTTTGAGATTGAATCGAATGTCGCCAAACTGAAATTCCAAAACGTTACTCAGGTCGTCGTGAATTTCTACGAGATGGATATTGAGTTGCTGTTCAGTCGCAGCCCATTTGCCCAGGACGAATTGGATGGATTCTCAATGATTCGCCCAAACTTCACGCAAACCGTGGATTTGAAACCTGGCGAGAATGGAAAAGGCAGTCACGACTATACGTTGCCGGCAGAGATGCAAAACAAAAACGTCTTGGTGGAAGTCGTTTCCGGTGACCAGACGAGGTCACAGCCGTACTTCGCCCATTCGCTTGACGTCCAACTGCTCGAAAAATTCGGTCAAGTTCACGTCACGCAGGAGTCGACGGGGAAAGCCATCGGCAAGACCTATGTTAAAGTCTATGCGAGGATGAACAACGGTTCGGTTCGATTCCACAAAGACGGATACACGGATCTTCGCGGGCGGTTCGATTATGTTTCACAAAGCAATGAGTCGATCGATGGGATTCAGAAGTTCTCGATTCTTGTGTTGAGTGACGAGTCGGGAGCGGTTATTCGCCAGGCTAACCCGCCGAAGGAGTAAGAGGGTTTTGGACATGGTCTGAAAGGTGGCAGGATTTGCACGCATGGAATTCTTCGAATTCTGTCTGGAAAAAATCCGGTGATAGATTTACTCGTTAGCGTTGGGCCGACGAAGGTAGGTGTCAAAAGAATATGCAGAGAGTTTGAACCAAAATCAATCAAATCAAAAGAACGTCTTCGAATATGACATTCTGCTTCATTCTGTCTGAAACTTTCCTTCGTCTTCTGCAAGTTCTACTCAAACACTGAAACCGTTTTCCGGGTCTCAAGCGGATACCAAGCTTCAATTTCCTTCGCCAGCTTGGCTACGATTTCGGGATGACTGCCGGCAAGGTTTTTAGACTCGCCAGGGTCTGCGGTCAGGTCAAACAATTGCGGGCGTTTTTCGGTTCGTGGATGGGTCGATTTGTATCGATTGACTTCGCCATCGTACGTCAGCAATAGTTTCCATTGCCCTTGGATGCACCAGCGGAAAAGTAGCGATTTCGCGGGATTTTCGATATCGGCGATGTCGTGGGCAAACGACTCGCCGAAGATCGTGTCTCGTTCAATTTTTGAACCTGATTCCATGTTGGGCGTC
>JBLINZ010000409.1:0-5658 GCA_047639375.1 Mariniblastus sp. | reverse complement strand
CTTTGCCGCGTAGTTGCCAGACGTTTCCGTCAGTACTTTTTGCGATCGGCTCGTAACTGCATTCCATCCAGAATCGAGGAGCAGCCGACAAGTTTTTGGCTTTGGCTTTTTGAGCAATCTCCATGAAACTTGGAAAATTAGCGATGGGAGCTTTTTCAATTCCCATGCCTAGCTGTTTCATCTTGTAATCAGCCGCCACAAGTACTTGAGAGAAACGACTATCAGCCGGCACGCCGGTCAACGTAATCGTCTGTTGGCCCATGGCTTCTTCGATTCTCGTTTGCATATTTGGATGAAACGGCGAATTGCTACGCTTGAGTTGAGCGTAAAATTTCTGAAGCTGCTTGACGCCTTGTTCCGTCGGATCGATCGAAACCGAAACGCCTTGTCCGGTACGAGCATTTTCAACCGAACGCATCGCAACGAGGAAGTCTTCCAAACGGATGACAGGAGAGCCGGATTTATCTCCGACCACAACACCCTGGTCGTTGACTTTGAATCCTTCGCCAGGACCGGCGATAATAATATCGTTGGTCTCAGGAGAAAGAATGACGAACTCAACCCGCTGGAGACCAGCCATATAATTGATTTCGCTAGAAAGCGGTGTGCCTTCGTCTCTTGCTTTGGTAATCGCGGCTTCAAGGCCACGCAAAGAAATCATTCGGAGTTTCGAGGCGTTGGCCATATTGGAATCGGTTGATTTAAGCCCCGCTTCCAATTGAGCCCGAACGGCTGGGTCCAAAATCTCTTTCTGAGTGGTTAAAACACCACGGACATCGATTTTAACACCGCCAACAACGCCGGACTGAACAATGGTTCCATTACCATTGTTGTTATTACCACCGCCATTATTTCCACCACCACCACCACCCACTTGGGCGGAAGCGCTTAACGGCGAGATCAATGCAGCACAACAAACTAAAAAAGCAAACTTGGCAAAATGTGCCGACATGGTTAACTCCTGAGAAAAAAGGCCTTGCCCCTTGGTCTTTATTGTATCGTATTTGTAGGTTCAGATTCTTACCTCGCTCTGCAGTTCTTGCAGAGAAAGACTGGCATATCCGGGTAAAAACGCGGTAAGATAACAGTTGTGAGAATGAACCGACTCACCAAGATTAACTTGGCACTTGGGCAATGGCAAGATAATCCGACAAATTGGGGAGATTTCGCGTTCCTAATAACCGTTTTTCCCCATCGTTGGAGACGATATTAGCTTGCAACGCGATTCCCTGAATCAATAACTTCGGCAATGGACAGCATTTTCCAGCATGGTTAATTCAACCAAACCACAATCCGCAGCCAATATCGCCTACCTCGTGATCCGAGACGGCAAGAAATGGTCCGATGTTTTTCGGCTCCTGCCCAGTAGAACCGTCACAATCGGCCGATCTCCCAACAATCAAATTGTGATTAAAGAAGATCAAGCCAGCCGCCAACACGCTGAAATCTTTATGTCCGAGGGAAACTGGACAGTTCGGGACCTCAATAGCCGCAATGGAACCGCCATCGGAGACTCGCGTGTAACCGGTGACCACACGCTCAAACCGGGCAATGTAATCTGGATCGCAGGCACGCAGTTGTCTTTCGTCACAGATTTGTCCACGGCTTACAACCGGAAAGTGTTCTCGCGAGTCGAAATTGGGGCCGAGACTATCACCGGGTTGGAAATCGACGATTCGGAAGACGAAGGCACTATCGCCGACCTGAAACTTACCGAACCCACCCAAATCACCCATCGGCGGCAAAAAACTCGCTATCTCCAAAAGGAAGACTCGGACGACTTAGAGGTCACCGACGTCGCCGAAGGCGAGAAATCCAAAGCGTCGAGGAATGCCACGCGGCTCTGTCGGCTGGCATTTGACTTGGCCAACGAGACCACGCCTCGAGCCATCGCCAGAATGGCAATCGATTGCCTTCACGAAGAGACCAATCTCGACGCTGGGGCCGTCTTGATGGTGCCCAAGACTCGACGGACCACCGTCGATCCTGAAAAACTCGAGATCCTCGCCTGGCGGAGCGTATCAAGACCCGAGTACCAACGCGTCTCAAAATTCCTCGCCGAAACTTGTTTGCGCAACGCCGAGGCCATCCTTGCCCGCGACATTCAAGACGATAGCGCTCTCGGCTTGCGCGACAGTGAAGGCACGATTCACGCAACCAGTGTGATCGCGGCTCCGATCAAGATGAACAATCGAACGATTGGCTTGATTCACTTGTATTCAACCAACGCAGCCGAAGCACTTCGCCCCCACGATCTTGAGTTCACGCTGGCCGTCGCGGAGACCGTTGGCATGGCACTTCGGACTCGTTACCGTGAACAAAAATTAGTCGAAGATCTTACCAAGACCCGAACCCAAATCGATCAGCTCAGAAATCAGTTGGGGGTTGAAAGTGAAATCATCGGGGCGAGTGCAGAAATGTTCCGAGTCCACGAACAAGTCAGTAAGGCCGCTCCAAGCCGAGCAACGATCCTGGTCCGCGGCGAAAGCGGCGTGGGTAAGGAACTTGTCGCCAGAGCAGTACACTTTTCGAGCGATCGGAGAGGCGGTCCGTTTGTGTGTTTGAATTGTGCGGCACTTTCTGAATCGTTGCTTGAAAGCGAATTGTTTGGGCACGAAAAGGGCGCATTTACAGGTGCGACGGATCGCAAGGCGGGCAAGTTCGAGACCGCCGACAAAGGCACATTGATGCTGGATGAGATCGGCGAAATGAGCCAAAGCATCCAAGCCAAATTTCTGCGTGTCCTAGAAGGCCATCCCTTCGAACGAGTTGGCGGCAGCAAAGCCATCAAGGTTGATGTCCGAGTAATCGCGGCGACTAATCGCGACCTGGAAGAAGAAGTTCGTCGAGGAAAATTTCGCAAGGATCTGTTTTTTCGCTTGCACGTCGTTCAAATCGACGTGCCGCCGCTTCGCAAACGCCCGGAAGACATCCCCGAGCTGGCAGCGTTTTTCTTGCAAAAGTACAACCTAGAAACTAGTCGACGAATAACAGGTTTTTCACCTCAAGCCCAGCTTCAACTTCAAAGGTACCGTTGGCCGGGCAACGTTCGCGAACTCAAAAACGTGATCGAACGGGCCGTCGTGCTGGCTCGTGGAAACATCATCGAACTCGACGAGTTGATTCTCACCAACCTATCGACCGCCAGCGAATCACAATTCGACGCCGGAACACTGGTCCAGGAATACCGCCCCGAATCGCTGGAGATCGTCGAACAACGTCATATCGAGGCGACACTTCGAGCAACCGCCTGGAACAAAAGTAAGTCCGCTGCCATCCTCGGTGTCGAGCGCTCGACGCTGGATCGCAAGATCAAAAAGTACGGGATCCGAAAAGACACCTAACCCATCCACGTAGCGAAAGTCGTCAAGACCTTCGCTGCGTCAAGACTTTCGAAATGACTCGCAGGACATCCACATTGGGAATACCTTCGGAGGCGCAGAATGGCCGAAACTCTTGACGGCTTGTCGAGGTTGCTACGCGACTTGATTCCCTTGCCCGCCCGCTTAAAAATCTCTATTTACCCACGTACTCTTTGACGCACTGGACGCACCCAGTACCTGATGGGCTACTTCTCATTTCAAGCTAATCCGCGATCTGATGCTTTCAACGCGAGGAAACCGTCGTGCAGGACTTCGACCATTTGATCGACTTCCGACTCACCCAGTACTGTCGAAAGAGCGGCTGAACAAGTGTTGATCATCATGAACCCACGGTCGTAGAGAAAGTTCACCAGAAACGCAATCTGCTTGGCTTCCTCTGGCGATTGATACGCGGATCGGTATTCCGTGGGAGGTTCAGGCTTGAGGTGTACACGAAACATTGAGCCGGCGCCAGTCACACAGGCGGCGACTCCCCCGGAATGGATGGCCTCGGTGATTCTCGTACGAGCGTACTCTCCCAGCCGATTGAGCGATTCCACTGCCGAATGATCGAACAACTCCATCGCCACCCGGCCAGCCGTCATGGTGATCGGGTTGGCTGAGAAGGTTCCCGAGAATGGAAAAGGCAAGCGAGCTTGGGTGGGGTCCAAGCAAGACATAAATTCGTCTTTTCCCGTCAATCCGCCAACTGGAAATCCACCCCCAATGATTTTACCAAGCGCTGTCAAATCCGGTTGAACGTCGAACCAGTCTTGAGCCCCACCGAAACCCAGTCGAAATGTGATGACTTCGTCGAGCACAAACAGCGAATTGTTTTCCTGAGTCCACTTACGAATCGCTTGAATAAATTCTTGGGTAGCAGGAATCAAACCAACTCGATGCGGCAACGGGTCGATCAAGACGCAAGCCAGATCGCTGGCGTGGCGATCCAAAATCTCGAGCGTCCGATCGACATCGTTGAAGGGAATGATCACGACGTCGTCGAGCGCGGCTTGAGGCGTGCCTTCGACGACAGGAATGCTAGCCGGATTGGATTGACTGCCCCAGTTTTCAGGTCGCGATACTTGGCTGACTTCCGCGTAGTCATACGTCCCGTGATAGGCACCTTCGGTTTTCGCAATTTTGGGTCGGCCTGTGATCGCCCGAGCAGCTTTGATCGCTGCCATTACCGCTTCGGTTCCCGAATTCATGAATCGAATCTTGTCAAAGCCCGAATTTCGCCCACAAATGTGTTGGGCGAATCGCAGCTCGGACTCGGTAGCCATCGTGAACGCCGTCCCATTAGCTAATTGCTTTGTCACAGCTTCCACGATCACAGGATGAGCATGCCCGTGAATCAACGAAGCCATGTTGTTGGCAAAATCAATTCGGGTAACTCCATCGATGTCAGTGACTCGGCAACCTTCGCCCCGGGCTGCATAATCCGGATGCGGTTTTCGGTAAATCGTGTTGCGACTGATCCCACCAGGGAGCACCTTGAGCGCCTCCTGGTACAGTGAGTGACTTTTCGAATTCATTTCGGAACGGTGTTCTTCAGACGGTTTAAAACTTGTGTGGCAGGACTAACGTTTAAGCAAACGACTTTAGTAGTTCGATTTAGTAAACAACCCGGCTTCGTCAAACACCACTCGGTCTTCATAATCGTTGAACCAAATGGCTTCGGCGTTCCGACCGACGATCGCGATTTTGCCTTTGTCTTTGGCGTCGAACGCGTTCCGATAAAGCTTGAATACGACAACGCCATTCTCGCCATGCGGCACATTCATGGGCTCATTAGTGACCGCCACGACTTCGGTTTTTCCTTTGTAATGCGTGATCGATAGTTTAGCATGGGCTTCGATTCCAGAGAGTCCTTTTTGCGATTCGTTGAAAATTCGCCAAGCCTCCTCGATGGTGAGGTTGAATGCTCGATGCCCCACAATGTCACGACCACAATAGAATCGAGAGTTCTCGATGCCATTTCGTTTCAATTCACGCTGAAGAATCCGAAGGGCACCAATGTCATCATTGATTCCTTTGATGATAGGCGATTGGTTGTCGAGATTGACCCAACTCCGACTGGTCAATTGTTTAACCGCCGCCGAGGTGTTTTCCAGCCATTCCAATCCGCCGCCAGGATTGGTGATGTAATTCCCGTTTCCGTCTTTCCTGAGAAATTCGTCCGGATGGTTGAAGTGGACCACAAATCGGAGATTGGTCCGCGGATAGTTTTCGTGAAACCGATCAAGCATATCGAAAAATGCGTCGTCAAATCGATCGGGGAAGAACGCCAGCT
>JBLINZ010000408.1:0-5672 GCA_047639375.1 Mariniblastus sp. | reverse complement strand
CAATTCAGGCTGCCGAAACTCTTGACGAGTTGCGCTACAGGAAATCCTGCCATCGTCGCTTTTCGCTACTTGGCAAAGCGAAGCAATTCCGCACACCCGCTACTCCGCGTTAGTCCCTCCGCCCGTCCGAACGGATGAGCCATAACGCGTCAGCGGGCTAGCGCTTCGATATCACCTGGAGCCTCAGAGCGTCGTAAGGGCCCACTGCTCACTAAATCAACAAGCGGCGACGCGCCGGGGACCGTTGTCGATGCCTGACCAGTAATAAATCAATTACTCCGTTAAACCCGTCTTGCTGGGTTCCCTGTGCCAGAAGCCGGTAAGCCATTAAAATTAGCTGGCCCCGTTTAAAGCTTGGTCTTGTCAAAACTCGATTGTCGCACTGATCCATGGAAATTAGTTGGTACCTTTATCCGCTTGCGGTTTTGGCCGGATGCCTGGCGGGCGTGATCAACACACTCGCGGGAAGCGGATCGTTGGTCACGCTGGCGATGCTGGATGCCCTAGGCTTACCAGCCAATATTGCTAACGCCACCAATCGCGTGGGAGTGACGATGCAAAACATCGTCGGAATCGCAACGTTTCGCCAAAGCGGTGACTTGCGGGTCCGCCCTGAAAGCGTGTGGCTGATCCTGCCCTCCTTGCTTGGTGCGGGGATCGGTGCGTGGCTTGCGAGTATTTTGGATGCCGCCTCGATGCGAAATGTGATCGGCGTCGTGATGGTATTGATGCTCATCGTGATCCTGATCAACCCCAAGCGTTGGCTCCGAGAAGAATCTGAGATTGAGCCTGGCCGGCCGGCGTTTTGGAAATTGGGATTGCTGTTCCTGATCGGAATTTACGGCGGTTTCATTCAGGCTGGCGTCGGAGTGTTTCTCCTGACCGCGATGGTCCCCTGTCTTGGATACAGCCTCAAAGAAGCCAACATGCTCAAGCTGGTGGTGGTGCTGGCGATCACCGTATTTGCTTTGGCTATCTTTTGGTACCAAGGCCTGATCTGGTGGGGCATCGGGATCTTGCTCGGTGTCGGACAAAGTGTGGGAGCATGGCTGGCCGTCAAGTTCGCCACGAGATACGAGCACGCCAATCTGTGGGTTCGGCGGCTATTGATTGCGGTCGTGGTCGTTGGCATCGTGCGAGTGTTCGGCGTATTCGCGATGACCTCAAACCAATAGTCAGTCGCAGATTTTCCAGCGTCGCTTATTGCCCAAACTTGGCCATCACCCGATTGGCGATGCCGGGAATGAGTCGATCGAGCCAGACGATGAAGCGGCCGCCGTGCGTCAAAATAATTTCGTGCTTGCCCTTCTTGATCGCGCGGATCGTTTTTGCTGCCACGACTTCTGGTGGCATGGCTCCTCGTGATTTCCAATTTTTTTGAGTGTTGTCTTCGATTGAGGAATCAAAAAATTCGCTGTCGGTCGTACTGGGGCTGACCAACAGCATGTCGATTCCATTGCCTGAGAGCTCCGCTCGAATCGCGTCACTGAAACCATGCAAAGCAAATTTGCTCGCGCAATATTCGCTTTTCAAAGGAGCGGCGCGATGGGCCAAGACGCTACTCATGTTGACGATGATCGGTGATTGACCAAGCTTCAATGTCGGCAACGATTCTCGAATCAGTTCAGTGATGGCAAAAAAGTTGACTTCGAAAACCGTCCGGATCCGGTCGGTGCTCGCTTCATCAAACCGCCCCATCGCACCAATCCCGGCATTATTTATAAGAATGTCGAGGCCTCCCAGCCGCTTTTGACAGGTCTCAAGTAGGGCTTGCCGGGTTTCGGAAGTGGTAATGTCGCCAGCAACCGGAACGCAAACACCTCCCGCTGCCTCGATTTCGGCCGTTAATTCCGCCAATCGCTCGGCTCGTCGAGCACACGCTACGATCGAGACGCCTTCGGCCGCCAGTTGTTTTGCCAAATGCCAGCCGATCCCGCTCGAAGCGCCCGTGATGATCGCTCGTTTTTCGTGAAGTCCTCGTTTGGCCATGATCGGTAAAGTGTTTTGTGTGATTGAGATTTGGCAAGTGACGGGTAATATCCAGCAGCCGCAGCTCGGGCTCATTGGCCCGCGTGCCCGTCAGCGTTGCATGCTGTAATATTTCCAGCGGGCGCGGGCCACGAGGCTCAAGCTAAGCATTTTTTCTAGCCGGCGTCGTCGAGCGGGAAATCAAGTGAATCAGAATCCTCCGAACGAAGTCTTGGCTTGATGAATTGTTCGTCGCTTGTCTCTGCCTCGGTTGCTTTGTCGATCGTATCCGTATTCGACTCGACGGCCTCAGCCTCCGGAATAGCGTCGCTGGAAATCCAGCCCGCGGGGCTGTGAGGCGTGACGATCGTATCCGTCGGATCGATTCGGCCAAGAAACTTTTGCGGAATGCGACAATGGACTTTTACGATGTCATCCGTATACTGCGTCGAAAGAACCTCGCCTTTGGCGGCAATGTATGCCAAGAGTTTTCCGTTACTAATATGCATCTCGATGTCGACGTCCTGGAACGAACGGCTAAGTGCGTCGCTAACGACGGAATGTAATTTTTCAAACCCCAGCTTAGTTTTCGCACTAACCGGGACCGCGTTGGGATAACGATTGAGCGTCGAGTCAAGAATAGCCAAATTACTAACTTGGTCGACCTTGTTAAGAATCAAGAGCGTGTCTTTTTCCTCGATCCCAAGTTCTTGCAAGACTCCGTAGACGGCACTAATTTGATCTCCAACCTTGGGATTGCTGGCGTCAGCGATATGAAGCAACAAATCGGCTTGGCGCGACTCCTCGAGCGTCGCCTTGAAACTGGCGATCAAGCTGTGTGGCAAATCCCGAATGAACCCAACCGTATCCGAGAGCAAGACCGGGCCCCAATTAGGCAACGACCAACGTCGTGTCCGCGTGTCAAGCGTTGCGAACAGCTTGTCTTCCGCGAGAACGTCGGCATCCGTAAGAGAATTCATGAGCGTGCTCTTGCCGGCATTCGTATAGCCGACCAGCGAGACCGTCATGGTTCCACGCCGCGAGGCCACCTGGCGTTCTTTCCGCTTTTCGACTTTGCCCAAATCGGCTTTCAAATCGTGAATTCGTTTTTCCACCAAGCGACGATCCGTCTCCAGCTGTTTTTCACCAGGACCACGCATGCCGACGCCCATTTTCAATCGAGAAAGGTGGGTCCACATTCGCTTCAACCTTGGCAACGCGTATTCAAGCTGAGCCAGTTCGACGGCCAGTCGCGACTCGTGCGTTTGGGCGTGCGTCGCAAAAATGTCTAGAATCAATTCCGAGCGGTCTAGCACTTTGGTGTTGAGCGAAGTCTCCAGATTCCTATTTTGAGCGGGAGACAAATCGTTGTCGAAAATCACAACATCGGCAGCATGGAATTCGACCAACTGAACCAACTCTTCGACTTTTCCTTTGCCCAGATAAGTCGCCGTATCAGGTTTATCACGTCGCTGAATCAAACCTGCAACAACGGTCGCACCAGCGGTTTCGGCCAAACCCTGAACTTCGTCCAGTGGATCAAAGTCGATCGGATCATCAGGCAACACGACGCGAACGACGATAGCGATTTCTTGATCGACTTGTTGAGCGCGTTTTCGGTCTTGCACGATTCGATTTTTTTCCTACAGGCATGGTTAATCTGGATGCCCCATTGTAGACCATCCGTCCGACGTCAATAAGCAGAGGAGTGAACAAAAGAGAGGCTTCAAAATGTGCTTACCCACTCTCACATCACTGCGTTGGTCTCGGATAGCAGAAGGACATCTGATCCACACCAAGGTTCGCGACGTTCGAGAGGCAACAAATAGCCTACGCCAATACAGCTGCTTCACTTGTCATCTTTTTTGTCGGTCGTCGTCTCGCCCGCAGGCTTAGGAACTGCATTGGTTTCTACCGGACTTTGCTCTTCTTGCTCGGCAAGTTTCTTTTTCGCAGGTGCCTCAGTCGGGCCTTCAATTCGCTTACCGGGCTTGATGATCGCGTACACCTTGGTGCCGATTGGCGGAATATTTTCCGTGAAGGCTTCGAAAATTAATCCATCGTTCGATTGGCTACTTTGAACGTTCAAGTCGATGGTGGCGGTTGAGAAATTCGATAGACAGATGAGTTCGCCCGCATCCCCGTAATAAATTTGCTCGCCCGTGTCCGGGTCTTCCCAAAACGTGCTGCCACCAAACACCCATTGATGTTCCATCGCCTTTTTCGTTTCGCAGTTCCGAATCCATTGCTTGGCGGGCATGGTTTTCGTTTTCTTGGTTTCGCCGTCCTGCCATTTGAGCGTCACATCGATTGTGGGCCCAAAGGCGGCTCGATATTTTGGATCCCACGAGGTCGGCTTGCCGGGATCTGCCCCCAAATTGATCAAGGCAGCATGGACTTGATGAGCCATCGCGTGTGCCGAAATGATCGATTCATGTTCCTTGGTGTGTTCCGGGCAAATGAACATTTCCAATCCGCCTTGATTCAAACACACATGCCCGGCAATGATGACTTCTTTGGCTTTCTTGTCGATCCAAATCTCGTGTTCTTTTCCAAGTCGGAGCCATGACTCGGGAATCTCGATCGTAGGATTGACTCGATCCGGCCCCTCGGCCATCAATTCTTCTTCAATTGAATTGCCCTCCTCTCGGGCGTCGCCTTGATTCGCAAGTTCCTTCAGTTCACGGAAATCGTCCTCGCCGTCAACAGCGGCAATCGCGGAATCGACAGTGGCGGCGTCGAGGTCCAAAACGACCGCGTCGAATTCGACTTGCTGGACGTCCTCGAGAGAAGGCTCATTCTCGAGGGAAGGCTCGTGCTCGATCGCCCCAATTCCCTCGACTGCGGCCGACTCACCACCCTGATTGCATCCGCTGGCCAAAAACAGGCAACACAGGGACGATAAGAGCAAAAAAGCCGATGAGAAGGCCGAAGGGAAGGCCGAAGGGAAGGCCGATTTGGCGTGATGATGTCTCATTGTTTGGTTCCGCTGTGATGGTTACCTAATAGGGTAAAGATAGACGGCGTCCTTGATTGTGGCAACTTGTTTTTGGGGCGTCAGGTCGGTCGGTTGAGCTTGGCGGGACCCGAGGACCGGACAAGTCCCGGTTTGAACACATTCAAAAAACGCAGTGCCTTCCAACTGGTGAGCGGATTGCTAAGATGACCAGCCCGAAACAGGCTCTACACTCAACTTGGATCGGCTCAACTTAAAAAGCTTGGATGGAAATTCAACATGGCAGCGAAGGCGAAGACAAAAACAAAGAAGAGTCAAAACAAGACCAGGGTCCAACAACATTCAGCCACCCAATTGCCTCATTTCCCAGGTTGGGAAGCCAGCGGGATCGAGTTTGGTGACACCGGCCACCAACTGCGTTTGCTCAAACGTTGGGGCGGCAAGAAATCACGGGTCCAGCAATCTCCCGTTCGTTGGATGGTGGAATTGCCTGCGAACAGGTCACTTGAACAAAAAGTTGATCGATGGCACGAGACGCTCTTGAAAAAAGAAGACGTCGAGCAAGTGGCCGGCGAAATCCTGGCAGAGCTTCAAGCGATTGAGCCTTGCGAATCGATTGCCGAAACCTCAATTGTTTTGTCCGCTTGCCAGGCGATTCGAGTGATCGCTGGACGGTGCGACTACGAAGCTTGGCAAACCGCAGTCAGCCGAATTCTCGGCATGGCGGAATCGGCCGAAGCAACAGCCG
>JBLINZ010000407.1:0-5713 GCA_047639375.1 Mariniblastus sp. | reverse complement strand
CTGGACTACCCGGAGTTCGGCCTACAACGGATTGATAAATTTCGTTGACTGCCGGTACGTTCTTGAACCCCGATGGCGGAGTCCAAGGCTCGACTCTCGTGCCTCCCCATGTCGCGTTGAGCAAGCCAATCGGAACGTTGAGTTCGGATTGTAGTTTGCGAGCCATGAAGTAACCGCAGGCAGTGAAGTTTCCAGCCGTTGCCGGCGAGCAAACTTCCCATTTGGATTTGATGTCATCCACCGCGACAGACGAATGAGTTCTGGGAACTTTGAAGTGACGGATCAGCGGATGGTTCGCCGCCGCAATCTCAGCGTCCGAATCGACTGATCTGGAAACTATCCATTCCATGTTTGACTGACCCGAGCACAACCAGACTTCGCCAACCAATACATCGGTCAACTCGATTGTGTTGTTGGCTTTGATCGTCAACGTTACCGCGTCATTGTTGGCTGGCATCGCGGGCAATTCCAGTTTCCACTTGCCGTTTTCATCAGCCGTCGCGGTTGCGTAGTTTTGCCCGATCGTCGCTGTAATCGATTCGTTGGCGTCCGCCCAGCCCCAAACTTTGATGGGCTGTTTTTGTTGCAGCACCATTTGGTTGCCGAAAAATCCAGGCAAGCGAACATCGGCATTTGCAATTTCACTTGACCAGCTCAACAGAGAAGCAATCACAAAGGCGTTGATGAAGCCTGTACGGAGTCGGCAAGCTAAACGTTGATCGCAGCGGGATGGTGTTAAGCGGTTCATCGGACGAGCTCTAATTGAAGTGAAATTTCTAATAACCAAACTCCATCGCATCACCAATTTAGCCACAATGCCAATCGTCGGTATGGACGGAATTTCGCTTTGCTATACCCTGGTCGTGGCCACCAAGTCCTGATCGGTTGGTTGCCTCGGTGAGCCGTTGTTGGCAGTTTTGAAAAAACTATGTGGGAAATTTGAAACTACTACGGCTGTTTATTCAATTCGAACGCATAGTCCGTCAGGCCCTCGGGAGGGACTTCCAATTCGATGCTTGAGCTTTTTAGGTAGTGGGCAGGAATCATGGCAAATCCCTTCATCTGCTTTTTGATTTTGGTAATATTCGCTTTAGCGGCTTTAACCTCCGCTGGATCAGAACCTTGCATACCCATCAATTCTTCGAGCTTGGAATATGCGTTTTCAAGTGCAGCCTCGTCGAAATTACCTGGCAACTCGAATCCAACTCTGTTTAATCCAACCACTGCTCCCTTTTCTCCACCCCTGGAAACCAACGTGAATTGTCCAGCGCTATCGGTTTTGCCGGTTGAAAACGGTCCTGGAGCAGGGTTTTCTTCGGTGCCCTTGGGGTAGAACGCGATATTCAAATCCGGGACCGGTGCACCGTCAACCGTTACAGTTCCCGAGACCGGGGCCAGTGTGAAACCATTTCCCTTGCATCCAGCCGAGATAACGAGAAGCATTAGCAGGCTGCAGGCGGAGAGCGTCGTAGTTGAACTGGTTGAAATCTGTTTGCTCATAATTAATTAATCCGGTTAGAAGAATAGTGAAAAAAAATGGGCTCACCAAAATGTGAGCCCATCTACTTCTATCGCAAAGCCAAAGAATATTAGTAAGGAGGATTAACCTGTCCATCAGCAATTTGCCCTAACAAAACCAATGTCAGGGTGTCTGTGTTGTCACTAAGGAAGTGAGTTGAGCAATCCCCTAAGACAACAGTAGCACCACCGGGGTGTTCGCTTGAAATCGAGCTCCCTCTGTTATTGCCGTTGATAGCCCAATTAGAATTATCGAGAACTCTGCCCATGTGCGAGAAATATCCAGCGCCGGCTTTTGATCCGGCAGGATGCCAGTTTCTTGGATGGCTTGAATGCATGCCACCGATCCAAATCGCGCCACCATTAACAATGCCTGTGTGCGAAACGGCTGGGTCGTCCTCAATGCTGCTTCGCTCGCCAAGCATGATACAGTTGCTTGAACCATCTTGAACTGAAGCGAAGGTTTCAACCAAGTCCCGACTAAACATTCCAACTCTGGTGCGGTCCACGTTAAAGCGTTTACGACCATTCGAGTTGTAGTTGCCAGAGCATGCAACGTAACTTGACGCTCCGAACTTTGGCGTTGCCGAGTCAGAATAGAGGCTAGACAAGTTGCCACCCGACGAGCTTGAACATAGAAACGAAGGTAGAACAGCGCCACCAAGAATCTTTCCGGCAGAATTTACATGTGTGGGGCCAAAAGTCCCCAATCTTCGATTTCCGAACGTAGGTTTGGCAATGTCAAAAATTTGATCTGATAGATTGTTTTGCTCGATGTACGGTAGGATAAAAAAGCCCCAGCCGTACCAGTTGGCTAGGTGCCCTGCAAGTCCAGCCTCGTTTTGGACCGGCAAAAACTGGGCTGTAGCCGGACCCCAACCACTCCAACCTGGAGGAAAGTGCATATAAGCACTTTCGTAGTTGTGTGTGGCCAATCCGAGCTGCCGAATGTTGTTCAAACACGCCGTGCGGCGGGCAGCCTCACGGACCTGCTGAACCGCAGGAAGTAACATCCCGATCAGGATTCCGATAATCGCGATTACCACCAATAGCTCGACGAGCGTAAAAGCTCGTCTATTAGAATCAGAACGCATGGCTTGCTCCAAAAGTGTAGTTGTTTGGAAAGTTAGGAATCCCCTAAGGTTGGGATAACCATAGCACAACTGTACTGAGGAGAGATTTGCCGTCTGTAGTCATTTTTGGTTACAGCGTTAAACTGGCGTCCTCCTAGCGGCGCCATCTAAAGACAAACATGCAATATTATTTCTTTAGATAGCCCTCCTGTCTGTCATCAGTTAAGACTACAGCCGTACGCTGCGAGTTAGTTAATCAGGGCGGCGAGTTTGAACCAGCTTTCAAGTGCTGGCCTATAAACTGACCCCCCCATCCCGAACTGGGCCCTGATCAGGACCCCATCAGTATTGGAAAGAACGGGGCGTATAATTGGCTTAACTATAGAGAGGAGGGGATCAACAATGAAAATGCAAGACAGCTGAGACACAGCTATTACGCATGCGTGAGCTTTGTGGATGCCCAGATCGGAAAGATCCTCAATGAATTGGATCAACTGGGCATCGCGGATAGATGGCCCGCAAACGACAACTCTAAGCAAGACCTATTCGGTGTACTTGCCTTGAGCACCGCGGCGAATCGAAAGAACCAACACATCACTGCCTTGGATGGTGTAGATGGTGTAGATGGCTCGATAGCTTGGGCGACTCCCCAGTCCAACGAGCATTTGCCTTAGCTCAAACTTAAAGGTGCCATTTTCAGATGCGTAGCCAAATCGTTCCGGCATCTCGGCATGCGTCGCCAATTGTAGCACGACCGTTTCTTCAAATTCAATCGCTTGGCTAACTGAGTGATGGTCAGCCCACCACGCCATATTCCGAAAGAGATCGTTCTGAGCCCGACGTGATGTGACTACGTTAAATGTCTGAGCCATACTGTTTAGTAAATTTACGTTTGACTTCTTGATGAGCCTCTTCGAGAGGCATGACTCGCCCAGCTTTTACATCGTCAATCCCTTCTTGAATGGCCGACAGATCTTCCTCTTGCTGGCGCTGCAACGCAGCCTTGGCTTGCACGTGCACGGATTGCTCAACGACTACGTAGAACTTGTTCGTAGACGGATCCAGAATTGGCATCTCATCACCCGATTGGTGAAGTGCCTCGGCCTGTTCATTTGTGAGTTTAGGAGTCATATCCATCAGTTTATCACCATTCGGTTCAAAGAGCGAATCGAAGCATCATTCTACACCATGCACATCTACGAGCCAATTTCAGAAATTCGTTCTAGAACGAACGCTAGTCTTGCTTCGTCAAGGTTTTCCGGCTGAATCGACTCTCCCTTCAAGTCCAAGACGCTTCTGCTCCAGCCAAGTTTTGTATCGACATTTCGCTCAGCCAATCGCCACATCAGTTCTTTGAACCCGTTCTCTCCTTCTTCGTCACAGTCTGGAAGCAGGACAATCCGACTGCCAGAAGTTTGCTTGGCGAACTTTGCAATCAGCTCCACTTGAGTGTCGGTTGCACGATTGCTGCAAATTCCAACGGACGCAATTCCTAGCGTATCGAGTTTGACGACATCATTCATGCCTTCCACCACAAATAGTCCGTTGGCCGAAACAAACTTCGCCAACCGTTCATCGGAAAGGCGACTCGCTTGCTGACCATATAGCTCATTGCCTTTCATGAACCCTTTGACATATTTGTGCTTCATCGGCTTTTTCGATTCAGGTTTACCGTCTTGAATCCACTTGCTCCATTTACGATCGAAATTTGGGTCTCGACCGCTGTATGACAAAACTTCACCGCGTTGGTTTCGATGCGTGTAGACAATCCATATTGGGCGTGTCAACATTGCCGTCGATGCCGTGAATGCCGAGGTCCGTGTAACCATGGTCATCCGAATAGATGATGACAACATTCGGTTGATCGAAGGCGGTAAGGTGATCGCCGCCGACAAAGGTCAGCAAACTTATACTTATAAGTGCCAATTGAAAAATGGATCTGATCATTTTCATGTGAACTATCTTTCTGGTGTCTTTTCTTTTTCGAGGATCTCTGAAATTCCCGGTGAATTCCGGGGTTCATATTGACTGCTTTTGCAATTCGTCCAGTTGCAGTTTGCCGTCGCCATTTGAATCGATCTTTTTGAACCGCTTGGTCAGGGCGGGGACGTTGCGACCCTTTGTTTCATTGTCATTCTTGCTTGGCTTATATTGTCGAAAGTTCTGGCGAACCAGACAATGCCCTCCGCCATCGAAAATCCGCTCTTGAGCACATCCGGTCTCTGCACAACAACCCCAGCCATCCTGATTTTGCCGATTGCTTCGCGGCTCAGTTGATTTGGAACGCAGCTGGCCGAGAGGAAACCGCGGACTTTGCCTGGCTTGAGAAGCAGTACAAATTAGCAAAAGAAATTGCCGTCGCTCTCAAAGCCAATCCCAAGGCCCAATTCAGGCATTGGCGGCATCGGACGGATGCCAGCTGGTCACTGGGAAGTATCAACATGCTTGAAAGGAATCATAAAGCTGGTTTGGCCTACTACCACGACACGGTGAAGTACGCGAATGAAATGTGTGAATACGCTCCTGACGACTGGGGCTACCGCTGTGACCGAGTCGTGGCACTGCATGCCTATAGCAACGCCTTTCAAACAATTGGCGAATTCTTGCATGGTCAAAGAGAGGTTGAAGAGCGTTCGCGGGTACGACGGTCAACATTTGCTTTCATCGCCAACCCTGTTTTCAGTTATCGAGGCTTGCGCAGGGAGAAAATAGGGGACATTCTCCAGACGACAAAATATTGCTTTTATCTTGCAAGAATCGGGGCAAAACCAATCTTGAGTTACTGGCTTCGGAACCGAGGGTTGGAGGTTCGAGCCCTCCCGGGTGTACTTTTTGATCCCATAAAAACCGAGTCGTAAACACGGCTCGGTTTTTTCATGCGCTGACCACGTTCGCAAGTCCCCCTACTAATCCCCGCACTAATGAAGCTTTCCTGCATTTGATTGCTGCGGATGTTTGGACGACTTGTCTGTCACCTGAATCATCCGCCCTGGTATTGACCAACCGAACTCAGGAGTACAGTAACGACGAAAACACTAATTCTTCTTCGAATCCAGCGCGTCCAAGTATGCTTTTTGAAGCAACGTTGAGACTTGCAAAACATTTTCGGCAGGGATATTGAT
>JBLINZ010000406.1:0-5735 GCA_047639375.1 Mariniblastus sp. | reverse complement strand
AAATCGCCGGAGAATTCAGGAAGCTCTCTGACACGACTCGCCCATCGGCGAAAACCGCCCCGCTCGCCCAGCTTTGGATTGATCAGATCAACCAACGGATTGGTAAACATGGCTCCGCCAGGAGAATCGAAATTTCCAGTAACAACATTGATGAGATTGATCAGCCAAGCACAAAGCGCACCGAAGAGTTGTGTGGAGGTGCCAACACGTCCGTAACAAACGGCCGAGTTGGCAGCCGTCAGTTGCTCCGCGAGTCTATGGACGACCGCCGCGGAAATACCCGTCACCGCAGCGGTGGCTTCGGGCGGAAAATCTTGGGCAAGCTTTCGCACAATCTCCAAGCCGACATGGGGTGCATCGAGGCAGTTCGCGTTGCCTCCACGCTTGAGAAGGCAATGCAAGATCGAAAACAGTAGCAAGGCATCGCTTTCTGGGCGAATGAAATGGTGTTCGTCGGCAAGTTTTGCTGTTTCTGTTCGCCGGGGGTCTATCAAAACAACTTTTCCGCCACGTGCTTGAATCGCTTTCAATCGCGAACGAACATTGGGAGCGGACATCATGCTGCCATTCGACGCAAGTGGGTTTGCCCCCAAGATCAACATGAAATCCGTGCGGTCGATGTCTGGAATCGGCAGCAAAAATTGGTGTCCAAACATCAAGTACGAAACAAGCATGTGTGGGAGTTGGTCGGTCGACGTTGGCACAAACTGGTTGCGGGTTGCGAGTGTCTTGAGAAACGGTGGCATGAAGAGCATCGCACCGAGATTGTGAACCGTTGGGTTTCCATAATAGATGCCCATTGCATCTTGGCCATGTTGCAGCTGAATTTCCCCAATCCTTTGTGCGGTTTCATCAAGCGCCTCGGACCACGAAACCTGTTTCCAGGAATCTCCTTCGCGGCGCATTGGATGTCGTAGGCGATCTGGGTCTTCGTGCAAATCCTTCAGTGCGGGTGCTTTTGGACAAATGTAACCCCCGCTGAATGGGTCTTCTTCGTCGCCGCGAATCGAGATCACTTGCTTGCCTTGGGTCTTGATCTGAATCCCGCACATGGCCTCGCACAACACGCATGTGCTGTAGTGGGTTTTCGTTTTCAATTCGGGCATTTGTTCCGCCTTTTCGTGTTTGTCGGACGTCTTGTATTTTTCCGGGAAAGCATTTGTCGAGAATGAACCGTTATTCACTTCGTCGCGTGGGAAACCAAGGAAAGAACCGATTGGTCTCTGCCTGATACTTCGCGTAAGGCTCGCCGCGGCGCTGAAGCGAAGCGATCTCGGTGATTGGAATGCCTGTGAAATGTACCAGGAACCAATAGATCGATACTGGCACCAATAGTAGCACAACGTAGTCGATCGGACCGACTACCGATGGTAACGCATAGATTGCGTAAGATACCCAAATCAGGAATTCAAAAAAATAGTTTGGATGCCGGCTGTAGTTCCAAAGCCCTGAGCGACAGACTCCGCCGATACCAGAAGATCGCCGCCGAAATCGATCGAGTTGGAAATCAGCGATGTTCTCCAGTAGAAAGCTAATCCCCCAAACGCCAATAGCGATCCACTCGAGCCAGTGTATCTGTGTGTCCGTGTTTTGGCAGGCAATCGCCAGCGGCGCGGTCAGCACCAGCACTGTGGCGAATGCTTGAGTCTGGTAGAACGCAAACAGATTGACGCCAACCGAGCGAATTGCGAACAATCCTTCACCTTCCTGCCATCGGTCTCGCCAGAGTTGCCAGCGACGATCCTCTCCGTCTCGGACGTTACGGACGATCCAACCCAACATAAAACGACCGCCACACAAACAAAACATGGCAACGAGAATTGCCTTGCGTTGCCAGAGGCCATCACCTGTGAATGCATAAAACAAGGCGATCGCCGTGAAGCCCGAAGGCCATCCAAAATCGACTAACCCTGCGTTTTTGATTTTCTGACCAATCCACCACAGCAAAGACATATAGCAAAAATAGATAATGCCCAGACCTAAAAGCGTGAAACAATTCATCGGCCGAAATACCTTTGGAAATCAAGATCTGATGCGGGTGGAAATTTCCAATTGCTTTTTTGGTGTTTGAAAAACGTGAGCGCCCCGTAGCAAATAGTTTGATGGGGTGAACCACCAACTTGGCCAATCGATTCATAGCCAAGTCCCAATCCGCTTAGTCTCGGTTCGAGCCGCCAAGATTTAGTTATCCGCCGATAAACTTCAATAGATCAAAGGCTGACGTCTGCGACAACATCTCGCTCAGAGGGTAAGCGACAAAATCGCACACACTGACACCTGCCACCATACATGTCACCACCGCAAGTATTCCCATAGCGCCACCCGCAACAGAAATGGTTTTGGGAGCGGCGGCAACGTGGCCTGTTGCCGTTGCTCGGTGCCTGCGTTGCGATGCTGTGCGAACCGACTCAAGATAAGTCAGCGGATAGGTCGCGGCGTAATGGCCTGGGTTGGCGGCGTTGATTTTCATCTTCATCGAATCATCCTGTCTGGTAAATCGAAAATGGGCATGACGGCCGTCAAGCCTCCGCTTCGTAATACACCTGCGGATTCCATCGCTGGAACCCTTGGAGAATTCCGGAAGAATTCCGGATGAAATGAATTCACCAGCTGGAGTAGACGGTCGTAACCGCGTCAAATACCGGGCAGGGTGCGAATGGAGGGTCAAATCGACTCAATTTGCCTCCATGCTTGAGAGCGTTCGGGCTGGGAGATTCCGATGTCGGTGAGGCGGAAGCGCGACTCGTTTAGAAGGACCTCAAGCGAATCGCCCTATCCGTGATCGAGTGTCTCAGAAGCGTTTGTTCAACGTTCTAAGACCACAGTTTGGGCAAATCAATCAACGTATTAGTTTGCTTCAGCGGTCACGTGATTCTCTGCGTTCTGCTCTTTTGGAAACAGAGAATTTGGGTGTCAAGATCAGAGAGATCTATTCGAGACCTAGTTGAGTCTCGGCGCCATTTCTGTCTGATTATGGGAATTGGCACGCTGCCTCCATGCCGCCTCTTTGCGGGTCATTCTTGTTTGGGTTTGTCGGAAGTTCCATCGGGCGTGGACCGCAATCAAGCTTCACCAGGCGGGAATGTGATTCGACGGACTGTTAACGTCAAGTAGTTTCAGGGAACATCAACTGACGTTTCAAGAACGCCTTGGCCGAACGCCAGTCTTGTTCCACGGTCGACACGGAAACATCGAGTAACTCAGAAACCTGCTTGATTGATAGATCAATGAACCATCGTAGGTGCACAACCTTGGCCTGTCGGGGGCTTAATTCTTCCAGTTGCAAAAGCGCTTCATCGAGATTGATCAAGTCAATGTTTTTAGTCTCGTAGACATCCAGAACGTCATCCAGAAACTGTCGTTGATATTGCCCGCCGCGTTTGATTGACTTTCTTCGTCGCGCTGCGTCAACGAGAATTCTTCGCATTGCTTGACCTGCGGCGGCGAAGAAGTAGGCCCGATTGGGTGAATTCGCAAAATCTGCGTGCTCGAACAATCGCAGATAGGCTTCATTGACCAAGGCGGTCGGCTGGAGCGTTTGTTGGGGCTCCCACCGCATCAAGTGCTTGGCCGTGCGTTTCAAGTCGTCATAGACTCGGGCCGCGAGTTTATCTCTAGCGACGGAATCGCCTTGTCCAGCCGCCCGTAGCATCTGAGTGATTTCCATGGAATCGAATTCATCGTTCATGGAGTTCTTTCTCTAAAAACTGGAGAAAACCCATATCTGAATTTTCCATATAAAAAATTTACGGAATCAACCAAGGGTCTTGGAGGTCGATGACGCATGCCATGGTAACAGCGAATTCTAACCTCAAAAACGTCCTAGAACAGGTAGCCAGACATGATCGGTGCCCCAAACAATCGAACGAACCCCGGGGCAGGATTTGAAGCCTCTCGCGAAGTCTTTGGGTTCGTTGAGCCGACAATCAAAAGCGGTCTTGCCCCTGTGGAATCACGCGTTCGTCCAACTTAGCAAGCCATCAAGGCTTTGATTCGGGCTGCCTTACGGCGTGCGAATTGAATTCTTCGACGACGAAGTGGCCAGTCCAAACACGTAAACACCTTCAACGGGCAGAGGATTTTGATGATCGATTCGAACTTGAAGACCACCGATCGTTCAAAAGATCGAGAGTCTGGCCAGACCTTGAGAGAGGAAAGTTAACATGGCTTTCATGACCGTAAATCGTGTTCGCATTCGGACTATCTGGATTATTCCAGTGTTTGCGATGGTAATTTGCTTTATCTACCACCAAGCTCGCCGCGCGTCGGGATGCTTGGGCCTGAGAATCTATCGTACTCGTGGCCTGGCCGTGTGGACCGTCACCGCTTGGGCTGATGAAGCCTCGATGCTGGCGTTCCGTGATTCCGGTTCGCATGGCAGGGCTCGACCCAAAAAGCCGCAATGGTTTGATGAAGCGGCGGTCGCTCATTGGCACCAGGAGACGCCTAAGCTCCCGAACAATACCGAGGCAGCCAAGCGACTTCGTGAACTCGGTCGTCTGTCGAATGTGAGATCCCAGTCGCGAGCACAAGCAATGGGCGAAATCGTCATTACCTAATAATTAGAAGGCTACCCATGCAATTGATTCTACCGATCCTCGGTTTGGGATTGATCCTGTTTCTCATCCACGAAGTGCTGCGGCAGGCTGGCAAATGGGTCACCTGGATTGCCATCCTTGGATTGCCGTTGGCGTTGACGCCCTATTGGATGACCAGCAATGAGTTTGGGGTTTTCGAGTGGGGGAAACTCTACACGATCCTCATTACTGCCTGCTGGCTCACGGCACTCCGTTTCACGAGACTCTATCATCGGCCATGGGCGCGTCTCGGCCTGACGATTCTGTTTGGTTTGAATATTCTTGAAGCCGTCATAGTGGACCTTGCTGCCGGGCAGCTCGCCTCGAGCCTGAATGCGGCTGCGGGGCTGTTACTTATCGCAATGCTGCCTCGATCACCGCATGCCATCAGCCGTCACGGAAAATTCGCCGATCTAAACTACGAGGGAGTCGGCCTCACGTGGATCATGACATTCACCTGGTGGAACTTGACGTTTCTATACATCAACTATCCAATTATTTTTGGTCACCATATCGCTGTGCTTGGCGTGCCATTGATTGTCAGCATATTTAAGCGTCAAAATTGGCTTCAGATCCGGATTAACTTGTTGGCGCTGGACCTTTTGACGCTGGCGACGTTTGCCTCGTTGTTGATCCCACCGCTGGATACCACGAGATGGCATGATCCGAATTGGGCACTCGTTGCCGCAGGAGCAACATTAACTCTCAGTTTTCTCTGTGTTGTGGAGAAAGGGTTTGTGAAGACCGTTGTTCAGCGAGAATGCGACGTTGACTACCACCCGCTTACCGGCTCGCACCGGTAGTTGCGAAAAAGATATGTAAGTTTGTGCCTCGAGAGTCTCCTCGCTGTAGGGACCCGTGGCCAAGATGACACTTGGGGCAGCTCCAACTCGAACCAAATGCAGAATCCGTTTAGTGGACGGTCCCGATCGGGAACAAACTCAAGTTGGCCTTCGATTGGAAAATTTAAAATCGAGGCGGTGAGAAGATCGAGTTTGACCAAAGCCAGAACGGTTGCGAACAAAGCTGCCAGTTCGACGTTGAGAGGAAGCGACATGGTGACAACGCAATTATTGTTTGGCTGCAGGACATCAAGATCGTGAATTATTACGTGCCTGAAACCGGGCCTTTGCCGTCCTAGACAGTTGGGGCTGTCCA
>JBLINZ010000405.1:0-5750 GCA_047639375.1 Mariniblastus sp. | reverse complement strand
TCGTATGATTATTCTCTTAATTGATGCACAATTGTACGTTTGAAGCCCAATATTAAACAACTTGGCCAAATCAAACATTCACTTCAGCATCTCTGTCGGCGGTTGACCACGTTGGGTTGTGGGGCCGACGTTTGAAAAACTAACCCAGCCCGCTATTTTAGACGACCTACCGTAAAAAGCTTGTTAGAATAAAGTCACTCCCCACCGCCAATCGCAGATTAATCAACTGCTTTGTTCTCTCATGATCGTCAATTTCAGTTTTGAATTGACCTGTCTAATCAAAAAATTTATCAAGTTGAAATTTTGCGGCCCCGTCATTCGGGGTGGACAATGACGCACGCTTGTTTCCTCGAGTCGTTAAATCCGAGTGGTTGCATCCGAGTGGTTGCCATTTGTCGGTTGCAATTGCAATTCGTGTTAAGTGGTTTGTACGGGATTTTTGCCCGCCGATTGCTGACAAGGCATTCGTAGTTAAAAATAGTCAGTTATTGGTGTAGTCAGGCCCGACCACATCACGTTTGGAATAATAGTAGGTAAATTTAACCTGAGGACGTTCGGTAGTGAAAAGACTTGCATTATTCGTTGCGATGCTTGCGGGTTGGGGATTGGCTGGGACCAACGTTTCAGCCGACGAACCTGCTCAAGCATTCTTGGAAGCGTTACGTGACAACGGATATCACGACGTAGCGATTGAGTATCTCGAAAGCCTCAAGAGCAGCAGTCTCGTCTCCGCTGAATTCAAACAAGCCCTTCCATTTGAACTAGCTCAAACCATCATCGGTAGCACCGCGAACATGCGAGACGTCGCGGGCATCGAAACCCGCCTTGATCAAGCACAGCAGCTGCTGACCGATTACGCATCCGGGAATCAGCCCCTCGAAGTATCGGCGAAAACCCTACATTATCAAGGCAACTTGCTTTACCGGCGTTCCAAAATTTATGTCACGCAAGCCAGTTCTGACAGATTGACTGCAGGCGAGAAAGCGGAGCTGCTCCTGAAGGCACGCAGCAATTTGGAATCGTCTCTCAAGACTTACCTCGAAGCCAAGTCTCAGATCCGGAGACTAATCGATCCCAACAGCCCCGACGTCGTTCGAATTGACCCTGAGGACCCTTCAACGACCGCGGTTCGAGATCAGTTTCGTGCGACTTACACGCGTGTCCGCGCGAACATCCCAAAAGTCATGGAGCAGCTGGCGGACACCCAAGACAGCGGAAGTGCCGAGCAGCAGACCCTGCTGGCTCAAGCCCGAGACGAATACAAAAACGTCTGGGACGCGTATCCGAGATTCATGGCTGGACTGAATTCATGTGTCTATTCAGCTCGTTGCAGCCATAAACTGGGGGATCACAAAGCGTCGCTGGAGATGTTGAGTGAGATTTTTTCGCTAGGCGACAACGCCGTTTTCAAGAACATCAAACTGGAAGCCTACGTCCTGGCCACCGAATGCTGGGCCAAGATCAAGCCCTACCCCTACAACGAAGTTGTGATTCGTTTGGAGCCCGCAGTTCAAGTCTTAAACAAAGTCGAAATCAAACAACCCGATTGGCTACGAATCCAAATGGAGTTGGCGATCGCCAAGTGGGCCAAGGCGGCTGAAATCAAGGCCAAGGACGGACCGACGTCGAACCGGCAAGGCAAAGAAATGGAGCGGGCGGCCGGCAAAATCTTGCGGAACGTTGCTCGTGTTCCGAGTAAGTATCGCGATCAAGCCATGCAATTGCTGTCCGAGTGGAATGTCAATTTGGTCGAGCCAACCCTGCCTTCCGCAAAACCACTGGCTTCGTTTGAAGACGCTCGTGAACGTGGAAGAGACCTCGTGACCGAAATCGAGGCCACGGTCAGCGAGGCGTCTTTGGTGAAACGTCAACTCGCCGCCAAGCAAGGGCTGGACAAGTCCCAGCTCACTGAACAATACGACGAGAAGATGTCAACAATCGACGAATTATCCAAACAGGCTTTGGAAGCATTTAATCTTGCCTTGGAATTCGCCAATGCAGAAACCGTCAGGGCCGATATCAACAACGTTCGATATTTGCAAAGCTATTGTTATTTCGCGAATCGAAAGTATTTCGAGGCTGCTTTGATTAGCGAGTTTCTACTCGCGAAATATCCGAACGTTGATGGAACCAAGCAAGCCATGACGCTGATGATCCAAAGCTATTCGATCATGATGGATCAGGCGGAGGGGGACGACAAAGCCTACGAGCAGGGGCGACTCGTGAAAGCGTGCGATACGGTGATCGGTCGCTGGCCTGGGTCCAACGAAGCTGGCGTGGCAGGAAGCACGATGACTCGGCTGAGCCTGAATCTCAATGATTTTGTCCAGGCTCAGACGTATTTCGACGCGATCCCCAGAAACGCGTCCTACCGAAACTCAATTGGTAACCGACTCGGACAACGAATGTGGTTTGCCTACAAAGCAAGTCGACGCGTGCCAGACGCTCAGCTCGAATCCTTGAAACCTCAGCTTCGTAAAACGATTGAATTTTTGAGCAATGGCGTTGACGATGTTCTGCTCGACGAAGTCGATTACGACGTCGCATTGAGTGCTTTGTTTTTGGTTGACGCCCATTTGTATGACGGTAATGTCGACAAAGCATTGGAACGCCTGGAAGGCGGTGCTAAAGCCCGTGTCGCGCCCTTGGACCTAGTCAAGCAACAGCACCCCGCGATCACCAACACTGCGTCGGCTTCGGTTTACCGTAGAGAAACCTATCGGACCGCAATCAAGACCTATCTCGCCGCACTCGAAGGCAGCGACGATCAACAGAAGTGGATCGACCGGGCCGGCGGGATTATCGACGCGATGCGTGCCGAAATGCAGTCCAGCCAAGACCCCAAGGATCGAGCCCGAATTACCCAAATCTATCAACTCATTGCCAAAGAGTTGAAAGAAGAGTTTCAAGCGATTGATGACGTCGGAAAAAAGCAAAAATTCGCAGACTCGCTTTCCAGTTTCCTGGGAGCGATCACAGAAAGCGCCGACGATTCGCGCGTCATCCTGTGGGCCGGATCGACGATGCTGGGCGTGGCTGAATCATTATCGGAGTCGGGGCTGACACAAGACGCCCAGCCTTTGTTTGTCAAAGCCGTTGCCGCACTTGGTAAGGCCGAGCAAATTGGATTTCGCGGCGAAGCCGAAGAGCAAGCGATGTTGACCGAACTCAATCGACAGCGGGCCTTGGCCCAGCGGGGAAGCGGAGAATTCGAGCAGTCGATTCAACAGTTCGTGAAAATCCTCGAAGCCTCCCCCAACAGCCTCTCCATCCAATTGGATGCTGCGGAAACACTTCAACGATGGGGCCAAGTCACGAAAAGCTCCAAGCAATACGTCCGGGCCACCAAAGGCACGCAGTCGTTCAAAGACCCCAAAACGAAGCGGACCAAAAATCTGATTTGGGGCTGGGAAAAAATCGCTTTAGCAACCCGAAGCAATTCCAAGTTTCGAAGCACGTTTTACAACGCACTGTACCACGTGGCCGAGTGTCGACTGGAATACGGCTTGATCACCGAAGACAAGAAAGCTGTTGAATCAGCAAGTCGAGAAGTTGAAAAAGAAAGAAAACGCGACCCGTCGTTCAATGGCAGCGCTGAATGGAAGGCCAAGTTCAATTCCCTCGACAAGAGAATCAAGCAGGCGTTGAAGTAAACAGGCGGCGAAGCCCTTGTCAGAGTTCTTGCAAACTAGAGTTTAAGCAAACTGTGCCAACCCATAAACCAATAATCAAGATGAACGTGATGATGAATCCAATTCGAATCAAACCGCTTAACGTCGGAATCTTGTGCCTCGTGGCCTGGCTGCTTCCCACACTCTCACAAGCCCAAGATGGTGTTTACAAGTACAAGGTCGACGGTGGCACGACTAAGGTCAGCGGAAAGATCACTAACGTGACGCCAGACGGTGTTGTGATCGGTAATAAAGCCGTGGCTGCGGAAGAAATCAAGCGACTGTATTATTCTCGTGAGCCAGCCGGACTCAATCGAGCTCGTGAGCAAATGCAAGATGGTCGTTTTTCGGATGCTTTAGAAGATCTCGATGAGCTCGATGCGACGACGATGGCTGGGCCGCTGAAACAAGAATACGATTTCATCAAAGCCAATTCGAAATCCCAACTATCCATTCGAGGCATTCGCTTTACACCGCAAGAAGCCGGTAAAGAACTGCGTGATTTCATCATCGCTCATCCCAGTAGCTTGCACGTCTATCCAGCGATCGAACAATATGGAAAACAGCTTTTCGCATTTGGAAAACCGGATCTGGCCGCCAAGGAGTTCGCAAAACTCGCCCAGTGCTCTTGGAATGAATACCGGCTCAAAGGCCTATTTCAACGGGGCAAGGCTTTGATTGAAGACGGAAAACCGAACGAAGCCCAATCTGCTTTCGATACGATTTCGGCAGTTCAATCGAACGATGACCTGTCGCAAACGTACAGGTTGCTGGCCCAGAGCGAAACGGCCCGATTGAAGGGGATTAATGGCAATGCCCCCCAAGCGGTTGCGATTTTGGAAAAGATGATCCTGGACGAAAGTGCCGAGAACGGCCTGCTGTTCGCGAATATTTACAACGCTTTGGGTGCCATTCATGAAAAATCCGGAAAGATCAAAGAAGCTCGGACGGCTTATCTCCATACTAATTTGCTGTACGCTTCCGAAGGCGAAGCCCATGCAGAAGCACTCTATCGGCTTTCCTTGATTTGGCCGCAGCTAGAAGAGACCGATCGAGCCAATGACGCCCGTGAGACACTCAAAACACGATACCGAAACTCTTATTGGGCCGGGAAGCGGTAGCCATGTGGGCCGGGTTTCACCGGTTCAACCAATGGTTAAAATAGCTAATCGCTCAAACAACATTACAAACTAAAAACTTTCGACAAAGACATTTGGAGACACGTCGTTATGCAGTTTATTAATCGATCGAACCTTGGCCGTGCCGTCTCGCAATGGGTGCCGTGCCTGCTTGTGTTTTCGATCGCCTTTGCGGTCATCGCGTTTCCAACTGCAATCTTGGATTCCAGTGCTGCCGTCATGGCCCAAGCCGACGGTGAGGCACCAGCTGCAGCCGCAGAAGACGATGGCGCAGTCGAAGAGCAAGCAACCTTGCTCGGCTGGTTGGTCGACTCGCTGGGCGTGGTTTACATCCTCGTCTTCCTGAGCCTTTCGTTCATCTTGGTAGCCTTGTTCATCATGAACCTCCTGTCGGCGCGACGGGAATACGTTTGCCCGCAACACCTTATCGATGGCTTCGAAGCCCATCTGGATGAGAAGCAATACCAAGAAGCCTATGAGCTGGCCAAAACCGATGAGTCGTTTCTCGGCAACGTTCTGTCGGCTGGGCTTGCTAAATTATCCAGTAGCTATCCGCATGCGGTTTCCGCCATGCAAGAAGTTGGCGCCGAAGAGAACATGAAACTCGACCACCGCCTGAGCTACCTCGGCTTGATCGGAACGATCAGTCCGATGATTGGTCTGTTTGGCACGGTTCACGGAATGATCAACTCGTTCTGGGAAATCGCGACCGGAGGCGGAACGCCAGATGCCAACAAATTGGCCGAAGGTATTTCCACCGCGTTGCTTACCACGTTGATCGGTTTGGCAATCGCAATTCCCGCGATCACCGCTTACAACATCCTTCGAAACCGAGTGCAACGATTGGTTTTAGAAGTTGGAATTACCAGTGAGAATTTAATGGGACGATTCGAAAAAGTCGGCAAGAAAAAAGAGTAGTTCGACTTGGCGAGTGTGCCTC
>JBLINZ010000404.1:0-5778 GCA_047639375.1 Mariniblastus sp. | reverse complement strand
AGCCATTAAGTGAAGTTTGAGAACACTGCACCGACTCCCAGGGCCGCTTTCCCCCATCGGCCGTCTTGAAGGCGTCGGCATCAATCGTCAATGGAGCTCCCAAGCCAACCAGCGGCGCGCCGTACTTCGGGCATTCGATTGCTTGCTCCAATGAAAGTTCGCCGACGGCTTGGACCGGAACGCGGACGGCCTGGCAGACTTCGCGTAGTTGATCGAGCGGACTGGGCATTCGCTGGCCTCAGGCCGCATTCCCTCGTCGTTCGTCGTAACCGATGTGGTGGATCACGAAATCACAGCCCAGGTCTTCGAGCCACTTTGCCCCGGCGACCATGTACTCGCAGACCATCTTGTCTCCCATCACTTTGCAACCGAAATCCGCACCAGCTTTGACCACACAGCGAGTGGTTTCTTCATGAGCTCGCGCCATGACAACGACGTGAGTCGTACCGGCCTTGGCCATCATCTCGGCTTCCAGGTAGCCGCCATCCATGGTTTTGAGATCGGCAACGATGGGCGTGTCCGGGAATTCAGCCCGCAGCGCGCGGACGCCGTGAAGTCACTCGGCAAGAATCAACGGCGTGCCCGCTTCTAACCAGTCGACGCCGGCTCGCAACGCCAAGTGCGCCGTCTAGATCGCTTCATCGATGTTGGTCAGGTCGAGTGATATTTGAACAATTGGTTTCATGTTGACGATGTTGTAAAATCAGCGATCAAACCAGGTTCTTTTTTAAATTTTTGAGCTACTGGTCGCCCTCCTGTTTGATTTCCCGAATTCGAATGTGGCGAAATTTTAGGTTGTTCGGCTGGCCGTGATCCTGGAAACCGATGTAACCTTCTAGCGGACGATCTTTCATGGCCCCGTCATCCAATTGAATGTCCGTGATCTGCTCCCCGTTAAGCTCGACTTGCAAATGACTGCCGATGCACGTCACCACCATTCGATTCCACTCACCAGGAGGTCGAGACATGTTCTTGGAAGCCGCCACCGTGCCGATGATTCCGCCATGGTCGTGAGGGCCGACGGGCCCTGTTTTTTCTGATGAATCTAGAATCTGTGCTTCGATGCCCTGCTTGACCGGGTCGCTTCGATCAGCGACGCGAAAGTAAACTCCGCTGTTGCCGCCAGACGGATAGGAATACTCGACGTCGAGAACGAAATCTTTATATTTTTTCTCGGACCAAAGATACGCAGCGTAGCGCTGCCAGCCTTTTTCCCCATCGCGCGGCTGAATCAACAGGGAACCATCGTCTTGCGGAATCCAGTTACCCGTCGTTTTCCAGCCGGATAAATCTTTGCCGTTGTACAAAGTTTTGAACTGGGTCAAATCGCGAAGCATGAGATTCCTCCAGCGCACTTCATAAGGACCTTTGTCTGAGCCGATGCCGTGCACCTGTAGACCAATAAATCCTTTGGGGTGCGACTTATGGCGCTGGTCGTGCGTCAAGTCCGAGATTTGATGTCCATTGATCCAAGTTTCGATTTTGTTTCCAAACGCAACGACGTGGTATGAATTCCACTCACCGTCCTTGAAATGTTTGTGGGGCTTTCGATCGTCGCCTGGCGTCATCCAGCCACCTGCTGCTTCGCCGTAAACATAACCCGCCATGCCATCATCGACTGAGATCTCAACCTGCGGCCCATTGACGCGGCCTTCCGGTTTGTCGCCCTTGCTCTGTGAGCGAATTTGTACTCCAGAATTTAAACGAGAATCGACCTTCACGTCGAATTTCAATTCAAAGTCACCGTACAGTTTGTCGGAGCAGAGAAAAGAGTTGGGGCTGCCTGCGGATGTTTTGCCAACGATCGCATCGCCTTCGACGCGGTAACTCGCCGTGCCATTCCGCTGCGTCCATCCGTCCAGGTTTTTGCCGTTGAACAGACTGATCATTCCTGGATCAAGCTGAGCCTGGGCGGACCCAGTCAAGCCAATCGCGAACAACAAACTGGCAACAATAATACGAATCATGGTGCGTTCCTTTAGGTTCGACGTTGAAGTCGTGAAAATGCCACCAAATGTTTTAGGCTGGATCGTGAAACCAGTGGCAATGGTTTCTACGATTTGAACGTGAGTTTGATTGTAAAGACAAAAAGCAGGATTTGAATCAGGCTGCGCGGTATCCGACTTAACCAGCGTATTTGGGTTGCGGCAGGGCCTTGGCCGGCACCTTTGCGACAAACAGGTCGCCGGCGAGAGGTTGCTGCCGACGTTCTTCCTCGCTTAATCCGCTCGAGGCTGTCGTGATCAACAGTTGATCGTAGTTCGGCCCACCGAAGGCACAAGCGGTTGGGGCCGCGACCGGCACGTTGACTTTCGCGAGTATTTGAGACGTTTCGGGACAGATCTTGGCAACGCACCAGCCACCCCAAAACGCAACCCATAGCTTGTCATCGGAGTCAATTGCCATCCCGTCCGGGAATCCGATATCATTCGGTGCATCGAAGATGCAAGTGTGGTTTTTAATTTCACCCGTCGCCAGATCGTAATCGAACCGGTGAAGATCTCCATGTGGTCTTCGATAAGCATCGTCCCAGCCCAGAATCGCCCCGCAGGATCGCACTTCCCGTCGTTGAAACGATTGTCTGGTTTGTCGGCTTCGGGGTCCCCAACCATTTCGATCTTTCCCAAGTCAGGATCGAACGCTCCAAAACCATTTTGCAGAGCAAGCATCAGTCCACCGCTTTTCCGCGCGACGACCGTGCCAGGCATCTGCTTCACTGCCATTGAGAGTTTTGTTTCGAGTCCGGGTCAAACCGGAACAGTTTTTTCTCGATAATGTCGATCCTCCAATAAGCGGCATCGCGAGGATCCCTAATCGGACCTTCCGCGAGTGTGGCTTGAGAAGCAAGAACGTGTTGGGCTTCGAATTGCGGGATCGTCATGCTAAGCCAAAATTTCTAGTTGTTTTATGCTTCAGCAGAATATATCGTCCATTGATGGACGAAGCGAACAGTGCGACCATCGCCGAAATTGCGAATCCTTGGGTTCACCGCCAACCATTCAAATGAGACAAACGCTACGGAGTGCTTCCTGAGTCAGCGATACAATAAAGAAACTTGGAACTGCGTAACACCATGCGGCCATTGCTAACCGCAGGTGCCCCCCCCAAAAAAACTTCATTCTCTGAAGTTAGCTCATTCACCGCCAACTGCTGGACTTTTTCGTCAAGACCAAACACGTACATCTGTCCGCTCGCGTTCAGCCAAAACAAACGGTCACCCACAACAACAGGGGATGCGTAATCCAGTGAACCAAACCGAGCGTTTCCGACTTTTCTGGCGCCCTTTAACCGAAGCTGTTTCAATCGCGCGCCGGACTTCGCGTCGACCACGGTTAAAATTCCCCGGGAAACAACGTAGATCCTGTCCCGATGCCGGACTGGAGATGCGTAAGTTGCGCCTGTTTGACCAGTCCAGACCGTTCGGGCATCCTTGACGTCTCCGCTGCCTCCCACATCCAAAGCGATGCTGCCAGCACCTCCTTGACCGGAGAAAGCGAACACACGCTTTCCCTGTGTAATAATACTCGTGTAGGCCTGTTGGGAATCGGTTGCGTTCGCGCGCCAACGGATTTTGCCGTCTGCCGGATCCCAGCCCCAAAGTTCTTTTGCAACCAGCATGACAAGATCCATTCGGTTTGGATCGACCTTGACCAAGGATGGTGTTCCCCACATTCCATCCAGACTTTTTGATTTATGTTGCCAAAGCTTGCGGCCAGTGGTTCTGTCAAACCCTATTATTGATTGACTTTCTGCCGATGCGGTCACGATCACGGTTGTCCCGCAAACTATGGGGCTTGAGGATGAACCCCACATGGGTGGAAAGCGGAAGAAAAAGAAAAATCAGTCAGCAAGATTGAGATTGGCGGAGCGGTGAGATTTCAATTTTCGCTGGAGGACTACAACGAAGGTAATCGGGATCGAGGAGGCGACGTCGATTTCGACGTGTTCCGCATCGACTTCGACGGAGAGGTCGGCGGCATTGAGCTATCAGCGCAATACCGTTGGTTCCAGTGCATGGATGTAATTCACCATGCCTGGGTCGGGTATTCGCCGAGCGATTTTTTTCAAACTCAGGTCGGCATCACCAAGGTTCCTTTTGGCAATCTTCCCTACAACTCGCACAACTTCTTCTTCAGCAGCAACTTTTACATTGGCTTCGAAGATGACCATGATGCCGGAATCAAGTTCATTACCCTGGACGAGAACCATGATTTCAGGTTGGCGTATTTTGTCACCGACGAGATGGGAGGCATCGAAGGGTTTGTCGTTGATCGTTCGGATCGATACGCATACGACTTGATCGGCGAACGGGCACCGGCGGAGGGTACGTTTGAATTTCCAGCGCTTGAAATTGCCGAGTACAACACCCTCAATATGCGTTACGTTCGCAAATTCGAATAGGCCGACGTAGGAGCCTCGATTCTCTATGGGGAAATTCGCGACCGCGTGAGCTCGGTCGGCAATCGGCTGGCATACGCGGCTCATCTCAACAGCACCATCGAACGATGGAATTTTCAATTGCAATTCACTGACTCCAACTACGACGTTGACGGCGGTTCGGGCTTGCTGGTCGTGGGAGCCTACGGATCTTCTGACACGATTCCGGCCAAAGCGATAATTTACAACTGTAACGAGGCCTATAATCTGCCAGTCAAATGCGGTCCGATCACAAAATTGACTTTCTACAACCACTACAACATCATGACGGAAAAATCAGGTGGCATGACCGAGGATACGATCATGAATGTAACGGGTGTCGGAGTTACCGCTGGTGGCTTGTATACCTATATCGATTTGGTCTCTGCCAAAAACCAGCCCTTCATAGGAGGCAGCATGGCAGGCGACGCCAATGACTGGAACACGCGTCTCAATCTCAACGTGGGTTTCTATTTTTAGACCGTGAGGACAGTCAGTTCCACGGTGGCATTTATCGGTTGGAAAGCAACCAGATTATTTGAGCAAGTCAGCCGGGATCAGGACACTGATTAGAAGTCAGTCGCTTCTGAAAAAACGCACTCAGACGCTCTTCCTGTTTTCAAAGAACAGCTGCAGATCAAGTTGCTTTCCCAATATTTGAGGAGACCTGCTGCGAATGTCACCGCTTCGCCGAACGATCGAGTGGTACCTTCCCGAGTTTGAACGGTATGATGATAAGCGTTATGCCAGTCGCTACGGCTGGCGTCCAATCATCAGCGACGCGGCACGCCGATTTCTCCGCTGCGGCGATTTACATCTCGGATTCGCCCGATTCCGTTGCCCCGACTGCGCGCATGAAATGTTCGCCCCCTTCTCTTGCCGCTTGCGGTGCTTAAGTTGCACCGGAAGCGGACGCTGCTAGCGGTTTGGTTTACAATCAAGGTTATTGGTTTACTTCGATCGCCCTCCTCAAAGATTGGCCTCAAATGAGTTTTTTGACGACGCTGCGATACACGGGCTGTTTTGCTTTGGTAACAAGTTCACTTCTCTGTATGCTGAGCAATGCTTGCGCGGCAGAGTCGACCGATGTGTCAATCCGATCCAGTGCCGCCCAAACATATCTTATTCAAAACTCTTCGCTCGCTCGTGAGTTGTCTGTCGCAAACGGTACGTTGCAAACAAAGTCGATCGAAAATAAGCTCGCAGAGACAAAGGCTGTCCCAACTTCCTGCGACGAGTTTCGCCTGCGCATCTCGGCCGGAACACACACGACCGGCACCGACGTCACACTGACTTCGACCGACTTTACTTTCAAAAGTAGCGATCAGTACATTCCAGCCGGAAGCAAAACAGCCAAAGGCA
>JBLINZ010000403.1:0-5803 GCA_047639375.1 Mariniblastus sp. | reverse complement strand
CTGGCTTAACAGATCCGATTTCCCGGCTATTAAATTTTCCAACTTTGGAATGTCCCGGAAATCGCATTGAGCCGATGATTTGAGTTCGGTGTGTTTGGCAAAATCAGGAGCAAATCCGGGTCACCCTGGCCCCTCTTCGTCGCCCAATTAACACCCCCCCAAAAGTACTGCGACGTTTTTACACGTCGACCCTGCTGTAGCTTTGATTTAGATTCTGCAGTTAACTAAGTGGGCGTCGTTAGAAGTTTGGACTGGTTCCAGCATCAAGTCGCCCAGTTTTGTCCCGATTTATTTCTTTATTCTGCCAAGTGTAACGCACTTCGCATGGTGAATTGAATGCAAGAGTTTCATTTCCCGACTTGGATTAACAAGTTCATGTTGCTTGCGGCGCTAACAGCGGTTGCTGTCGGTGGCTACTTGGCGACTTGTTTGTTCGCGGCGATCCATCCAACGATCATCAACGTCGGCCATCAACCTAAACAACCGGTTCCGTTTAGCCACAAGCTCCACGCGGGCCAGTTAAAAATGGATTGTCGCTACTGCCACAACACGGTTGAGCGAGCTGGCCACGCGGCGATTCCACCTTCAGCGACCTGTGGGAACTGTCACGGCGGAAGTCGTACGACCCAAGGCGAGCGCGATCTAGGAATCATCCACCCAGTTAGCGACTTGCTAAAACCAATTCGGGTCAGTTTGGAAAAAGACAAATCCGTTGAATGGGAGCGTGTCCATGACTTGCCGGATTTTGTGTACTTCAATCACAGCATTCACATTGCCAAGGGCGTCAGCTGCGTTACTTGCCACGGCCGAATCGACAAGATGGAGATCGTGACCCAAGTTAAACCCCTTTCGATGAAGTGGTGTCTTGATTGCCATCGCAATCCTGAACCCAACATTCGCGATCCCAAATTGGTCACGCAATTAGATTTCGAACCGAAAGACCCAGAAACGTACCACAAGGAATGGGCTGAGAAATTAGGCGTTAATCCCAACGTTAGCTGTTCAACGTGTCACCGCTAGAGTTTGGACTTGTCTTTGACAAGTCCTACCTAGCACTCGTTTAGACCTTTCATTTCGAACGACACGAAACCACCTGAAACATCTGCAATGAACAAACCACGCAAAACTCAAAAAATCGATCCTTCGTTGTTAAGCGATTCATCCGTGCAAGACTCACCTGAGTTTAACGAGGCGATTGATCGCGACTTTGGAACAGCCACTGAAAATCTTGGCGACGGATTTTCCCGCCGTCGGTGGTTGCAACTGATGGGTGCCTCGCTGGCCTTGGGCGGCGTTTCAGGCTGTCGCTACGAAGAAGAAAAAATCGCACCCTTTGCGTTTCGGCCACAAAACCGAGTCCCGGGTGTGCCCGAGAAGTTCGCGACATTCACCGAGCTTGGTGGCGTTGCGAATCCTGTCTTGGCGACCAATTACGATGGGCGTCCGATCAAGTTGGACGGCAACCCGGACCACGCCGACTCGATGGGCGCCTCTTCAAGCTACACTCAGGCTCAAGTCCTTGAGTTCTACGATCCAGATCGTTTGCGAGACTCATTGAATGCGGATCGCCAAGAAATCTCGTTCGACGATCTGGTCAAGGCATGCAAGCCTACCGACCTCAGCGCCGTCGCCGTGTTGGCAGAGCCGTCGTCATCACCAAGCCTGATGAGATTGCGGTCAGAGCTAATCTCGAAAGGTGGCCAGTGGTTCTCGTTTGCCGCAATTTCGGACGACCAAACCCGAGCCGGAAGCAAGTTGGCGTTTGGCGAAGCACATCGGTCCCACTACAAATTCGACGAAGCCAAAATCATCGTGACGCTCGATGCGGATCCGTTGATGTTTGACGGTGCTGCGATCCCAAACAGCATTTCGTTCGCCAAAGGACGCGACGCCGACAGCAAAAAAATGAGCCGCTTGTACGCGGTTGAAAGCCAATATACGACAACCGGTGCCGCTGCCGATCACCGCATTTCCGTACCCAGCTCCAAAATCGCTGGATTCGTCGCCTCCCTGGCCGCCATGATTAACGGTCAAAAGATTGACGAACCGGTTCCTCAATACCGTGAAAAAGTTCTTCTCGCGATGGCCGCGGATTTGCTCGCCAACAAAGGCCAGAGCATCATCGTAGCGGGTGAGAAACAACCAGCCGAAGTCCACGCCCTGGTTCACAGCTTGAACGAACAGCTTGGAAACAATGGCAAAACAGTCACTTACACAAAACTGGTTGATCCTGATCGCCCGTCTTGCCTAGACGCGATCAAGGATTTCGCCGCCCAACTATCCAGTGGCAAACTCAAATCGGTCATCATCCTCGGCGGCAACCCGGTTTACACCGCACCCCGCAGTCTGAAATTGGCTGAACTGATCGGTAATGCCGCCAGTTCACTGCACATCACCAACTACAACAACGAATCCAGTGCGGCCTGTCAGCACGTCGGGGCCGCGGCTCATGCGTTGGCCTGCTGGAAAGACGGTTTATCCAATAACGGTTCAACCCTCGTGGGCCAGCCGTTAATCAATCCGTTGTTCGGTGGAAAATCAGAGCTCGAAACACTCGCCACCCTGATCGGTAGTCAGAAGACCAATGGCAAAGCGATCGTGCAGGCAACGCTGGAACTAGACAACGCCAATTGGAAAAAAGCTGTTCACGATGGATTCGTAGCTGATTCTCAGGGCGCAGCCGTCACGGTCAAAGCCAAAGCGGCACCTGCTATCAAAGCCACGGACGATTGGAAAAAAGATTGGGACGAGTCTTCACTGGAGATCGTGTTCAGCCCCAGCCTTTCGGTCTACGACGGCCGATTTGCCAACAACGCTTGGCTGCTAGAGCTGCCCGACTTTTTTACCAAAGTCACTTGGGACAACGTGGCTTCGGTCAGCCCAAAAACGGCTGAGAAACTCGGCCTGCATCAGTACGGCATGTCCAGCAAGTCCAAGACCATGTTGATGGCCATTAGCATCAACGGCGAAACTCAAAACGTTCCCGTCGTGATTCAACCAGGACAAGCCGACGGCTCGATCGGGCTGGAAATCGGCTACGGACGTACAATGGCCGGACGAGTCGGCGGAAACGCTGACGTGGAACCCGTGGGTTGTGACGTCACGCCACTTCGAAGTGCCGACCATTGGTTGGTCAACGTTGCGGATGCGAGTGCCGTCAGTGCCACTGGAACGACTTTCAAATTGGCGATCGTTCAAGAGCCTTGGGAAATCGACGAAACCGCTCGCGATGAAATCCAAGCTCGAATGTTTCGGAACTACAACAAGACTGAGAGCGATCGCAGTTCGTTGATTCGTGAAGGCACGTTCGATAGCTACGAGAAATTCCTCTCGCACCATCCGCTCACCGACCACGATCAAGCCCAAGCGAAACCAGTTGAACGAACCAGCGCGATCGCCAAATCGGGAGCACTCCCCGTGCTCAATCAGGTGAGTCTCAAGGTCGACGAAAAAGCAGACGGCGAAGAAGCTCACCACGAGCCGAAACACTCGTGGCCAGAAGCATTCCACATGCACCACGATTTGTTCGACCTCACACCGGGTTCGCGCGAGTTGTACAAGAACGAGGAAAACGACGGCACGCCAACGAGCTACACCAACGTGTGGGGCATGTCGATTGACCTCAACAAGTGCATTGGTTGCAACGCTTGTGTGATTTCCTGCCAAGCCGAAAACAATGTTCCGGTTGTCGGTAAGGACGAAGTCTGGCGTGGACGTGAGATGCACTGGATTCGCATCGACCGCTACTACGGCGATAATCTTTACAACGACGAAGCCCGCAAAGATGACAAGATCCTGGTCCACCAGCCAGTCGCCTGCCATCACTGTGAAAACGCCCCATGCGAGACCGTTTGTCCGGTTGCCGCCACGGTTCACAGCAGCGAAGGCCTGAATGACATGGTTTACAACCGCTGTATCGGAACACGTTACTGCGGAAACAACTGTCCTTACAAAGTTCGTCGCTTCAATTACTTCAACTACACCGAAGCCGAAACGTTCCTCAAATACCCAGGCGCCGACAAATTGCCCGAGGGTGAGCGACGGATGCAGAACTTGATGATGAACCCTGAAGTCACCGTTCGCAGCCGCGGCGTGATGGAAAAATGTTCTTACTGCGTGCAGCGAATTCAGAACACCAAGATCAAAGCCAAGGTCGAGAATCGTGAGATTGGCGCCAACGAAATCACCTCGGCTTGCCAAGATGCTTGTCCAACCCAAGCCATCAAGTTCGGCGATCTTCACAATCACGACAGCGATGTTGCCAAAGCCCACGCTAATCCACGGGCTTACTCGATGTTGGAAGAATTGAATAATCGACCGCGAACCCTGTACTTGGCTCGTGTTCGCAATCCGCATCCTTCCCTAGTCGATCACGATGACACTGATTCGATTGGTAATTACGGTCACGCCGCAGACTCGGGTGATCATGCCGAAGGAGCAGATCATGCTGACGAACAAGCTGAAACTGAGACCCACGATTAACGCGATGACGAACCCAATGCAGGGTTGATTCCCTGAATCAGGGCTGATCCCTTGAATCAGGGCTGACCCCCTGACCGAGACGTGGTTGCGGATCAAACCGCCCACACCAAAAAACAAAAAACAAAAACCGAACTACGAGATTATAGATGGCTACGGTCAATCCTCCATTGAACAACACGTACGATGACGCGGCAGAACGCACACCTTTGGTGTTAGGCGATCTGGACTACGCTGGCGTGACGGACACGGTCTGTGGCATTTGGGAAGCAGAAAAGCCTCCAAAGATTTGGTTCGTTGTTCTGGGCCTCGCAATTTCGCTCCTGATGATTTTGGGCGCTTGCGTCGGTCATTTGTTGATGAAAGGAACTGGCGTCTGGGGCAACAACAACCCAGCCTATTGGGGTTGGCCGATTGTCAACTTCGTTTTCTGGGTCGGCATTGGCCACGCGGGAACACTGATTTCTGCGATTCTGTTTTTGTTCCGACAAAACTGGCGTACAAGTATTAACCGTGCGGCAGAAGCGATGACGATTTTCGCGGTCGTTTGTGCCGGCTTGTTCCCAGGAGTTCACATCGGCCGCGTGTGGGCGTTTTACTGGTTGTTCCCAGTTCCCACGGAGCACTTGGCAATGTGGCCGAACTTCCGAAGTCCCTTGCTGTGGGACGTTTTTGCGGTTTCGACTTATGCGACCGTTTCGCTGTTGTTCTGGTACATGGGCATGGTTCCCGACATCGCGACGTTCCGCGATCGCTGCACCTCCAAGATTGGAAAAGCCGTCTACGGGATCCTTTCACTCGGTTGGACGGGATCCGCACGAGCTTGGCATCGTTACGAAATCGCTTACACGATACTCGCGGCCTTGGCCACACCGTTGGTTCTCTCAGTCCACACGATCGTTAGTTTTGACTTTGCGGTTTCTCAGGTCCCTGGTTGGCACACGACGATTTTCCCGCCTTACTTTGTCGCGGGTGCGATTTTTAGTGGGTTTGCGATGGTGGTCACGTTGCTAGTTCCGGTCCGAAAAATGTACGGGCTCCAGAATCTGATCACGCTGCGTCACCTTGAGAATATGTGCAAGATCATCATGGCGACGGGAATGATGGTCGGTACCGCTTACGGAATTGAATTCTTTATCGCGTGGTATTCAGGTGTGCCATACGAGAGTTACGCGTTCTACAACCGTGCGTTTGGTAACTACTGGTGGGCTTATTGGATCATGGTCAGTTGCAATGTGCTCGTCCCTCAGGTGTTCTGGTTCAAAAAAGCCAGAACGACGCCTTGGTTCATGGTCATCATCTGCATCTTTGTGAATATCGGAAT
>JBLINZ010000402.1:0-5812 GCA_047639375.1 Mariniblastus sp. | reverse complement strand
AGTCGCCGTTTCATGTGAAACGTTACTTTGGCTTCGCGAGTTATTGAGCCTCGCCAAAATTGCTTCGGCTTGCCGTTGGATCTCTGCTGAAGTTGCATCGTCATCGCCGTGCTGGTGTATTTTTTCAGCAGCAACGAGCTGAATGTCTGCCTCGTTGTTTTCCGTCTCAGAAGCTTCTTGGTGATCAACCGCAACGTCGAGATTGTCATTTTGGGAATCGATTTCGGCTGGGCCAGGTAATCGATGTTCGACGTCATTCGGGTCGCTGAACGATGCTGGTGGTGGCGTCTCAACCCATGTTGGTGCCGTTGGATTCTCCGTCACGCCTGAGAGAACTGGATCTGCATGCGACGCGAGGTTTTCTGAGACTTGATGACTCGTGGCTGTCGTTGCATCCTCATGCTCCCTCGCAGATGGCTGATCTGTGCACGGTTCGTCATTCCTTGCATCAAGTCCACGCTGTACGAACGAAGTGGTACCTGTCGTTTCATGAGACTCAGTTGATTCGCCAAAGACGATGCCTGCTGCTGGCGGGACAGCGAGATCCTGAGTTTCTGGTACGGTGGAAACTGTTTCCTGTGCCACGAATTCAGAGGCGACGCTCGCATCCGCATCGCTGTCTTGGTTCCGTTCTGGCTTCGTAATAAGATCGGCGGAATGCCCCGTGTTCATCGCTTCAATGGGCTCGTGGCTCATTGGCGACGGATCGGTTTGTTGGTCAATCGGGACAAGCATCGAAAGATGTTGTGACGTGACGCTCAGGGACGATTGGTTTTGATTGATGACGAATGGAGCATAGCGGTCAAGCAGTTTCTCTTCTTCCGCGAAAGATTCGGCAAAAGGGTCTACCGTTTCTACGGGCTGCCGCGTCTGAGCCACTGGCTCCTGAATTGCGTTCTCCTCCGTGTGAACTTGTTCGTCTTGTGCCTGGGCAGCGGGAGCTAGTTCCGTATTCTCAACGGGCTCGGCTTCTTGAGATGTATAGCCTTCCCAAGTGTTGAGCAGGTCAGGCTGTGCATCTGCAAAAGCCTGGTCTGCTTCCACGCCCTGCTCTTCTATTGCTGAAACGAGTTCCTCTGCTGGCGAGACTTTTGATTCATCTGACTCCGTCGCCTCAAGTTCGATCGATGAATTTTCAACGACAACAAACTCTTGAGTGGCTTCCTGGTCATCCGGCGACGGTTGCTCTTGATCAACTTGCTCGAAGATTTGATTTTGCTCAGCTTCCAAATCTTCGATTGAGTTGCCTGTTGATTGGCTTGCATGGTCCTCGAGGCTATCCAAAGCGTCGTTGTGGTTAGGGGCCGTGAGTTCCGCTAAACAATCGTTTTCCTGTTCGGTGTGGATTTCCTGATTACTCGCCCCTTGTCCACTGGACGTGAAACAAGTGTCGGGTTTCGACTCATTAGCAGAGTCTTGTAAAAGGGAATGAGCTTGATTTGTAATCTCAACCGGCGTCTGAGTTTGCGAAAGGGGCTTATCCTCTTGCGATTGAGCTCCCCAGCCCACGAACGACTCTTCCGTCTCGGTGCTGGACTCACTTGGAAATGAGTTCGTCGCCTCGATCGGCTCTGTCGTGAATTCTATCGAAGGCTCAAGATGGGTAGAGTTCGCTTCGTTCGGCTCCTGAAGCATCCGCGAGTCAATCGAAGAAAAATCGTCTTGAATGGTTGGTTCTTCGGGAGACAGGCGATACTCATCCGGCTCTTCTACATCATGCTCGGTATCGAAAGCGGTAGTCGTGGGTTCATTGTTTTCAAAGTCGTAAACCGTCCCGGGGGTCGTGTCGCCGCTGGTTGGCTCATCGTCTTCCAATTGACCGAACTCAATGACGGTCCAGTTCTCATCAGAGGCTAGTTCATTTCCGGATTGCGATTCTGGTTTTCCAGCCGGTTGATAGGTTCCAGGGATGCTCTGAACATCGGCCCAGGCTTCGAAGATGCAATCGGCATTTAGCGATTCATGCCCTCGAGTGGCCGCCAAGATCAGGGCGTGATCGGAGACTTGATTGATTAACCGCGGGCATCCTTCGGAGACTTCATGAATGGCCTTAAGGCTCTCGGGCTCAAATAAGTCAACGCCTTTTCCCCCCACTCGGTCAATGTGCTCACATACATAGTGGCCCGTTTCTTCTCGGCTCATATTGCGAAGATAGCACCGTGATGCGATTCGCTGATTGAGTGATTCCAGTTTTGGGCTGCCGAGGTTTTCTTCCAAACGCTGGTTGCCGGCCATGACCAATCGAACGCGAGGCAAGCCGTCGCGGACAAAGTTCATGATTAGGCAAATTTCGTCAAGCAAGCATGTCGACAAAGTGTGAGCTTCATCGACCAGCAGCAGAATCCCGTTGGGGCATTGCTCGCCAGGCTTCAGAAACTCCAGCAACGAAAACCTAAGTTCCGTCTCGGATTGATCTTTGAAGGGCAATTGCAATTCAAACAAGACGTTTTGCAAGAGCTCTTGTCGATCGCCCAAGCGCGCACAAGCCAGATTGACTACGTTAAACTGCGACTTGTACTGCTCTTCCAGCATCGCTAGGAGTAGTGATTTTCCGGTTCCCGTTCCGCCAACGACGATCGCTGGACCCGACCCGCGGTCAATGCAAACACGGGCCTGCCCCAATGCTGAGTTGATCGACTCGCCCGCAAAATAATGCTTGACGTAGGGTGTCGAAGTGAAAGGGCGTGCGTTGAAATTGAAAACTTGTTCGTACATGACGACATCCTGTCGAAGTGAGTCGAGGCTCAGCAAAGTAGTTCTTAAGCGATCGCGATTGAGTAAATAGTCGCCTGATCAATATCCAGCAAATAGGCGGACAATTTTGGCACATCCATAAAGCGGGTTTTCGAAAAAAGTCAGTCTGACATCGGTGTTGACCACCACAAATCCAAGCACCACCACGAAAATCCCGAACAAAACAATTCCGGATGCCTTGGCAACCCGATTCGCGTTCAGGGTGACGAAACTCATGGCCGGCAGCTCGGTCGAAGTTGCATTGTTCTTAAGCTCGGCAATGACCGGAACGCCCAGTCTTGCTTCGACGGCGGCTGGATTATCAAATCCACGACTGGTAAACGGATCGATTTTCATTGCAACAGTCGCACCAATCAGCAATGAGATCAAGCTCACTAGCAACAATCCAGATGAATTTGGAGCACCATTGTTAGGCAGTGTGCGGCTCGTGTTGAGTTTGTTAACCACCAACCGAGTGGCGCCCACGCCGTCTTCTGATTCGAATTTTTGTTCGATCAATCCAGCTTGGGAATCAACACGATCGCGAATGTCGCTCAAAACGTATCGTAACGAGCTAATGTCAATCGCAGCAATCGCGTTGTTCAATTCACGTGTGCTGAGGACTGGCTTTTTACTGGATGCATACTGAAATGGCGAATGCTCTGCTTCACCATTGGCACCTGCTGATGCCACCGAAAACGAAGCGTTACCGATGCCAACTAGGCTGTGTTTGATCAAGTTTAGATCACTTTCGATTCGATCAGTCAACCAAGTCGCTTCATCGATGCTTTTGTTTTGTGCCGTTTTGAAAATTTTAAGAGAGTTTGGATTGTCGACGGCAAATTCAGTTTCCAATTGAAGTCCGGCGAGCGAATTAGAAGCCGGATTCAGACGATGAGCCACGCGTGCGGTGAGAAGGTTGACCAGCGCTCGCTCGTCTTCGCCACCTCGTCCGTCGTACCCAAGCAAAAAATCAAATCCGTCAGGCTTGTCATTGACCTCAATTCGAATCGACTGGCGAATCGATTCATGGTCTCGGAATTCGATCTGCTTGGAAGCCAGTTTTCCGGCCGCATCAATTTGTGAAACGATCGCGTCCAGATGACTGTCCGTCGTTTCTTCATGAATGATTCGAGAGACCATTTCTTGGAGCTCAGACTTGGCCTGCTCCCCAGTGCCGCCAGCGAGACTGATCCCGCCAACAGAACGAAAACTCGTGACGGTCAGGGGCCAAATCAAACAACCCAATATAAAACAAGCCAACGATGTCGTGACAAACGCACGGATTCGTCGCTGGGTTTCGTCTCGAGCCAGCAGGCCGCTTTTTTGATTTTCTGTGGTAGTCATAAGGCTTTGAGTAAAAATTCGAAGCGCAATGCGTCCCGATATTACGGGATCGCACCATTGGTAGTGTTCGTCGAGGCCCGCCAACAACCTTGAATCAGTTTGTGAGGATTATCCTGATTGAACCAAGTGCTAGCGTGAAAGAGAGGGAAAGGTGGATCGCAACTGCGGCAACTTGACCTTGGCGATCCACTCGAGAGCGAGGCGGACTCCGAGAGCAGCTCTCCCCGAAATGGCGCGGCACGGACGCTGATATCTTGAGGCCTTGCCATAGAAAATGATCCCGGCGGCCAGCACAACTAAGCAACAGCACTCGCCTCAGCCATATTTACGTATCTGAATATCAATGTTTCAAATGGAAACGTCATCAAATCAAATAAATGCAAACCAAGTCAATTATCGTTTCACAGTGAAACGATCTTCGAATCAGGTTGAATGGATTCTCAGTTCAGGGCGACTTGTTGGATGATTCAGATTGAATCGAATCAGAATCAGGGGCCATGTTGAGCCGCTGGCCATTGGTCGAGTTGGCTCGATCGGTTTGCTGTTCGCTGTGAGGGCGGGGGACGATGGACTCAATCGCCACCAACGTCTCAAACGTCCCTTGCTGGACGACTTGAGCGGCTTGGTTCAGCAGCTTTCGCTGCCATAAGATTTTCCCAGCACGTCTGCCAGCGGCTGTCTTTTCCAGGCAAACCGTCTCGACATAGACGGTATCGCCAAAGAATATTGGACGTGAAAATTCCCAATTGCGAACTGCAGTGAATGCCAACGTGTTAACGTTGGGGGCATGGCTGCCTAATCCGGCGACCCATGAAAGTCCGAGAAGTCCGTGAGCGATAGGCTGACGGTAATGACTGTTGGAAGCAAAGTCATAGTCGACGTGAAGCGGATTGAAGTCACCCGTCGAAGTGGCAAACTGAATCACGTCCGCTTCGGTGACTGTTCGACGAGGACTGACCCAAGTCCGTCCAAGTTGAATGTCATCGAAATAAAGCGGTGATTCCATCCTTTTCAATCCATCGTGACAGTTGAAACACGCCAAACGGATGTCCGTTTGGCGTGGATCAATAATCTAAAAGTCGGGGTGAAAGGATTCGAACCTTCGACCCCCTGGTCCCAAACCAGGTGCGCTAGCCAGGCTGCGCTACACCCCGAAGAATAGAGATGTCAGACAAGCACCAAGGTACGTAAGTCTCACGTCTGCGTTCTGCCACAACTGTACAGAACAACCGATTTCATTGCAATCGGGTTTTTCAATTCAATTCCCAAAATTTCCATTTCGGAGAATCTTCGTACCCGGTTTGTCTGTTGGAAGTGTAAGAAACTCACACTTTGGAAGTTTCACGGCCCCCACGATTTTGTTGCCCCGAATCCTACTGTGGCAATCCGGGGCGGTTCTAGGTTAGGCTACTCGAGAATTCTGGCCGGCTGGTTGGCCTGCTAAGACCTCACGCAGCCGCTCAAATTCACTGTGGTTGGCATAATGGATCACGATTTGGCCTTTTTCACGAGCCCCAGGCTTGATGACTACCTTTGTGCCGAGTGCCGTTTTTAGATCTTGTTGGAGCGCCTCGACTTGATGGTCTCGTGTTTTCCGTTTCCGCGTTGCCGCACTTACACCAAATGAGTCTTCGGCGGCAATCATATCGGCCACAGCTCGCTCAACCGATCTAACGGACATGCCTTCTTTAAGGATCTGATCGCAGAAATCGATCTGAATTTGATCGTCGCC
>JBLINZ010000401.1:0-5832 GCA_047639375.1 Mariniblastus sp. | reverse complement strand
AGCACATTCTCGCGATCAGCATTGGGAAGTGAACCGCCCTGACTGAGAAGTTCATTAGCAACCATCTTTACATCCGAATTTGGGTGTGAGGCCAGTGCCTGCTTTTGGTCTAACGCCAAATCATCTAACGAAAATCTTCCAGCCTGAGCAGCTTTCAACAACGCCATCGTCGAGTTCGGACGTTTAAGAAGCTGCGACAGAGCGACTTGCTTAAGTGACGGTGTCATCGTCCTCAGTCTTCCAACGATTTCGCCACCCACGCCATCCCAAACACATGCCTCCATTGCCTGCAATATGCCACTGGATAGCTGCGGCGAAGTTCGCGAGGTGACTTCGTCCAGCAAGCTGACCGCGGCGTTCTTGTCTTCAGGTCGAAACGCGATCAATTGTCGCGCGGACTGAATGCGGTCGGCATCCGTGGCATCTTTGTTTCGAACCTGTTTCAGCAACCGGTCACTAATTTCCTCGGCGTATTTGCTGAGACTTTCGCTTCCCCAACCGATCGCGAGTTTGACAAGCGTCGACTTGGAGCCGACGTCGACTCGGTTCATCGTCTCAGCTAACAGAGTTTCGATTTCGGGTGTCAACTTTACCTTCCCGCCAGGTTTCCAGCCGCGCTCGAAGCCTTTCAGAACCGCCGCGATCACATTGGGTTTGGCGCTGCTTAGTCCAGCAATCAATTCAGCAGAGTCCTCGTTTCCCTCGCCTCGCACATGATGCTCAGCGACACGAACAAGGATCGGCAGACTTTCTTCAGGCACCGCGTCCGCATGCGCAAGAGCACTCAACAACACGCCGCTGTTGTGGGCCGACGCGCTGGTGATCGCATCCGGCAACCAGCGATCCGAGAAATTGCCTGGATTGGACAACATCCCCAGTAGTGCTTCCGCACTCTCAGGCCGTGCGGGAAGATCAGCAAACGCAAGCGTTGCTGCCAAGCGTACTTGGGCGTTTTCATCGAGGTGTAATTTCGCAGCCAGGAGTGCGTCGACCGAGGATCCGGTTGCCGGTAAGACGGCCGCCGCGTTTCGACGCACACCCGCCGACGGATGGAGAAGCGCCGCGAACACAGCCTGCGAAGCCTGTTCGTGCTTGCCATCGAGAACATCTAAACCGTGGAGCGTCCACAGTGCATGCATGGCTCCGACATTCAATCCAATTGCATCGGTTGATTTGTCTTCGACCAAACTGATTAGTTGGTCAACGACATCCGCTTCGCCTCGCTCGACCAACAACCGTTGAGCATGTTTACGGACAAGCATCGTAGGATTTTTGAGTGCTTCGACGAGTTGCTTCGGCGTCGCGTCATGCAAATTGGGTATCGGTTTGGCCCTCGATGAGTTGGCAACAACGCGATAGATGCGGCCATGTTTTTTGTCACGCAGATCGGTCTCATACGCTTGCCCCTTGCCGGTCGTGAAGCCTTCGGGCGTTGGGTTGTGCTGCACGATGTAGTTATACCAGTCAATGACCCAAACCTGACCGTCGGGGCCAACCTCCGACATAATCGGAGCGGTCCATTCATCATCACTTGCCAACAAGTTGAAAGGACTGGTTGAATGAAAATCGCTGCCAGTTTTATTGAGGACAAACGAACCTACGAGGTGCCCGGTAGGTCCATTGACGAACGCGACACGATTCCAATACTCCTGCGGATATTCGCGAGCAGTGTAAATCGCGTGGCCCGCGGCGGCAGTGTATCCACCATGGTGGTCAACTTGCCGAACGTTTCCGGTGATCGGACTAAACTTGTGGGTGTCGGCGATTGAAGAAAGTGTCAACGAAGGTGCCCAGCCGCGAACGCTTTCGTAATATCGATTCGGAATTGGCATGTAGAGACTTGGATGGCCGTTGGCGGTCGAGCCAAAAATCAGGCCATCTTCGCTGATGCCCAATCCCCAAGTGTTGTTGTTGGTAGACCGAATGAATTCAACTTCGCTGCCATCGGGTCGCATTCGAAAAAAGCCCATCCGAAACCGTTGCTGAGTTTTTCCGCCGGCGATAGGTTCTGAATTGTTGTATCCCTGCATCGCCCAGATCCAGTTGTCGAGTCCGTACTGGAAATTGCTTACGCCGCCGTGGGTATCGCCCAGCGTCCAGCCTGTGACCAATACTTTCCGCACGTCGGCTTGGTCATCACCGTCGGTATCTTTTAAGTATAGAGTCTCAAGTGCGTTTTGAACGATCGCCCCACCATGATGAAACGTGATGCTGGTTGGAATGCTCAGCTTCTCGGCAAAAACGGTGAACTTGTCCGCTTTGCCATCGCCGTCAGTGTCCTCGCAGATGCGAATTCGATCGCGACCACCACCGGGCGGATTCAATTCGTTTGGATAATCATAGGTCTCGGCGACCCACAATCGCCCGCGTTCGTCCCACGCCATGCAAATCGGCTTGCCTTGTAGCTGAGGTTCCGACGCAAACAGCTCGACGTGAAAGCCTTCGGGAACGACCAAGTGCTTCATCGACTCTACCGGATCCAGCGGTTTTTGCATCAGGTTTTTAAGTTTGCCTTGCACGCCCCATTTCGGAGACGGCGTATAATTGGGAATCTTGCCGCCGACGTCTTGGTATTGAAACGGTTCTCGATCGGCCGCCATGACTGTCATTTTTGGTACGGGAAAGGCTTTTTCATCAAGGTACTTACCCGCTTGGCTTGGGTCTTTACCAGCCGCCCAACGAATACCTCGTTCGATAAGATTTTGAAATCCGCGATTCATCCAGGTACGTGAATCGTGACCCGATGCGGTGTAGAACACTCGCCCTTTTCCCTGAGTGCGCACCCAAGTCCATGGCTCGCGACCTTCTTGGTCGGCGCGATATTCAAGCACAATCCGGTCCGTCTCGTTATGCCTGGTATGGACGTACGTTTCGTCCCAGCTTTTAAAGCCACCGTATCCTCGCATCAATTCGTGACTGGGCTTGTCGATCTCAGCTTGAAAAACTCCGGTGCCGTGTCGCTCGAACTGAGCGCCCATCAACGCGACCAGTTCTGGCTGATTGCGAAAGCAGTAGGTCGCACAGTGCAGCGGCACAAACCCACCTCCGCCCGCGACGTAATCCAGGATCGCTTTCGTACTGGCATCGTCAATTTCGTCGATGTTGGCATAAACAACCAACGCGTCGTACCGACGCAAATTTTCAAGCGTCATGTCTTGGACCTTGTCCGTATAGACAAGCGAGATGCCTCGGTCTGCCAGAGCGGGCTGAAGTTCATCAAACCGGGATTTGGGTTGATGGTGACCCGAGTCTCCCAGGAACAAGACACTCAAGTCTTCGGCGTGGACGCTGGAAGTGAACGAGAGTATCAAAACGCAGATTAAATGACGCACGGTGATCACCGGTGGAAGAAAAACTTGGAAATTTGATGGTTCGATTGGACTAACCAACCGCCGCCGTAACGGATTCTGATTTCTTGTTCAAAGTGAATTCAGGCAAGCGAACGATCTCGCCACCCCTCATAGCCGATTCATGAGCACGGATGCCCACACTTGGATCGGGAGAATCGAATTCAAACCAAATGTAATCACTTGCTTTGATTGTTCATCCGGTGTTTAATTGAGTGCGACGATGCCGGCCAATTGTACCGGCAAGGTCCCGCGCGCCGTCTCCCTTGCCAATCCCGATACTGGACATTTTCTTAACACGAAAGATATTGTATGTTGACCCCACTGAAGCCGAGAATCCCTTTATTGACTGTGCTATTGACAGGGTTGCTCGGCATGGTTACCAGTCCGGCCATTGTAACGGCCCAGTTTAGTGCAGACGCGAGATGGGCGCCGGCGCAAACCAACGTGCTAACAATGATTAATAGTGAGAGAATTTTTAAGAGCAAGTTAGCTCTCAAGGAGCGAGCGGCAGAAGCGAGCAAAGCGGCCTTTGATTCGGGTGTCTCGATTGTGACTCCGGATGCCGACCGGATTTTGATCGCCACTCAATTGGACTTGGAGGTCATGCATACGATTTCAACGGCCGCCGTTTATTCGCGTGCTCGCAGCAAGTTTGATTTGAATGCGATGGCCAATAAGATTGGTTCGAGTGTCGATTCAATCGCGGGCCGCGGCACGGTACTGCTGCCCAACGACGCCATGGTGGTCGAACTCGGACCTGACACCGTCGGTGTAATGAAGCCTGGCAATCGGCAAGCTGTATCGAATTGGTTGAGGGCAGCAACCGGCAGTGGGTCGAATCAATTGACGCGCTACTTGGTTGAGGCCGTTTCCTTTGCAGACCGAAACGCCGACATCATCATTGCCATGGACCTTCAAGACGCTGTCTCGCCGATGGTAATTAAGGACCGATTGGGCGACATGAACAGTGTTGAAAAAAATCAAGTTGATGCGATCGCTGAAATTCTATCCGGCATCAAGGGAATTACACTTGGCGTTACTGTTCGCGATTCGATTACCGGTTCAATCAAAGTTGATTTCCCTTCTAGTGCGAAGGGTTTGGACAAGGTTGGCAAACCATTGTTGCTTGAGATTTTGGGAAACCGCGGCTTGATGATTGACGACCTCTCGACTTGGTCGGTCAAGTCAACAGATCAGCAACTTTTGTTTTCGGGGCCTTTGTCAATTGCAGGATTGAGAGCAATTACTTCGTTGGTCAGTCAGCCTTTGTTGCCTGAGTTCATCGCAGAAGAAAGCGGAGTCGAAGACGCCGCTTATGCCCGTTCGAAAACGTACTGTAAGTCGCTCGAGACCTATGTTACCGAGTTGACGACGAAAAAGCCGAATAGTCGAGGTCTGAAAGCGTATGCGACCTGGTTCGAAACCTATGCCGCCAAAATAAACGGTTTTTCAATCCTGAATGTTGATCCGGAACTGGTCGCCGTCGGGAATAGCGTTGCCGACAGCCTACGAGAAATGGCCAAATTGGCAAGACAGGCAAATGTGCAAATCAAACAGGGAAAGGCCGAAATTAGAACCGAAGGAAATGGCTACAATGGCTACAATGGCTATGGCAACAACAACGGCTATGGAAGATATGGATACAGTCAACCCAGCCGTTCATCGCGACTCAAGCAGGCTGAAACGGCTAGCCGAGGAAATGCGGAGGACGTAGGCCGTGAAATCCTGGAGTCGATTCAAAAAGACGTCACCGGCATTCGGCAAAAGATGTCGACCAAGTACGGCGTTAATTTCTAGTCAAAGCAATCAGAGGGTTTAATTCGCTGCGTTGCGAAACGTACTTCTTCAACGCTGCAAATTCGGCACCGACAAATTATGTCAGTGCCGATTTTTTTTGTCTGGTTATTCAGGCTCTCTTGCCAAAATGCCGTTCTCTTATTGTTGAAAACCCGGTTTGTTGCCCAAGCCCAAGCCAAATCCTGCATGCATCGCCAACTGACCGTCCGCAAAGTAGACGCGATTCGCAGCAACTTGAAATTGGATCTGACTGGCGAAGTCGTTCTCGTCCAAGGTTTCGGTGACAAAAAAACGGCTGGCACGTGGAACAACTTGCGTTCGGCGAGCACTCAAAACAGCTCCCAAAAGCCGGGTTGGAAGCGTTGGCTAGGTTGAATCCCGTTGCAGGATGAAAGACAGAGAAGACTCGTTTTAACAACCATCACGAACGAAATTAAATGACCGATCTGCACCGGAAGAATGCGACCGCGAGTGCCAGCGTTTTGGTTGTGATTTCGGGAGTCGGTTCGGTGTTAGGCGTAGCAACGTCAATTTTGTTTGCCCGACTATTGGGACCTGCCGGTTTCCAGGAATTTGCGGTCGCGATTGCTGGCCTGTCGCTGGCCGGCACCCTCTGTGAATTCGGAACGGGCAAATATGCAATGCGGATCATGCCACAGTACGCCAATCGAAAGCAATGGTCTTT
>JBLINZ010000400.1:0-5870 GCA_047639375.1 Mariniblastus sp. | reverse complement strand
ATGAGTCGCGTTTGAGTTTCACAGAAGAGATTCGAATGGGATCGAAGGTCTTTTGCGAGACTTCATTATGGTTGCAGATTGCCGGATTGCCAACATTCGCTTGAATTCCGGAACATCGGGATGATTCCGGTTTTTCGGGGGTTGCATTGCTGTTGAGGCGCAGAGGGACTGAGTTAAATTGTCGGTCGGCTGGGCTTCGCCGATATACTCGGGGTCTTACCACTTGGCGTCGAAACCCCCAGTGTATGGGAATGGCCCCTAATAGAGCGCAGAGTCACTGACAAAACTCGCAATCGTTTCTTGGGAGTGGACGACAGTCTTGTGATGTATCTAGATATTCAAGACAATCAGATTGGCCTCGCAAAAGGGCTCCTGTTAAACTGGCGCTGCTTATCTTGTAAGCACTCGTTTGATCGAAACAGCCCATGCTCCCATTGGCCATCGATGTCGAATCGCATTTGGAAAGACCACGCATGATGACCGTCCAGACGCCACGCTTGTTGACCCTGACCTTGTTGTGCTTGGCATTAGCAATGGCGTTGCCCGAGAGCGCCAAGTCTCAAGAATGGCCTGCCTTTCGATTCGATCATGCTCGTTCCGGGCGCATCGAAACCGAATTGGACGCGGCAACGTTTGAGGAAGTTTGGCATTGGAAGTCAGAGGTTCCGCCGGATCCAGCTTGGGACGGTCCGGCGAGGTGGGATGCCTATAATAATATTCGCGATTTGCCTGCGATGCGTCAGTACGACGCGGCGTTTCATCCGGTGAGCGACGGCGAAACCGTCTACTTTGGATCGTCCAGTCAAGACACGTTGACGGCCCTGAATTTGGCCGATGGGAAACCACGCTGGTCGTTCGTCGCGGGCGGACCGATACGATTGGCCCCTACACTTGATGGCAACCGAGTGTTGTTTGGTTGCGATGACGGATCGGCTTATTGCCTTGAAACGAGTTCTGGCAAACTGATTTGGAAATTCAATCCTTCTCTCCAGCAGTCAGCCGATCAGAAACGCTTGATCAACAACGATCGCCTGATCAGTTTTTTTCCCATTCGAACGGGTGTGACGGTCCGAGAGGGAGTCGCGTATTTTGGTGCTTCGTTCATGCCATGGCGCGAGTCATATATTTGTGCTGTTGATGTTGAAACCGGAAAAATGGACGAGTCGGATTCCAAGCAAACGTTTGTCGTGCGTCACGAAAATGCCACGCTCGAAGGCAGTCTCTTGGTCGCGGAAGACCGCTTGATCGTGCCGCAGGGGAGGGTGGCACCGTTGATGTTCGATCGCAAGTCCGGCAAGAGCCTGGGAAGTTTGCCCGGTGGCGGCGGCGTGACGATCGTCTTGACGGAACAAGGCGAAGTCGTCCGAACCGAGGGTGGTGGCGCGGCGAGAAATGGCCAAGTCGGCGTCTTTAAGGGTCAGGAGCGAGTTGCCTCGTTCCCCCGCGGACGGGCCATTGTGGTTGCGGATGACACGTTTTACGTGATCGACGGACAGAAGCTTTTTGCGGCGGGACGCGAGACGAACGAATTGCGATGGACCAAAGAAGTCGACGAGCCGCTGGAATTGATCATGGCTGGCGAAACGCTGTGGGTCGGCGGACGTGATCATGTGACTGCCGTCAACGCTCAAGACGGTCGTGTGCTATGGACAGGGAAAACTGATGGCCGTGTTTTTGGATTAGCCATCGCAGGTAAACGCTTGATCGCCGCCACTGATATTGGGTCGATGCATGTGTTTGCGGCTTCTGGTCAGCCCGTTCAATCGACGGCTCCTGCCGCGGCTGATTCCACTGGCTCGCTCGAAAAACCAACTCTCCCAAAATCGCCGAATGTGAAACGCGTACGCGTGAAAAACCTCTTGCATCGCTGGGTCTTTCATCGCTCGGCCATGAAGGATTCGGCCGGCGCGGACGTGGAAGGGGTGCAGGTCTCTGGTGTCACCGTCAAGGACCAAGCCTCCGGGCTGGCGATTCCGCTGGCGGGTGATGCGGACATGATTAAGGTCGGCGAGTCGGCGAACATCGAAGCCATCGAGCTCAAGGGAGGTTCGTTTCCAATCGACGGTCAGGCTGCCGAGAACCTCCCCACGGATTCAATCACGGTCGAAGCTTGGGTGCGGGTCGACGAGCCAGCCGATTGGGGTGGGATCATGGGCTGTATCCAAGACGACGGGACAACCGAGCATGGATGGCTTTTGGGCTATCGTTCTGACAAGTTTTGTTTGGCGATTGCCGGCGGCAAAAGTGGTTTGACTTATTTAACGGCCAACGAAGCGTTTCAACCTAAGACTTGGAATCATGTAGTGGGAACGTATAACGGCCGCGAGATGCGGTTGTACGTCAACGGTTCCTTGGCCGGAGCCAGTACGCAAGAATCCGGCCCCATCAGCTACGCGGATCAACGATTCTTTTCGGTGGGCGCGTATCGTGATTCTAATGAAGGGAATCCGTTAATTGGCGCCCTGCACGAGGTTCGCATTTACTCGGCTCCCTTGGAAGCGACGCACGTCAAGCGTTTGTATCAAGCCAATGCGGGCGAGTTCTTGACGGCGAATCCACCGCCGATTGAAACGCCAGACGATTTTTTGGTGTGGGGCCCGTTTGCTCGCTACATTTCATCGGGAGAAGTCGAAGTTACCTACGGAACGAAGAGTCCATGCAAGTCAATTGTCGACGTGATCGGTGAGCACGGAATTCGTCAAGTTACCGACGCGACGAAGACGATTGACCATCGATTGACCATCGACAAGCTACCTTATCGGCGTGAGATTCAATTTCAGCTGAGAGATTCAATTTCAGAAAAGTCGAAAGTCTCCGCGAGTTTTTCACTGGATACCCATTTTGATTGGACGGTCTCGCCATCGCAAAAAGCGACGCCAGAAATCGCCCGGCTCATTGCGGCCTGTTCCAATCCTCGTGGGTTGGCATTTGTGGTGGGGGTCGAGAACGCGACACGCGCGGAAACATTGTCGACTCAATCCCAATTCAACGTCGTGCTGGTCGTCGACAACGAGAAAGAGGCTGCCGCGATTCGCAATCGGTGGATCGCCGACGAGTCCCTGACGTATGGGCGGCCGTTGTGCGTTTGTTCGACGCCGATCCGGGAATTACCAGCTGCCGCGGCGACGCTGGTGGTCTCGAGTTCGGAAAGTGATGTCTTGAGACGGTTGGTTCGACCGGACGGTGGCGTCTTGAGTGACGGGACCTCGGTGGTTTGGAGACGCAAGCCTATTGAGGGCGCCGGCGTTTGGAGCCACATGTATGGGCAAGCGGACAACAGTGCGTTTGGTGGCGAGAGCCTTTCAGATGCTTCTAATCGAGAAGACCTCGCGACCCAATGGATTGGTAGACCGGGGCCGCGCTATCAGACGGACCGCCAAAATCGCAAGCCTTCGCCGCTTGCCGCAGGTGGCCGTCTGTTCCTGCAAGGACAGCAGCGAATGATCGCGTTGGATAGCTATAGTGGAACGGTCCTGTGGAGTGTTGAATCACCCACCATCATGCGTTGGAATGTGCCGCATGATTGCTCGAACTGGTGCGCCGACCAAAACGGGGTCTTCGTTGCGGCTGAGGACCAAGCGTGGTTTGTGGATGGCAAGACTGGACGCGTCGTGCGTAAGTTTGACACGCCGACTTTGAAAAATACCGATCACCAAGGCTGGGGATTTATCAGCCGTTACAACGATCAACTGTTAGGCACTGTCGTCGATCCCGCGGCGGTCTATACAAAATGGTGGGGGAGCTCGCAATGGTTTGATTCAACGGGTGGATCCGATACGCATGTCGTCGCGGGTGAGCAATTGTTCTCAATGGATCCGGAAACCGGAAAACTTCAGTGGCAATATGATGGCTTGGTGTTGCATCCGACGATCACGATTTTGGATGGCCATATCTATTTTGTTGAAGACAAAACTTCAGAGCACTTACAAGCTGCCAACCGACGGATCTCGCTTGAGAAAGACCAACAGCACGAATTGGTTTGCCTGGAAGTTAAAACTGGAAAACTTCGCTGGCGGCGTCCGCTTGATTCTTTCGCTGGACACATTGCAAGTCTATATTTGGCGGGCGGTGGCGACGCGAAACATCGGAGTCTGATATTGGCGGCTTCGGAAGCAACCATTAAGCAGTTCGCGATTCAATCTTTCGATCCTGAAACGGGAGACCCAAATTGGACTCGGACCGTTGCCTGGGAAGCGACCCATCACGGCAAGCATATTTCCCGGCCAGCCATTCAAGGTGAGTTGATGTACTTGCGACCCGAAGTCTTGAGTCTGGCGGATGGTGAGACGATCCATCGAGGGTTCCCGGGCGGGCACGGGTGTTCTAGTTACACGCTCTCGACCAACGGAATGTTTTCACGACTGGGCGAGACAACTTGGTGGGACGTTCGAACTCAAAAAGTTAATCGCTTCAAACGGATCCGAACCGACTGCTGGATTAGCGTCGTGCCGGCGCAGGGGATGCTGCTTTCAGCGGAAGGTGGCGGCGGTTGCTCGTGTGGGACCTGGCTTGAAACCTCGTTGGGGTTCTTGCCAAGAGCCGTGGCTGAGGAGATGCCTGAAAAGTGATCGTGCCTTCGAAAACAATTCGAAATTTCCTAACCATTGCCCGGCAGGGCCATTGGCGGTGGGTTGGCTTGGTTGCTCTTTTTGCGACGTTGACAGTCAGCATTGCGACCTCCGCTAGTCCCAGGTTCGGTGTGTCCGCACACAAGCTGCCTTGTAAGTACAGCGTTCGAGATGTGGCGTTTGTCAACGTCCACGGCCGGGCTTGGCAACTTAAATTAATTAAGCCATCCGTGGTCGATCCCCAGCAGTTTGGCGAATGGAATCAAACACTAAAATCCAAACTCAAAAACTCCAACGTGGGGCACGTTTGGTTAGCTCAAGATTCAGAACAAGCCCGGTCGTTGGGTGACGCCTTAACGAGCGGTCAAGCGATCCCGCAAATGGTTTTGGTTGGACCAGACGGTCAAGGTATCGACATCAGCCAGGAGGTCAATGAAGCCTCGTCGTTCGAATCGAAGATCGATGGTCTACTGACATCGCCGGCTCGCAAACAGATCCTCGACAAATTGGTGGAGCGGTTGTGTGTGGTTCTGGTGGTTGAATCTGGGACGGAGCAAGATCAGGTGGTCAACGAAATCGTCAAACAAGCGGTCGGCAAAATCGACAAGCAGATGTGGATGATGGAGAAGCCAACCGATCAGGGCCCGGCAATCGTTAAGATTTCGGCTAAGGCGATCAAGCAAGAAAAATGGTTGTTGGCTTCATTGGGAATCAAGCCGCTACAAACGCCCGCGGTGGCAATTGTTTATGGGCAAGGCCGTCGCTTGGGAGAAGTCTTGACCGGCGACGCCATTGAAATCCAAAAGATTGTTGGCCGGGCCAGTGTCTGTGGCCACGATTGCGAATGCAATTTGAATCGCGATTGGTTGTACGGACAGCAAATGGTTCACGTTTGGGATAAAGCGTTGGAACGGCGAGCTGAGCAGAGCCTTAGTTTCGATCCGCATTCTGCATTTGTCGTAGCCGAAGTCGCTCAGATCATTCAGAAAAACGCCAATGGTTTACCGCCCAACGAACGCGTTAATCTAGGAGGTGGGCTCTTGATTCACGATTTGGATGCGCTGGAACCGCTTACGAACGACTCAGGAAATACTGACGCTCTCAGGCCACCCATGGCCGAGTTGAATCGCGGTCCCCTGACGGTGGAATCAGAATCACAGGCTACGACCCCCGATTCCGGGCTGGCCAACTCCAGCCTCGAAAGTCCAGCTGAGCCGATTGAAGGAGGCTCAATTGCAAAACAAGTCGCGTCCGATTCCAATGGCGATTCTGGTTTTGGCCAACAGCATAGTTTCAATTGGG
>JBLINZ010000399.1:0-5922 GCA_047639375.1 Mariniblastus sp. | reverse complement strand
GATTGGGAAAGGGAAGCTCTTTCCCAGATTCCTCAGATCGAACTCATCGACGCTTCGGTGGCCGAAAACGTCTATCGGAACTTCACGGGGCACAGCTATTTCCATCGCGACCCGTGGGTCAGCTCAGACATTGGGGCGTTCATCCTCGGACTCGACCCCGAATCGCGAGGCTTGGTCCCTGCAGAAGATACATTGTTTTGGGAATTCCCAACGGACTACCCGGCTCGGCTTAAAGCCAAGGCCAGCCAGAGCCTGAGTTTTGATTCAACCTTCTAGATCTGGCACGTTTCGGATTCGAGTCGAAGTCATCACGTCTCACTTTTCAACTGAATTCAACTCAACCTCTTCCGATTCAGTTCCTTGGCCTCTCGGGGTGTCGGTCCGTAAATCACGTATATCCAAGACAAAACATCCGCGACCATGGGTCGCAATCACTACGAAATCCTCGGTCGTTTGGAGTGCCAAATCATGCACGTAAACCGTTGGCAAGTCCTTGCCGAGGACTTCCCAAGACTCCCCGCCGTTGGTTGAAACGTAAACGCCGCGATCGGTTCCCGCAAACAACAAATTCTCATTGCCAGGATCTTGCTTGATCACATTCGCAATGCTGCCGGGAAGATTTGCCGTAATTCGCTCCCAAGTCGTTCCATAGTCTCGCGAACGGTACAGGTAGCACTCAAAATCATCATGGCGTTTCCCGTTGATCGCCGCATACACAGTCCCTGCGTTGAACCGACAAGCTTCGATGCTGGCGACGCAAAGGCCATTGGGCAGTCCAGCCGAAACGTTGGTCCACGTTGTTCCTTCATCACGTGTCACTTGCAGATTCCCGTCGTCCGTGCCGGCATAGATCACGCCTTTTTCAACAGGCGATTCCGAGATCGAAAACACGACGGCATGAGCAATATTGCCTTGCCGTTGCGGGTCATAATTCGTTAAATCTGGGCTAATTTTCTGCCAGTCTTTTCCCTTGTTATCCGTCAGAAAAACGTATTGGGCCCCATAAAGTAGGCGACTCGTATCGTGCGGCGAAATCACCAACGGGGAGACCCACTGGGCACGCTTCTTCTCCGCCGCAGGCACTTCAGATTCCTTCGTTCTCAACGTGTTGCCTGAAGTTTCCTCGGATTCCGATTCCTGATTGGATCTGAGTTCCGCCCCCCGTCGACGAGGTCGATCACCCTGCCACTTGACCGAAATGTCCGTCCGCTTGAATCCCGTTCGCTTGACGCCCCGCCGCTCGGTGACGACCTTCTCGCTGTAGTCCGTCAACGTCGGGCCACCGCCATACCGGCTGACCGAATAAACAAGCCCTGCGTTTTCCGGATCCACCACATGACGCCCCGACTCGTCGCCCGTTGCCCGCTCCCACGGTTGATGCACAATCGCATTTCGACCGCGTGTCAAATCAACCAAACCTCGCCAAGCCCCAGTGTCTTGGGCACTAGAGTAAATCCAAAACTTGCCGGCCTCTTGGCTGATCCCGCAGTTATACAGGTGGGCAATCTGCATGTTGGTTGGATGGAAATGTGTTTTGAACTGGTCGTGTGAAATCATCACGCCACCGTCATTCACAATCACGACGTGATTGGAATCTTCCGGATTGATCCAGGCTCCGTGATAGTCGACGTGACTTCCACGGATACTCTCCCATGAGTAGCCACCGTCGCGAGAAATTCGAGCGGAAAGTCCCATCACGTAGAGCGTTTCAGCGTCGTTTGGATCTACCCGGATCTGGCCAAAGAACCATCCATAGCCAGGATGTGTCGTGCGAACTTTTTCGTTGCCGGCGATCAACCGGAAGTTCTCACCGTGGTCATCGCTGCGATAAACTTTAGCACCGACTTTTTCCGTTGCAGGACGGTCGTGGTTGAAAAGCACGTAAACCGTTTCTGGTTGGCTTGCACAGACATCAATTCCAACGCGTTCATATTCGCCAGTCATTAAGTCTGGTAATCCGTTTGTGTTGAGCGATTTCCAAGTCCGTCCATCGTCCGTCGTTTTATAGACACCCGTCTCAGGACCACCCACTGGGTCATTCCAACGTCGACGCAACCGCGGCGCGGTGCCGGCGTACAGAGTCCCTGGATGCTTGGGATCAATCACCAAATCCACGACCGACGTTCGTTCGTTCTTGAAAAACACCCGCTCCCAAGTCTTTCCTCCGTCAACCGTTTTATAGATGCCACGGTCGGCGTTGTTGGTGTACTCATGCCCCGATACCGCCACATATACAATGTCAGCGTTTTTAGGATGAACCACAATTCGAGCAATATGATGCGACTCCGGCAGGCCCATATGCTCAAACGTCTCACCACCATCGCTAGATTTGTAGACGCCCACACCCGCCATTGAACTTCTTAGCAAGTTTGATTCGCCGGTCCCAACCCAAACCATATTCGGATCGGAGGGAGCGATCGCAATGTCTCCAATGCTCGCCGAAGCGTAATTCTCAAATACAGGTTTCCAATTCCGACCATCATCCGTCGACTTCCAAACTCCTCCAGAGGCCGTTCCAAAAAACAACGTTCCCGGCTGCGATTGGTGAACAGCAATGTCTGTTCCTCGTCCAACCATTCGAGTTGGCCCGACTGGCTGCCACGAATTCGCAGCATGAGGTGAGGCCGTCGCCATCGCTTGATGTTCGGCAAAGGATGCCAACCGCGGGTGTACAGTTTTCGTCGGTTCTTCGATCTCGCTCTTTGGAGCTTGCGTCTGACCGCCAGCCGACCCAACCACCAACATCCCCGAAATTAACATCAATAGAATCGCGCCAAGTCGCATCAATCGTAAACTGGCTGTCATGGTTGTTCCTGAGATGAGTCCAAGTTGATATGCGAATCGCCAAGTGCTTCATTAGCAAGTGGAATCATTCACCCGACGGTTCGTGTTGTAATTTTGGATCGTTGGCAATCCTCATTCAACCCTTGGGGGGCATAATTCCATGCGGTTTAGAAAAACTGTGTGACAACGCGCATTTTCCTATCGCAGCCTGTAAAACTACAACGGTTTCAAAATGTGCTTCCCGAGTCCAACCGGCCCCGGTCTCAAATCAAAGCATTGCTTAGATTCAAGCCTGACGGCCATCCGTGATTGCAATCAAAACGAAAAACAAAATTTCGATTCAATTGGATAGCCTGCTCAAAAAGCACGCTCCAATGGTTTAGAATTTTAGCAGTCGAAACAATCTCAATCGAAAGTAATCAGCTGATGACGATTCCGTTCTCGCCAACATTCTTGCGTACCACATTTACGAGTCTGTTTTATTTGATTCTATTTGCTGCGTTTCCAATCTCAAGCTCAGCACAATCGGGGATCGAACTAGAGCCTAATGACAATGTTTGTTACCTCGGCAACACGCTTGCCGACCGAATGCAACATCACGGCTGGCTGGAAACGTACATTCATGCCCTCCACCCCACACATGAACTTACGTTTCGCAACCTTGGATTCGCGGCTGACGAACTCAAGACACGTCCTCGCTCTGCGAACTTTGGAGATCCTCACCAATGGCTCACCAAGTGTCAGGCGGACGTTATTTTTTGCTTCTTTGGTTACAGCGAATCCCTACGAGGCGAGGCGGGACTCCAGCAATTTGAAACGGATTTGACCGATCTCATCAAGGAAATGCAGGCCAAGCAATACAACGGGAAAACAGCACCCCGCTTGGTTTTCTTTTCCCCCATTGCTCACGAAAACCACAAAAGCCCCCATCTCCCTGATGGCGCCAAAAACAACTCAAACCTTAAGCTTTATACCGAATCGATGAAACGGATTTGCGACGCCAGCAATGTCCCGTTCTTGGATTTGTTCAATACTTCGGGCGGACTCTATCAACGAGCCAAAACTCCGTTGACCATGAATGGAATCCACCTTCTTGATCACGGCAACCGAGCACTCGCTCAGTCGATCATCCCGCGACTTTTTCCTGGCTCAACGGCTCCGTCCGATCAAGACATCCAAAAACTTCGTGAATCGGTGCTGGATAAAAACTACCATTGGTTCAGTCGATACCGAGTAGTCGACGGGTACAACGTGTACGGCGGCCGCTCAAAACTAGCGTGGTTTGACCAGTCCAACGCAGACGTGATGCTTCGCGAAATGGAAATGTTCGACGTGATGACGACGAACCGCGACCGACGAGTTTGGGCAGTCGCCCAAGGAAACGACCTGGTTGTCAATGACGACAACCTCCCGAAGGCCCTCTCGGTGCGTCCCAACAAAGAAGGACCTCTGAACGGCGGCGCCTGGCCGTATCTGGATCCCGAAGAAGCGATTTCCAAGATGACGGTCCATCAGAACATGAAGGTGAATCTGTTCGCTTCAGAAAAAATGTTCCCTCGCTTGATCAACCCAGTTCAAATGTCATTCGATAGCGACAGCCGACTTTTCGTGGCAGCTTGGGAATCTTATCCCCACTGGGATCCAGCCAAACCACGCAAAGACTGCATCATGATCTTGCCCGACAATGATGGCGATGGCGTTGCAGACGAGTGCAAAGTTTTCGCCGATGGCCTGAACACTGTCACGGGTTTCGAGTTTTGGGGCGGCGGCATGTTGGTCGCAGCACCACCTGAAATCTGGTTCCTCAAAGATACCACCGGCGACGACGTAGCCGACAAAAAGATCCGAATGCTGCAAGGCATTTCCAGTGCAGACAGCCATCACTCCGCCAATGCTTTACTCTTGGGCCCCGATGGATGGCTATATTTCTCTCGCGGAATTTTTAATGTTTCCAATTTTGAGACGCCCACAAAGACCTTCCGCTCTGGCCAATCCGGCGTTCATCGCTTCAATCCCCGCACCTTTGAATTCGAGTTTCACTTTCCCATCGGACCCAACCCACACGGCGACGTCCTCGATCAATGGGGTTATCAGTTTGCCAACGATGGGACCGGCGGAACGGGAAGCTATATCAACATCGGCAAAGGCGTCGGCAACAAACAATGGTTTAAAAAACGTGTTCGCCCAGTTCCAGCAAACGGAATTCTCTCAAGCTCTCATTTTCCGCCGGAGAATGACGGCTCTTTCTTGATCAGCAACGCGATTGGCTTTCTCGGCGTGCTGCAACACCGTGTCGAATACAACGGCGCAGACATTTCGGCGACGGAAGTTGAACCAATCGTCTACTCAGACGATCCCAACTTCCGCCCTAGCGACATGGAAGTTGGCGGCGATGGCGCCCTTTATATTGCCGACTGGCACAACGCCCTGATCGGTCATATGCAACACAATATGCGTGACCCCAATCGCGACCATTCGCATGGCCGGATCTATCGCGTGACCTATGAAAACCGCCCGCTCGTCACGCCGCCCAAAATGAAGGGCAAACCCATCGCAGAAGTTTGCCAAAACTTTTTCTCCGGAGAAAATGCGACACGGTACCGTGCTCGCTTGGAATTGAGCGGAAGAGAAACAGCGGACGTCAGAGCGGAAGTCGCCGCGTTTGCCGATACGCTTGATCCCAAAAAAGGTCTGATGCGGGGAACTCCCAAGCCAGCGGGCGGACCAACCACCGACGAAGCACAAGCTCTTTTAGAATGCTTGTGGGTTTTTGAAGAACATCGGATGCCAAATCTGGAACTGCTCAAACGCGTTTTCCAAGCGGATGAACCTCTTGTTCGCGCCGCCGCGATTCGAACGCTCGGTCATTGGGCGGGATCCGCCGATGGCTGGGAACCGATACTCGCCGCAGCTGCCAGTGATTCCGCTGCAATCGTCCGAGCCGAAGCAGTTAAAGCTGCCGTCGATCTTGGCGGGTTGGCCGGTGCCGAAGCGATCTTCACCGTCAACGCGTTGGAGTTGGATCCTGAACTGGAGACGGTCCTTAAGTTTGCCAAATCTAAACTGAACATTGATTCGATGATCAAGCAAATGCTGGCCACGGACAACAAGATGTCCCCCGCAGCCCGAAAATACGTG
>JBLINZ010000398.1:0-5930 GCA_047639375.1 Mariniblastus sp. | reverse complement strand
GGGCATCAATATCGCCCGCAAAGGAAGAGCGGCTACTTACGCTATTCCCTCGTCGCACGTGCGGACCATTCTGAAAGAACTGCTACGTAAACGCGCTGCCACGCCTTGAACGAGAGCGTGCGTTTGGGGTTCGTGCTTTGAAGAGGAAGTGGCACCTTGGTGTTGAATTTGGGGGTAGTTGTTTCTTTTCAAGTCTTCCGCAAACACAAGCTCCCTTTCCCAAATGTCCCAAAACGAGCGAGTCTTTTATGGACCAGCTTCCGTTTCACCAAGCGAAACGAATTTAACGCAGCAACACGCGTGCAACACACGGTCCATGCCAAAAACACTCCATTGGGTTGGGAGACTGGTCCCTGACATTACGCTGTGGAATGATGAATCGGACGAACATCTTGATTGGTGCAGCGTTCTAAGTGACTCTTAGAAAATCGAGCTCAATCAAATTTGGTCTGAAACTCGTGCTAATTTCTGTCGCACTGATCGCGTGTTTTCTCAGCGGCTGGGAATCCCACAAAAGTAACGCTACGGCCAAAACTCGACCCATTCAATACGTTCAGGCCATGTAATTACCATCCATGGCAATGCTGTTGCCATCAACAAAGGAGCCAGTTCCGGAGTCAAAATTGGAGACTCTGAAGATTTCTTTAGAACCAGTCGCTGGATAGGAACTGGGAGAGTTTCGTTAACTCATCAAATTGCATCCAACGTAGTCATGCCTCAGAATACCGTTCAAGAAGGGGGCCGCATACAAATTCTTAAGCACCTCAACCCCCAAACCTCCTTGGCGAAGTGAAAGTCTTCGCCGCCAATGAAGATGGCATTAAGGGCATTAGTTTGGTATGCCATAATTCTTTCAAAAAACCCTTGTCGCGTCCCGACTCTAATTTGGAATTACCCAGAAACGTTAAACAGACATCCTGATTACCAATGCCAAGTCGCATTCCGCACTCGTTCGGGCACGAAGTCGCTTTGGAATGATTTACGTTGAAACAGTTCTTCTGTAATCGCGATCAGTGTCACGAATTTCTGATAAACATAGTAGATCGGCATCAACGGCGATATTAGTCCAAGCATCATGTCTTGCTTCTTGTTGGGCGAATAGAATAACAAAAACCCTAGTTGAATTAAATCGCAGACGGCATAGGCGGCATACAAAAATAATGCGAGATAACAAACGTCGGTTGTCGAACGCGTCCACAAAACGTACGCCACAAAGCAGGGTGCCAAGTAGGGCAGCACAAGATTGAAGACCCAGCGCTCGAGCAACATCAGAAATGTTTTGATATCGAAGTGTTTCCCAAACGGATTCCCAGCATCAATGTGCTTCCTGCATTCGAAGGTCACGGCGGCCCATTCCCAGCGTCGTCGTTGTTTCGTCAAGTCGCCAAACTTGGTAGGCAGATTGGTCAAACAAGAGGCCTCTGGAACATAGCCAATCTTGTGACCCGCCTTCCGAAACTTAATCGTCAGATCTCCGTCTTCGCCAGGTCCGACGTCCCACCCGCCAAACGAATCCAAAGCCGACTTGCGAAACGCACCGAGGGCTCCCGAAACAATACCCAAAACCCCGAGACGCGACAGTAAGATTCTGCCCAAGAAAATAGAACGGCGATACTCCAAGGCTTGGAGCCACGTACAGAGGTTAACGTAGGGATTGCGTGCGCTCACACTTCCCGAAACCGCTCCCACCTCTGAGTCCCTGAAGGGCTGAACGATATTCCAAATTGCCCCAGGAGCCAAATGCGAATCACTGTCGATGACGACCACAATTTCCGCTTTGATAAACGGCAACGGCATGTTCATCGCTGAAGATTTTCCGCCTCGAATTTTGCGACGCAAAACCGTGACACCCCGATGCTTTTTCGCAAATTCAGACGCGTTTGCCGCCATGTCATCGGTTGAGCCATCATCGACCACGTAAAGATCCATTTTTGGATACGTGTCGTAGACAGACTCCAATGCGTTTTTGATCGTCTCCCCTTCATTGAGACCGACGATCATCACCGCCACTGTCGGACAGTAGCTCCAGTCTTCTTCCTCGGCACTACCGAACAAGCCATTCCAGAGGACAGAGAGCGCATCGTAAATCACCATCACGCCGGTCGCGAGAGTGTAACGGGTGCCGTCGAAGAGAAGAAACGGAAGGAACATCCAAAGCTTCTCAGTGGTCGACAGAGATGAGATCCAATATATCCAGTCGTTTAACACGGTATCCCATTAGTTCAATTTCGTGGGCCATCTCCATTGGGAACCGAAGTTCGCAACTCAGGCAATGTCCGATATCTATTTTCGTCAAACTAGATTGTCCGCAGTCGCAACAAGCTTCTGGCCCATTTAGATATTCGTAATCGGCACCAACAACCATTCGACGCGTGCGGCATTTTTGACAACATAACTCGTCTTCCTGCTCAAATGCCTCGACAAAATCTACATTCGCACACGCGAAATGATGAATCATCCGCGAGGCCTTAACATTGTTCGAAAGGCACATGCTGCACCCGGTGCGAATGGTTGGAATCCCACGGCAATGGGGGCAAACAAGCACGGAGTCCATCGGCACCGAATTCGCCGCGCCGACACGGCACAGTGACGCCAGATTAGTCTCGGGAAACGGCTGAAGGAAACGCATTTGTTCGCGATCAAGTACCGGGACAATTTGCTCGCAGGACAGAATTTCGTTCCAGTATCCGCGAAATTCGATTCCTGCCTCAAATGTATTCTTTTGGACTTCACGAACCGAAGTGATCAATCCTGCGCAAAAGTGATAGTCGCCCGGCGTTCGCTCGACGCCCACCAAAATCTCCAACCCCAGGTAGGGCTCGATGGAATCAACCAGGACTTGCATCCCACCCGTCCCGATATTCAATCCAATTCCGACCAACGCGTGACAAGTCGCGATCTCGCGACTATCCAAAACGGGATACGCGATCACGGAGTTCGTGATGGGATAGCGAGCAATCTTGCGTTTATTGTTCTTGAACTGGGCGACCTTGGCATTGACGCTTCTCGTCCCGCTTGATTCCGTTCGCTTCTGCTTCACGACGTACCGCAGGCTATTTTGCAGCTCAGCATCTGCCCCAATAATCGGGACACTTGTCAGCGTTTCGTGAATTGGCATGACACTCCTTCGTCAACAGTTAAAAAGTGTGATCGGACGGAGCGTTAGTTCTGAAGGAAGGCAGGGAAGCATCCGTCCATTCACGTTTGGGCTCTAGTGTTTTTGCATTATCTTCTGGCCAGTCAACATCACCCAAACTCGAGTCAGCCGAAACGGGCAGTTCCCCGAATGGAACCGCATTCGTATTGGATTTAAAAACTGACGACCCGAAATTTTCTTGAGTCACAACAGAGGGCATTTCATTGTCGGAGGGTTCCCAAGCCTGAGGACTTTCAATCCCCGCCTCCGAAGTAAATGGAGTTTGCTGAACCACCGTAAAGGCTTCCGCTACGTCAACTTGCATTTCGTTTGGTTCCGTGTGTGATTGAAAGAGTCGAGTGAAAGATTTTGCGTCATCGACCATACTTTCGATCGCCTTTTTGTATTCGTAGGGACGTTTGACAACGCCACCAATCCTCAAATCTTGACTTTGCTGGGCGTCGGCACAAGGTTTAAGGTACACCGGCAACAATGGCTGATTGACTTGGTAGTACCGTTGAATGCTAGTGGGAGCTGGCTCGAATCGATCACCAAATCGACTCACGACGCATCTGATGGGGCGTTCTTGAGGTTCGAGCATGATCTCAATTTCGTGACCGACCACAAACTCTGCCACCAATTTCTGCGGCACATAAAGCACGGCTTCGACTGAGTTATCTTCCAAGACTTCGATTACCGTTTCACCTAATCGTGCCGACTCGCCAGTCAGCAAACTGCGTTTCGAGATTCGACCACTGACAGGAGATTTGATTTGTCCTTGATCGATGCGTTCCCGCAGCCTAGCGATTCTCGATTGAGTCAATTCGATTTTTGCTAAAATTGGCTTCAGGCGGGGCGCCCCATCATGATCTGCGATGGTCAAGTCCGTGCTACGAATTTTGAGGACTTCGACCGCATCAGATAGTTTTTCGATTTTCTTGCGTTGGCCAGCCAATTGAAAGAATATCTGTTCGTATTCCGCGCGTGAAATATTGTTGGATCGAGCGAGATTTTTCGTTCGCTCAAACTTCAAATCGAGTTGTTCAAACCTCGCTTTTTCAGAAAGCAACTCACCATACGACTTAAGGTATTCGGCAACTGATTTCTGGCTTCGCTCTGTTTGATTCTGAGCCTCAAATTTGACTTTTGACATTTCAGCATCCAGCAAGGCCTGACTCATCTTGAGCTCATCGCCATAGGCTGCCAATTGATGCAGCATATCAATGTTCGAAATCTGCGCGAGGACTTGGCCCTGTGTGACCACTTCGCCATCCCGCACCTGCCAGTTGGCGACCGTTCCATCCCAAGGCGATGCAACCGCGATCACGCGACCTTCAATCACACCAAACGTTTGATACTGAAGAATAGAAACCCAGACGTAATAGCCGACGCCAAAGAACGCAAGCAAGAACAAAGCACTCAAAAACCCACTGCCTTTGGCGCGTTTCTTCATGGGTGGCGCGGAACGAGCACTCATACCGATCGGAGTCGCGGACAGTGCTTGCGAGGCCGAGGCTGACACTGATGGTTGTGGGACATTGGGATTCGTTGCCGATTGCCCGTTACGCCCACCCGCAGTCGCTTCAAATGACTTACCTGCGCGGAAACCAACGGGCCGCGTACCCTGTTTAGCTTGAGATGAATGGGTAGGTGATTGAGACATCGCACGATCTGATGGGGAAGGAATGAGATGACTCAAAGTCATTCACAGAAACATACGACGTTTTGTGGATAGTGCTATTTCTCCAACCCGAAAAGGGAACACCCTCCCAAATACTACGACTTTGAAACGGATATAACGATTGTTGCAGGCAGCGTGTTTTCCGTTGTTGCCAGAAGAGCCGGAGCATGAGGCTGCCGGAAGCCAAGCCAAAACAGGAGCCGTTTGATCAAGCTTGGTCATGATTCGTGGAGAGAAGGGATGGAGATGAGGGGAAATACAGATTCAAAACAACTCAACTAACTCAGTCGATTGCGACGGGAGCGTGATACTCAAGACGCCGAGTTGAGAATGGATAACCGCTTGTGAGGGGCGATCAAGTTTGATTTTTTTGGTTAGCCCAAAACTTCTACAGCAACGATTTTCGTCAGGACCCAAGGCCCCGACGAAAAGCTAATTTGGAAAAAAAGCGTGCAATTTCAAAGCGAGTCTGAGAGGACGCATTACGATCGAAGCCGGGCCATTAACAAGTGCTCTGCCTCGCTGGCGCATTCGGGCTATGATTGCTCACTTAACAGGTCATTCAATCAACAAGCCAGTTCACAAAAAAGAGCCCACCTGGGTGGCTTGCCTTGACACGACTCGTTATTCGTCTGTGCTTGCAAACACTCTGCGTTTGTCTCCGGTACCTGCTGGCAAAAACAATCTATCGTCGCGCATATGAAACCCCCAAATCCTGACGCGCCGATTTACCATTCAACGATACAAAAAATTAAAACGAATAAATGTCAGCCACGGAACCAAGAGCGACACTCGATCCCGGAAGGGTGACGGCTGTTAGTCAAACTGCGATTTGCCACGTAGGATGTGGTGATAATGCTGAGCGAACCGATGGGCTTCATCACGCACGTATTGCAAGAGTCTTAATGAAAATGAATGACGGCTAAGACGGATCGGCTCCGTTTCACCAGGTCGGAAAATTTCTTCATTCTTTTTGGCTAAGGAAATCAAAACTGGCGGCTCGATACCCAACGCCTGAAACGCCGCGACGGCGCTGCTGAGTTGCCCCTTGCCACCATCAATCAGGAGGATATCAGGAAAGGCCTCTTGCTCATCGTACAATCGTTGAAAACG